>JBHWRM010000070.1:0-13073 GCA_043426695.1 Corynebacterium sp. | reverse complement strand
CGGGAGGTGCTGGAAAAGATCGCCGCCGAGATCAAAGCCGCCCACGGCGTCGACGTCGAGGTCTACCCGTGCGACCTGTCGGAGCAGGCGGACGTCGATGAGCTTCTGGAGCGACTCGCCGAGGTGGAGGTCAACATCATGATCAACTCCGCCGGCATCGCCACCTTCGGCGACTTCACCGACCTCGATTACGACGGGGAACGCGCCCAGTTCGAGCTGAACGCCACCGCGCTATTCGAGCTCACCGCCGCTGTCCTGCCCCGAATGTTGGCCCGCGGTGAGGGCGGCATCGTCAACGTCGGCTCCGCGGCCGGAAACATGGCGATCCCGGGCAACGCGACCTACGTCGGCACCAAGGCCATGGTCAACACCTACACCGAGGCCCTGCACTACGAGCTGAAGCCCAAGGGCATCAAGTGCACGCTGCTAGCCCCAGGCCCCGTGCGCGAGGAGGTCAAGGAGGAAGAGAAGAAGACCGGCGTGGATCGGGCCGTGCCGGACTTCGTCTGGACCACCTACGAGGACTGCGCCATCGAAACGCTGGAGGCACTGGCTGCGAACAAGCAGCGCGTCGTCCCCGGTCCGCTGTCGAAGGCGATGAACTTCCTGTCCACCTACGTCCCCCGCCGCGTGAGCGCGCCGATTATGGCGAAGCTCTACCGCAAGATGGCGGCCGAGGTCGCGGCGGAGGAAGCAGCGAAGAAGCAGAACTAAAAACAAGAACGAAGGAACGCAGGGAACACAGTGTCCACCCCTAATCAGGTAGCGAAGAACGACCGCATCGTCTGGGCAGACTGCGAGATGACCGGCCTGGACCCCGACCGCCACGTCCTGGTGGAGATCGCGGTGATCGTCACCGACGCCGAACTGCGCCCCCTTGACGAGGGCATCGATCTGGTCATCCACGCAAGCGAGGACGAGCTCTCGGAGATGGATGACTTCGTGCAGAACATGCACGCCCGGTCGGGGCTGACCGATCAGATCCGGGAGTCCACGCTTTCCCTCGCGGAGGCGGAGCAGCAGGTGCTGGAGTACGTGCAGCGTTTCGTGGAGGTCGAGCGGGCCGCGCCACTGGCGGGCAACTCGATCGGCACGGATCGCCGCTTCATCGCGAAGTACATGCCGAAGCTGGACGAGTTCCTGCACTACCGCATGATCGACGTCTCCAGCATCAAGGAGCTCGCCCGCCGCTGGTACCCCAAGGTGTACGCGGGCCAGCCGCAGAAGGGGCTTTCCCACCGGGCGCTGGCTGATATTCAGGAGTCCATTCAGGAGCTGACCTTCTACCGGAACGCAATCATGGTTGACGCGCCCGGGCCGGATAAGGGGCAGATCCTCGCGGCCGCCAAGGCTGCGGTCGAGCCCTGGTCCTAGGCCACGGTTTTGTGGCGGGATACGGTAGACCCCGGGGCCTCCACGCTGGCGTTTTGGCGCTTTTCTGGTTCTGGCCTAATATAGTTCTCGCTGTCTTAGAGCAGTGATGGTGACTGTAGTTCAGCTGGTAGAGCACCAGGTTGTGATCCTGGGTGTCGCGGGTTCGAGTCCCGTCAGTCACCCCAGAGAAAATCCCCGGCAGGGTTCACCTGCCGGGGATTTTGCGTTGCCGTTGAACCCCGCGCGATGACGAAGCCGCTCCCCTACCCCCTCTAGACATTAGAGACCTGCATGCTGGCACCATCGCGTTATAGTGAGGTCTATGATGCCTATTCTCGCCGCTGGCGATTCCCTCCCCGTGGAGGGTGATAACACAATTCCGCCAGCTTATGACCTCCTGTGGGCAGGTCTGGCGGTCGCGTGGGTCGCCCTGCTAGCAACTGCGCTGATCCTGTTGTTTAAGGATCAGAACACGCCCCGGACCGCCCTGCTGTGGTTCCTCGCGATCCTGGTGTTTCCGATTCTCGGTTCAGTGGCCTACCTGTTCACGCGGAGCCGGAGAAACCGGCAACAGCTCTAGCTGGCTTAGGCGCGGGCTGCGTCGAAACCAGCTTCGTCGATGGCGGCGATGATCTGCTCCTCGCTGACGGTGCCGTCGTTATCGAAGGCAGCGGTGCCCTTCTCGGCGGACACAGCGATCTCGCTGAGCCCACCCAGTGCAGAGAGTTCCTCGGTCACAGCGGCCTCGCAGTGCCCGCAGCTCATGCCCTCAACCTTATAAACCTGTGCAGCCATGACTGCTCATCCCTTCCTCTTTTCTTGCTTCGCTGATTCTCAGCGTGAGCGCACGTAGCGCCGCCCGCTGGAGCACCACCAGCCTACGCTGGCCTCCCTGCACGGTGCGGGCAACGGTCGGCCGCACCCGGTGGGCTAGAGTCAGTTCCATCATGAAGCTCCCCCACCGTCCGCACCCCAGCCCCGCGGAGAAGTACACGGCCGTGGCCCAGCGCGCGGCAACTGAGGTCATTAGGGGATATTCCACCAGCTTTTCCCTGGCCACATCCCTGTTGCGCGAGCCGGTGCGCACCCATGTGCGCAACCTCTACGCCATGGTGCGGGTGGCCGATGAGATCGTCGATGGGGTCGCCGCAGGTGCCGGGCTCAACGCCGAAGCCACCCGTGCCACCCTCGATGCCTATGAGCAGGCGGTATACCAGGCCTGTAACCGCGGTTTCAGCACGGATCTGGTGCTACACGCCTTCGCCCGGACCGCCACTGAGTGCGGGATCGAGGACGCCGACCTGCGGGATTTCTTCACCTCGATGCGCCAGGACACCCTTGTCGCGGTGCACGACGCCGCGAGCGTCAACTCTTATGTCCACGGTTCCGCCGAGGTCATTGGGCTGATGTGCAACGCCATCTTCGCCGCAGATTCCGCCCGGCGCGGGCGCCCGTGGTCCGCGCAGCGGCGCATCCAGGCCAACGAGGGGGCACTGGCCTTGGGGCGGGCTTTCCAGAAAGTGAATTTCCTCCGCGACATGGCCGAGGACACCCAGCAGCTGGGCCGAAACTACGTCTCTGGCGAGGCGGTGACCAGCCGGCCTGCGCGCACGAGCGATCTTTCAGCAACCCGCAACGCCGACATCACACCTCGCAGGACCCCCTCCCCAGCAGCCTCTCCCCTTACCGAGCAGCAGAAGGCTACCTATATCGCGGAGATCCGCGCCGACCTCGCCCTGGCGGACAGCGCCATTAGCCTGCTGCCCGCCACCGCGCGAGGGGGAGTTGCGGCCGCCCACGCGCTGTTCGCGGAGCTCACGGAGCTGCTGGACCAGGCCAGCGTCGCAGAGATCATGGCGGGCCGGATTCGGGTTGCCGCGACCCGCAAGGCCGCCGTCACCGCCCGCGCCGCAGCGCGGGCGTGGCGGGCCTAACCCCCAGTTTTAGTACTGCGGTCCGTCGCCGGCGTTACCGGCCTTCCAGGTCGCCCAATCGATGTTCCAGTCCCCCAGGCCGTCGTAGCCCGGCAGCGTGGAACCCGTGGAGTTCTCCACCGTCACGATGTCCCCACGCTTGAAGTTCTGGTACACCCAATTCGCGTTTTCCATGGACAGGTTGATGCATCCGTGCGAGGTGTTCTGACTGCCCTGCGCCCACACCGACCATGGGGCTGCGTGGATGTAGATCCCGGAGTAGCTCATCTGGGTCGCATAGGACACGTCCGTGACGTACCCACCCTCAGCTTCGGAGTAGCCGAAGGTATTGGAGTCCATCGTCAGCGCCTCGTACTGGTCGCCGATCTGGTAGACGCCGTTCGGGGTCGCCCATTTCGTATTATCGCGACCGTTGGACGTCGGCATCGTCTTCAACATCTGACCATTCTTCGTCACCGTCATCGTCTTCGCGGCATCGTCGACGACGGCGCGGACATCGTCACCGATGGTGAACTTCGCCTTGCGGTCGTCCGCGGAGTAGAGGCCGTCGCCGAGATCCACGCCGCGCAACTTCGCGTCCACGGTGACCGTGGTTCCCGGCTTCCAGTAGTTCTCCGGGCGCCAGCGAACCTCAGTGTTGCTGATCCAATAGAAGGCGCCCTCGACCTTCGGCTCGGTCTTGATGCTGATCGCGTCCTGGACAGCCTTGCGATCCGTAGGAACGGAGTCGAGCTTCAACGCGATGGACTGCCCCACCCCCACCGTGGCCCCATCCAGCGGCGCGAGATAAGCATTCGTCAGGACGCTGGGCTGGATCGTGGTGAAGGTCTGGTTCAGGTCCGTCTCACCGTTGGTTGCCGTGAGCGTGTAGGCCGAGCCGTATTCCATTCCGCCCGTGCTCCGCCATTCGGTCTTGTCCTTGTTGAGCTTGCCCTCGATGACATTGCCCGCACCGTCGATCAAACTGACGTCGGACATTGCCTTGTCGGACGTCAACGTCACCGTCTCAGTGGGGTTCACGCCTTCCGCTCCGTCCTTCACGGATGCGGTGATTCCGACCTTCTTCTCCTGCTTTTCCCCCGTGGCGGAGGTGTCATCCGTCGAACGGTCGGTGTCGATCGTGCACGCCCCGAGTGTGACGAGGCTGGCTGCCGCGACGGCGGCAACGATGGCGCGGCGAGGATTCAATACACGTCCGGCCTGGCGCTGACCGATTCGCGAAAGAAAGAACATCATGGGCTCCCAGGTAGGGCGCTGCCGGCTTCCAGCCTTCCCCAGTGATGTCCGCTCACACGGTGGGCGGGCATTGGAAATGATCGACAGCAGTTCGCGCGGCCCTTGCCACCGTGATGGGCGGCGGGTCCGCTGGCAATTTCTAATACCCGGTTAGCTTAGCCGGTCAGGCAGACAAACCGGATGTGCAACGTGGCAAGTGTTAGAACACTGTTATGAAGCCGCTAGTTTTGCGCCATGACCAGGCGATTTGCCAAGTTTTAAAAAGCCTAATATAGTTTCATCTCGTTGCCACGGAGAGCACATGCAAAGCAGTGTTCACCTCGCAGCACGATGGGCCATTAGCTCAGTTGGTTAGAGCAACTGACTCTTAATCAGTGGGTCCGGGGTTCGAATCCCTGATGGCCCACCACTGATAATCCCCCGGCAGGTTTTCCTGCCGGGGGATTTCTTTATGCCTAGGCGTTGAACTTATAGCCCAGCCCGCGCAGGGTCACCAGCAGCTCCGGCTTCGAAGGATTCTCCTCGATCTTCGTGCGCAGCCGCTTGACGTGTACATCAAGCGTCTTCGTATCCCCCACGTAATCCGAGCCCCACACACGGTCGATCAACTGCTCACGGGTCATCACGCGACCCGCGTTGCGCACCAGCATCTCCAGCAGCTCGAACTCCTTCAGCGGCAGCTGCAGGTCCTCCCCACGTACCGTGACCACGTAACGGTCCACGTCGACACGCACTCCCCCGGCCTCCAGTACAGTGCTGCCACCCTCCGATCCCTGGGCCTGGCCACGGCGCAGCACCGCGCGGATACGGGCCAGCAGCTCACGGGAGGAATACGGCTTGGTCACATAATCATCCGCCCCCAGCTCCAGGCCAACGACCTTATCGATCTCCGTATCCTTCGCGGTCAGCATGATGATCGGAACCATGGACTTCGTACGGATCGCGCGGCACACCTCGGTCCCCGGCAGGCCTGGCAGCATGAGGTCCAGCAGAATGATGTCCGCGCCATGCAGCTCGAACATCTCGACGGCCTTCAGGCCGTCCTCCGCGATCGAAACGTCATAGCCCTCCCGCTCCAGCAGATAGGACAGCGGATCGGACAGGGACTCCTCGTCCTCAACCAACAGAATCTTCGTCATCTTCCTTTTCCTCTCTCACAGTCCGGCGGACTAACCGCCAGCCACTACTTCGCTGGATGCTTCGTTATCGCACCGCCGGTCCTCGTGCGCGAGCGGCAGGAGAACCGTGAACGTTGAACCCTCTCCCGGGCGGCTCCAGACCTTGATCTTGCCGCCGTGCTTGGCGATGATGTGCTTCACGATCGACAGCCCCAGGCCGGTGCCGCCAGTGTTGCGGGACCGCGCCTTATCCACCCGGTAGAAACGCTCAAAGATGCGGTCTGTGTCCTTCGAACTCATCCCGATGCCATGATCCGTGACGACCACCGCCACGGAATTGCCACGCCGCTCCGTGCTGATACCAATCTCGGTATCGGCGCTGGAGTAATTGACCGCGTTATCCACCAGGTTGCGCACCGCCTTAGCCAACAGGTCGAAGGATCCTTCCACCCGCAGGTCGGGGCTCAGTGCGACGTTCATCGTGATGTTCTTGGATTCCGTGCTCGTCCGTGCCCGGTCGATCGCCTCCTCCACCACGTCGGATACCTCGATGACGGCGGATGACTCGAGTCCCTCGTTGTCTTGGACCTGGGAGAGGTCGATGATCTCCTGCACCAGGTGAACCAGCCGGGTGGATTCCTTCTGGATTTTGCCCCCGAAACGGTGCACCGCTTCCGGGTCATCGGAGTAGTCCGTCACTGCCTCGGCCAGCAGCGAAATCGCACCGATGGGGGTCTTCAGCTCGTGGGACACGTTGGCCACAAAGTCGCGGCGCACAGCCTCGACGCGGTGGAACTCCGTCTCGTCATCGCACAACACCAGCACATAGCCCTTACCCAGCGGGGCAACACCCGCGTGAAGGAAGCGGCGGGAGTATTCATTCGCATCGTGCTTAATGACGAAATTGACGTCCTCGTAAATACGACGATCCGCCACCCGGGCTACAGTCTCCTGCAACTGCGGGGAAGCAAAAGCTGGACCGTCGACCAACCCCAGGGCGTAGGCCGCGGTGGAGGCCTTAATCACCTCCCCGTCCGAGTCAATGACGATGGCCGCGCTGGGAAGTGCAGCAAGGACCTCGTCCATACCGGCTGGCAGCCCCTCGTCCGGGTCCTCTTCGACGACCTGGCGACGACGCCCCACCGCCCGAAACACGAGACTGAGCAGAACACCTAAAACAACGCCGACCGCACCAGCGATAAGCGAAATGAGCAACACATCCACGCCCCCACTCTAAACTGCAAGCAGGCGGCTAACCACGGCGCGGGTGGGGCTGGGAGCGAGGTTTCGTGTGGAATTCACACCACTGAAACTCCAAGTTCACCTCGAACTGCAAGCCTCGTCTTTAATTGCCGTGGGTCTCGCCCACACTGGATTTGTAATGAAAGGACCTCGAGTGCGCGAAGTCTTCCGCAACGAACTCGAATCTATCGCAGACAGCCTCGTCGAAATGGCCGAAAAGGCCACCTCAGCCATGGAGAAGTCCGTGGAGGCGCTGCTGAACAATGACCTGGAACTGGCCCAGCAGGTCATCAGCGATGATGATTCCATTGACGGCATGCAGGCGGATCTGGACCAGCGCTCCGCCGAAGTCCTCGCCCTGCAGGCCCCCGTCGCCGCCGACCTGCGCGTGGTCATCTCCGCGCTCAAGATGTCCGTGGCCATCGAGCGTATGGGCGACCTCGCCCGACACATCGGTTCCCTGGTTCGCATCCGCTACCCGGAGAACGCCCTCCCGGACCAGTTCCGCGACGTGTTCACCCACATGGGCACCACTGCCGTGCGCATTGGCCGCGCACTCGTCCAGCTCCTCACCGAGCCGGGAACCTCCGCCGTGCCGATGATCGCCGCCATCGACGAGGAAATGGACACCCTGCACCTGCGCGTGTTCACCATCATCGGCGAGCTCGCCCGCAGCGAAATCTCCCCGAGCCAGATTGCGGATGTCACGCTCATGTCCCGCTACTTCGAGCGCTTCGGCGACCAGGCAGTCAACGTCTCCCACCGTGTGGAGTACCTGCTGACCGGCAGCTTCGAGCCGACTCTCGCGAGCTTGTACGACACCCAGAGTGGCCGCAAGCCGCTGACCGGCGCCCCGGAGGGCGAGCAGGACTAAGCCGCAACGCTGACGCGGCAGCACGCGCCCCGCGAATGTTTTCTGGCCCTGGTTTTGTTAACAAACCCGGGCCAGAGGCGTCTTCACAGCGAAAAGCGGGCATAAAAAAACAGCCTCTGAGCTGGGAGAACCAAAACTTCACCTAAGGTTCACCTGAAAAGGAACCGGCCGTCACTCGTGCCTTTTATCTTTTCACTCGTATCGGGGAAACCCGCACGTAGTTGAAAGAAGAAAGGCTCCTTACGTGAAGCTCAACCGCCTCGCTCCTGCTGCAGTCCTGACTGCAGCTGCTCTCACCCTGACCGCCTGTGGCGGCAACTCCGCCACCGGCGACCAGGAGGCTGGCTCCGGCAACGACGGCCAGCAGGTCTCCGGCAACATCGTCGGTATCGGCGCTTCTTCCCAGAAGGCTGCTATCCAGGCATGGACCACCGACTTCTCCGCCCAGAACTCCGGCGCGAGCATCAACTACTCGCCGGACGGCTCGGGTGCCGGCCGCAAGCAGTTCCTGGCAGGCAAGGCCGATTTCGCCGGCTCCGATGCCTTCATGGACGAAGACGAGATCGCTCAGTCCAAGAAGGTCTGTGGCGAAAACGGCGCCTTCGAGTTCCCGGTCTACGTCTCCCCGATCGCCATCGCCTTCAACCTCAAGGGCGTAGATAAGCTGAACCTCGACGCTGCCACCGCAGCAAAGATCTTCGCTGGCAAGATCACCAAGTGGAACGACCCACAGATCGCCAAGCTGAACCCGGAGGCAGACCTCCCGGACACCAAGATCACCGCCGTCCACCGCTCCGATGAGTCCGGCACCACCAAGAACTTCACCGACTACCTCAACAAGGCCGCCAAGGCCGAGTGGCCGAACGAGGCTGCCGAGGAGTTCCCGGCTGAGTACGGTGGCGAGGCTGCACAGGGCACTGACGGTGTCGTCTCCCTCGTTGCAGACACCGAGGGCGCGATCGGTTACGCCGACGCCTCCGCCATCTCCGACGACATGGGCAAGGCCGCCATCAAGGTCGGCGAGGACTTCGTCGAGTACACCCCAGAGGCTGCCGCCAAGGTCGTCGACGATTCCCCGGTTGCTGAGGGTCGCCACGAGGGTGACATCGCTGTCGAGCTGAAGCGCGACATCGACGCCGAGGGCGCTTACCCGATCGTCCTGGTCTCCTACCACATCGTCTGCTCCAGCTACGACAGCCAGGAGAAGGTCGACCTGGTCAAGGCCTGGGAGAACTTCGTCGTCAGCGAGGAGGGCCAGCAGTCTGCAGCGGACAACGCCGGCTCCGCCCCGATCTCCGACGAGCTGCGCGGCAAGATCACCAAGGTCCTCGACCAGATCGAGGTCAAGAAGTAATAGCCCCGCGTCCTTAACGCTCGCATCCTAAACACGAGGCTGGGTTGGTCTTTCGAAAAAACCTCTCGATAGACCAACCCAGCTTCAGGCGCGAATCCGCCATTTTGATTTGCACCCCATACCACCCCTGACTCACCCCGCACAGGAGCTCTCTTGTCAGCTGACACAGCCACCGCTGCGCCCGCGAAGCAGGCAAAGAAGGGAACCGTCGTCAGGCCCGGGGACAGAATCTTTTCTTTCCTCGCCCTCGCCGCCGGCGTCCTGATCCTCGCCATCCTCGCTGGTGTCGCGTTCTTCCTTTTCCTGCAGTCCACGGACACCATCAAGGCGTCCTTCGACGACCCGTCGACCATCACCGGTGGCCGTGGTTTCCTCCCCTACGTATTCCCGCTGATCATCGGCACGTTGATCTCCGCGATTATCTCCCTGATCGTGGCCACTCCGTTTGCCATCGGCATCGCCCTGTTCACGACGCACATGGCGCCCCGCAAGCTGGCCCCGGTGCTGGGATACACGATCGACCTGCTGGCTGCCATCCCCTCTGTCGTCTACGGCCTGTGGGGTCTGGCACTGTCTGGTAGCTTCGTCCCGCTCTACGAGTGGTTCGCGAAGTACCTGGGGTGGATCCCGATTTTTGCTCCGGATGACGACGGCGCGGTCTCCCAGACCGGCCGCACCCTGCTCACCGCCAGCCTGGTGCTGTCCATCATGATTCTGCCGATCATCACCTCTCTGGTCCGCGAGGTCTTCCTGCAGACCCCGCGCCTGCTGGAGGAGGCAGCTCTGGCTCTCGGCGCGACCCGCTGGGAAATGATCCGCATGGCTGTCCTGCCTTTCGGTATCTCCGGCATCGTCTCCGCCGTGATGCTGGGGCTCGGCCGCGCGCTCGGCGAGACCATGGCGGTGGCCATGGTGCTCTCCTCCGGCGGCCTCATCGTTTCCCTGCTGCTCTCCGGTAACCAGACCATCGCGGCAGAGATCGCGCAGAACTTCCCAGAGGCAGCGGGTCTGCGCATGTCCGAACTCATCTCGATCGGCCTGATTCTGTTCACCATCACCCTGATCGTGAACATGACCGCACGCTGGATCGTCGCACGCACGACCGTCAAGGGGCACTGATCTCATGGCTGACAAGAAGAACACCGCGACCGCTGACACCCCACGTGAGGGCGCACCGGCCCACGCGAAGGGCAACAGCAGCGCCTCACACCTGGTCGTCAACCACCTGCCGAAGTGGGCCCCCTACGCCATCATCGCTGCCTCCGTTGTCGCCGCGATCGTCGTCACGGCTCTCATCTCGGACGGCTTTTCCATCGCCTTGGCCGCTTTCCTGGCTGGCCTGTTCAATCTGGTGGTGACCTTTGTCTGGTCCGGCGCTGTCGAGGGCAAGCGCAAGGCCGTGGACCGCGTGGCCACCGTGCTGGTCTCCTCCGCCTTCGCGCTCGCGCTGGTCCCCCTGGTCTCCCTGCTGTGGATGGCGATTGAAAAGGGTGGCCCGGTGCTGCTGGAAAACAGCTCCCTGCTGAACCGCTCCATGGAGGGCATGAAGGGCATCTACGATAAGGAGTTCGCGGCCGGCGAGTCCGAGCTCATGGGTGGTTTCCACCACGCGATCGTCGGTACCCTGCTGATCACCCTCGCGGCGGCGATCATCTCCATCCCGATCGGTGTGCTCTGCGCGATCTACCTGGTGGAGTACGCCAACGACAAGAAGTCCGGCGCGCTCGGCCGTGCCATCACCTTCTTCGTGGACGTCATGACGGGCATCCCGTCCATCGTCGCTGGTCTGTTCGCGTTCTCCCTGTTCTCCACGGTGATCGAGCTGGTCGCCCCGGAGAACCTGACGGCCGCCAAATCCGGTATCTCCGCCGCCGTGGCCCTCTCCGTGCTCATGATCCCGGTCGTGGTCCGTAACACGGAGGAAATCCTGCGACTGGTGCCGCACGATCTGCGCGAGGCCTCCTACGCCCTGGGTGTGCCGAAGTGGAAGACCATCATGAAGATCGTCCTGCCAACCGCGATCTCCGGCATCCTGTCCGGCATCACCATCGCCATCGCCCGCGTCATCGGTGAGACCGCCCCGATCATGGTCACCGCCGGTTTCGCCGCGAGCGTGAACTGGAACGTCTTCTCCGGCTGGATGTCCACCCTGCCGACCTTCATCTACGACTCCGTCACCCGCCCGACCGCACCTGGTACCGCAGCAATCGCGTCCACCGACCGCGCCTGGGCCGCAGCCCTCGTGCTCATCGTCATCGTGATGCTCCTCAACCTCGGCGCCCGCATCCTGTCCAAGGTGCTCGCCCCGAAGTCGGGCCGCTAAGGCCATCGGGAGCTGCTGTTCCCGGGCCAGCCCCGGGAGCAGCACCCCAAAAAGAAGAACTTCAACGCCCACGTCGAGCCGGCGACGTCCCAAAGAAACCGGCTCCCCCCGCCCACCCGAAGCGGTGCGCATACAAAACACTGGAGGAAAAATGTCTAAGCAAATCGACATCGAGGATCTGAACATCTTCTACGGCGATTTCCGCGCGGTCGAGGGGGTGTCCATGACCATCGAGCCAAAGTCCGTCACCGCCTTCATCGGCCCGTCTGGCTGTGGTAAGTCCACCGTGCTGCGCACCCTGAACCGCATGCACGAGGTCATCCCCGGTGCCCGCGTCGAGGGCAGCGTGAAGATGGACGGCAAGGACATCTACGGCCCCGGCGTCGACCCGGTCAACGTCCGCCGCGAGGTGGGCATGGTCTTCCAGAAGGCCAACCCCTTCCCCACCATGTCCATCCAGGACAACGTGCTGGCAGGCGTGCGCCTGAACAACAAGAAGCTCTCCAAGTCCGAGGCCGACGAGCTGACCGAGAAGGCACTGCGCGGCGCGAACCTGTGGGAAGAGGTCAAGGACCGTCTGGACAAGCCGGGCTCCGGCCTCTCCGGCGGTCAGCAGCAGCGACTGTGCATCGCACGTGCCATCGCCGTGGAGCCAGAAGTCCTGCTCATGGACGAGCCGTGCTCCGCGCTCGACCCGATCTCCACCCTCGCCATTGAGGACCTGATCAACACGCTAAAGGACCGCTTCACGGTCGTCATCGTGACCCACAACATGCAGCAGGCCGCCCGTGTGTCCGACAAGACCGCGTTCTTCAACATCGCGGGTGCCGGTAAGCCGGGCAAGCTCATTGAGTACAACGACACCAAGCAGCTGTTCAGCAAGCCAGATAAGGAAGAGACCCAGAACTACATCTCGGGCCGCTTCGGCTAAATCTGCTCTGCGCCTACTGAAAGGGCCTGCCGGAGACTCCCGGCAGGCCCTTTACTCGTCCATAACTCCCGTGCACGCACCGGCCGCGGGTCCCGCCCGGAACATCAAACACTCAAGCGCTTCAGGCCAACCGCCGCGCTCAGCCTCAGCGGCCGCCCCCTCACCCGGTACTCGGTGGTAAGACGGGGTCATGACTAATTCGAATCCCACCCCACTGTCCCTGATCGACTTCGCGATGATCTTCGACGGCGAACGGCCAGGCGCCTCCTTTGAACGCTCGGTGAGCTTTGCCCAGCGCGCCGAAGAGCTCGGCTTCAAGCGCATCTGGTACGCCGAGCATCACAACATGCGCTCCATCGCCAGCTCCGCGCCAGCGGTCCTCATCGCGCACGTGGCAGCGAACACCAACTCCATCAACCTGGGTGCGGGCGGCGTCATGCTGCCGAACCACTCCCCTCTGGTGGTCGCCGAGCAGTTCGGCACCCTCGCGGAGCTGCACCCGGGTCGCATCGACTTGGGCCTTGGCCGGGCCCCTGGCACCGACCAGAACACCCTCCGCGCCCTGCGCCGCGACCCACGCAACGCGGAGAACTTCCCCAGCGACGTCGCCGAACTCAACGGCTACCTCACGGACCGCTCCGTCGTCCCTGGAGTGCGGGCGGTCCCCGGCGCGGGGACGAACGTGCC
>JBHWRM010000069.1:0-3890 GCA_043426695.1 Corynebacterium sp. | reverse complement strand
GCAGCTCGACGCGATGGATGCCGGGAAGGTCACCCCGGTCTACGCCAAGCGCCAGATCGCCGGTGCGATGTCCGCGGAGCAGTTCCGCACCTCGGAGCCGCGCCGCCTGACGCGCGCGGACCTGACGGCGCGTGCTGGTGTGGAGGATTCCTTCACCGGTAGCCTGATCCGCCTCGGCCTTGTAACGGCCGACCAGTCCGGTTTCTTCAGCGTGGACGACATCACGATCGTGCAGCTGGCGGACCGGCTGAGCGAGTTCGGCCTCGACGGCCGCCACCTGAAGGCCATGATGACCATCGCGCACCGTCAGCTCGACCTGGTCTCCCGCGTTTCTGATCCGCTGAAGCACGCCCGCGACGAAAACGCGCGCCAGCGTTCTGCGGAAACAGCTCGTGAGGTCTCTGCGCTGTTGCTCTCTCTTAACGCCGCCATCGTGAAGGGCAACCTCGACTAGATTCTCTAGAGCTTTGGGCCCGCGCCTACCTCCCGCAAGGGGAGGGGCGCGGGCCTTAGTTATTGGTCGGGGACGAATCCGGGGAAACAAAAGTTATCTGACACGTGTGTTGTTACACATGTGTCGTTTGTTGTCGATGTTAATGTTAACCTTGAACTTGAACTTAAGGGTTTGCGGTTGACGTGTCCGCCGACCCGGCTATTCTTTAACTAGCAAAAGGGCTCGCGTAGGCAGCCACGGTCAGGAGAAGCGAATGGGTACAAACGACGGCCAGCAGGATGCACTCTTCGATGTGCACGGGCCAGATTACGAGGTGGGCTACCGCGTGCCCATCGCATGCCAGGTCGCAGGTATTACTTACCGCCAGCTCGACTACTGGGCGCGCACCGACCTGGTGAAGCCCTCCATCCGCAACGCCTCCGGCTCCGGCTCCCAGCGCCTGTACTCCTTCCGCGACATCCTCGTGCTGAAGATCGTCAAGGGACTGCTCGATACCGGCATCTCCCTGCAGAACATCCGCAAGGCGGTCAGCAAGCTGGAGAACCTTGGCGTGGACGATCTCGCCGGCCTGACCCTCGTTTCGGATGGCGCGACCGTCTACGAGTGCCGTTCCTCCGAGGAGGTCATCGACCTGCTCAATGGTGGCCAGGGTGTATTCGGCATTGCCGTTCCTGGTCTGATGAAGGAGCTCAGCGGCGATATCACGAGCTTCCCGTCCGAGAAGATTTCCCAGGACCCGGCGATCGATGAGCTCGCCGAGCGTCGTCGCCGCCGTCGCCTGGCCTAAGTCCCGCCGAACTCCGCGACGTCGGATTCGACTACGCGGAGACTATGGCTGCGGTGGCCTCAACACTAGGCCGCAGCCACTCGAGAAACCCCAAGCCTCGTTGCCCCTGACCGCAGCGGGGCTTAAAGAATATCCTTCAACACCCCGTCCACGGCCTTCGCGTCGCGGGCGGGGTAGAACTTTCCGCCCGTCGCCTCCGCGATCTGCGCGAGCTCGTCTGCAGCGACATCGCCACCGATACCCACGATGTCCAGCTGCACCTGTGGGTTGGCCGCAGCCAGCTGGGCCTTCAGCTGCTCCACGGAGAGCTCGTCCTGGTTCTTACCGGCGATCACCACGACCATGCGACCCGCCGGCTTCCCAGAGCCGGCGGCAGCGGAATCCACCGCCGCCTTGTGCGCCGCCGAGATGGAAACGTTTGCGTGGTTGCCGCCGCCAACATTCAGCTGGTCCAGCACCGCACCGGCGGCCGCACCACCGTCGCGGACGGAAAGGTCGACATTCACGCGGTAGGGGGTACGGGCGCCGGGGGAGAGCTGGGAAGAGTAGTTCCACAGGCTCACTGCACCCTCGTTCTCCCCAACGCGATGGAAGGCGGAGTGCAGCGCAGAACGCACCACGTCGAGGCGACGGGCGTCGCCCTCGACAACACCCATCGCGTCGGAGGTATCGAGCAGGAAGGTCACGTCCGTGCCGCGGGCCAAGGCTGGTTTCTTCGCCGCATCCTTGTCCTTCTTAGCGTCCTTGGCCTGCGCGTCCTTTTCGTCCTTCTTGTCCTCACCGTTCTCGGTGTCCTTCGCCTTGTCACCGGTGAGCGCAGCAACCTCGGTGCTCGGCAGCTTCTGCTCTTCAACCGCGAAGCTGGTGAAATCCGAGGCTGCTCGTTGCCCAATCTCTGGCACCCGGTCGCCGGCCTCCAAGCGCAGCACCGGACGCGCTGGCTCGCCCACGGTCGGAGCCTCACTACCAGCGGCTCGAACGCCGTGATCCTTCGCGGCTGGGAGGACCGCCGCGGCGTCCTCCGGGACCCACGCTGCAGGGACCTCGGAGTCCAGCTTGGACAGGCCGTCGCGGTCCGCGACCTCCGAAATGGAAGCGGTGACGCAGTGATCGGCGACGACGCGCTCGGCGTCGTTATAGGACTTCGTGAGCTCCTCAGCCGCCGCCTTGGCTTGGGGCGCGGCCCAGACGCTCAGCTCGTAGTCGCCCTCCGCGCACTCCTCGGCGGCCACGGTCTCCTGGTTATTCTTCGACACCGCTGACCAGCCGATGATCAGTGCGGTGACTAGTACGACCGCGATCAACACGGCCCAGACCCACCCGGCGACCTTGAAGTTATTCTCACCACTCGCGTGACGCGCCATCGACCCTCCAAAAATCGTGTTCAAACCTTCAGTCTAGTGCAGCCCGGTGCACCTCGACCCTGGATCACGTGCCCGGCGCGTCTTGCTTTGCCCGCCGGGGGTGATCCTCCTGGCTGAGCAGCAGATCCAGGAGCACCAGCAACTGGGCGCGCAGTTCCTGGGCGCGGCTGGTCAGTTCCCGCTGGCGGCGGACATACTCCGCCTTACCCTCGGCGGTCTCGATGCGCACCGGCTCGAAACCCCATTCCCGCAGGTCATAAGGGCTGGCCTCCATATCCAGCTGGCGGAAGTCCCGTGCCAGCTCAAAGCAGTCCACCCACAACTCGCCCGGCACCACCGGGCCCAGCTTGGTCGCCCACTTATACAGATCCATGCCAGCGTGCAGGCAGCCCGGCTGCTCAAAGAGCTCCTGGCCCTCCCGGGTGAGCTGATTCGCATTCATCGGTGCAGAGGAAGAAGTGAAGAACCGGAAGGCGTCGAAGTGCGTGCACTTCAGCTCGTGGGACTCCACCACGTCGTTGATGCCAGCCGCACCCAGCCGGAGTGGCTCCGGGTGCCGCGGGGCATCCCGGTAGACCATCGCCCACTCGTGCAGCCCGAAGCAGCTTAAGACCGCGGGCCGGGCAGCCGTCGCAGCGAGCAGTCGCCGGATGAACCGGGCGGTCTCGCCCCGGCGCGCCAGAAACGCCGCCGGATCCAGCCGCCAGGTATCCCCAACGCGGTGGTAGAAATCCTTCACCTGCGGCAAGCCCTCCACCGAGTCGTCCGGGCGGATCTGAAGGGCGGTACCCAGCCCCGGGTGCCACTTCTTCAGCTTTCCCGGGGTCACCGGGTAGTAGCTGAAGAGGAAGTCCCACACTGGGTGGCGTTCACCCTGCTTGCGGCGCGCCTGGTGTGCTGCGGTCAGCGACTCCACCCGCTGAATGTGGGCAGCCTTGCGGGCCTGCCACTCAGCCCAGCCCAAGACACGCTCGGCCGGGCGGGTGGGGGATAACTGCGTATCAGTAGCCATGCAGGCCTTCGCTGCCTCCTCTTGTCTTCGGGGGATCTAGTACTTCTAGTCGTGGGTCCAGTCGCGGACGGTGCCCACGAGCTCCTCGATGATGTCCTCCAGCATCACCAGGCCGATGGTGCGCCCGTTCTCCACGACCGCGGCCACGTGCGAGGAGTTCACACGCATCGCGCGCATTGCCAGGTCGAAGTTCTGCGTGCTCGTCACGGTGATCAGCGGGCGGATGGGGACGGCGACGTCGCGGTCGGCGAGGAAGTCGTCCAGCGCGTCCTT
>JBHWRM010000068.1:0-26037 GCA_043426695.1 Corynebacterium sp. | reverse complement strand
CTGCGGATCCTGGAGGGTGGCGTCGGAGGCGCCGGGCATTTCGTCCTCGTCGAAGAGCATGGCCTGGTTGTAGTGCTGCTCCACCCAGTTGTGGAAGGCCGTTCCGCGCTTGGCGTAGGGCTGGGGCTGCATCGGGATGGGTCGACGACGCCGCCGCGCGAACTGTTCCGGGTCCTGGTTCATCGCGACTGCCTGGGTTGCGGTGAGCATCGGGTCGAGTGGAACCTCCACGGCGGTGAGGGTGCGCTGCAGGTGCTCTTGGATCAGCAGGCGGGTTTCCTCGTCCCATTGGCGGGTCAGCATGTCCTGGCTGGCGGCGGATTCAGTGGCGGGGTCACCGGTGGTTGCCGCGCCGAGCGCGTCAACGATCATGCCCGCTCCCTCGGCAGCACCGGGCCGGCTGGCCAGTGGCGCAGGCTGCGGCCAGCTGGCCTGCTCGCCACCATCCTTAGTGCGGAGCCGCTCAAGAGCGTAGTCCTCTCGCGCGATGAGCTGCTCAGGCGTGGGATAGAGGTAGTGATCGATCTCGGTGGCCTTGCCCTTGTCCACCCTCGCGGCATCCTTCTTGCTCGGGGTGCGCCCCAGGTCAGACCAGGTGTGCACGCTCGCCCCGGCCAGCGGCGCACGGGAATCAGTGATGCGATTTCGCAGCAGCACCAGGTTCAGCGAAGGGTCCACGGCGGTATCGTTGCCCGGGTTATAGGCGGAGCCACTCACCAGCAGCACCCGTTCGGTGCGGGTGATGCCCACATAGAACAGCCTCTCGCTCTCTTGGGCCTCGGTGGCGAGCAGCTGGGCCCGGAAGGCCTCAGCGGCGTTGGTAAGGTCCGCGCTCTTCTCGGCGTGGCTGATGTCGTAAATCGGGTAGCCACCCGGTTCGCCCTCGGTTTCCGCGTCGCCGCGCAGGCTGGAGGGCAGCAGCTCGGCTTTCGAGATCCACCGGTCAATGATGATCCCCGGCGCCTCGGCGTCGTAGAAATTCTTGCGGTGCGCATAGGGCACGGCAACGATGTCCCACTCCAGCCCCTTGGAGCGGTGGACGGTGAGGATCTGCACGGTATCGGTTTTCGCCTCGATCTCGCCGGGTTCCAGGCCGGCGTCGTGCTCGTGGGCGGCGCGCAGGTAATCCACCAAGGCGGATGCACTGCTACCGCCCACCCGAGAGAAGTCCTGGACGATCTCCGCAAACTTGTCGAGGTGGCTGGTGCCGATCGAGTCATCGGGGTTGCGGTGCCAGCGGGTGAGCACCTCGGTGCGGATGCCGATCATGTCCTCGATGTCCGCGATGAGGTCCGGTAGTGGCTTGGTGAGGCAGTTGCGGCGCAGGTGGCCGAGTTCGCGGGAGAGTTCGGCGATGGCTCGCGCGCCCCGCGGGCTCATCCCTTGCTCTTCGGCATCCGCGAAGTCCGCGATGGCGTCTGCCAAGCCCACGGTGGCGTCCGCGGGGTTGGGGATCGCTTCGAGGAGTTGCTCACGCAGCGGGGATTCGAGGCTTTTCAACTCCTCGTAGGCGGGATTGTGGATCCACGGGTCCTCTCCCCCGGCCCTGGTCTGGTTCATCTCCCCTGGGTCGGTGTCCCCCTTGGCGCGGCGCTGGAGCTGCTGGGCACGGCGGGCGAGGATCTGCAGATCCCGAGCCCCGAGGTTGAAGCGCGGGCCGGTGAGCAGGCGGAGCATGGCCGGATCGTCCTCCGGGTCGACGAGGGCGCGCAGGGTGGCGTAGACGTCCGCGACCTCAGGGATGTCCAGCAGCCCCGCCCCGCCGCTGAGTTCCACCGGCACTCCCTTGGCGCGTAGGAGCTCGAAGATCGGTAGGGCTTCCTTGTTTTTCCGTACGAGCACGGCCGCACTGAAGGGGTCGATCTTCTCTCCCGATACGGCCGCGGCCTCCTTGCGTTTCTTGAAGCTCTCCCAGCGCTGTTGCAGCTGGTCGGTGAGCCATTCGAGTTCCTGGTCCTCTTCGTCGAAGAAGGCCACCTCGATTTCTCCGTCGTCGGCGCCCGTGCGGGGCTTCAGCTCGGAGACGGTGCGGCTCTCGCCCAGCGTCCGGGAGGAAACGACGTTCGCGAGTTCCAGCACGGACGCGGGGTTGCGCCAGGAGGTGGTTAGCTCGAGCTTCTGGGCGGGTTGCCCGCGGAAGGGGAAGTCGGCTTCGAAGTTCCCGAGGTTGGAGGAGGTCGCCCCACGGAAGCCATAGATCGCCTGCATGGGGTCGCCCACGGCGGTGACGGCGAGCTCGTCGTCCTGTCCGTCCCCGAAGAGGGAGCGCAGCAGCACGCGCTGAGCGTGCGAGGTGTCCTGGTACTCGTCCAGCATGACCACGCGGAAGCGTTCGCGCTGGGTCTGGCCGACGATCGCATGCTCGGAGGCCAGTTTCGCCGCGAGGGTCATTTGCTGGCCAAAGGTGCGCACATCGAGCTCCTTCAGCCGCTCCCAGTACTTGGGGATCCAGGGCAGCAGATCCAGGCGCTCCTGGTTGGCGTCACGCAACTCGTATGCCTTGAGGGAAAGCGGCTTGCCCACGCCGTGTTCGACCTGCTGGAACGCGTCGATCAGCGCTTCGGTTTCGCCACGGACGTCCTTAAGTTCTGCGAGGTGGTTATCCATCTCCTCGGAGAGCGTGTGGATGAAATCGATCATGCTGTCCATCGAGCGTGAGGTTTGCAGCTCGCGGTCGTGATCAAGGAGCAGCTGGCGGGTGATCATCCATTTTTCGGCGGCGTTGATGATCCGCCCGCTGGGCTCCACGGGGGCGAGCAGTCCGTACTCTCCCACGATGTTGCCGGCGTAGGAGTCGTAGGTGGAGACCGCGGGCGAGATATTGCGCAACGCTTCGTGGCGCGGGTCGTTGGCGGGCAGCTGCTCGCGGAAGCCACTGCGGGCCAGTGTTTCCAGCCGCCCGCGGATACGCTGGCCGAGCTCGTTGGCGGCCTTGCGGGTGAAGGTCAGGCCCAGGACGTGTTCGGGCAGGACGTAGCCGTTGGCGACCAGCCAGACCACGCGGGCTGCCATCGTCTCGGTTTTGCCGGCGCCGGCACCAGCGACGACGATGTAGCTGCCCTGCGGTGGCGCGCTGATGACTGCCGACTGCTGCGGGGTGGGTGGGTAGGGCTGTTTGAGCCACCGGGTGGCGAGTTCCTCGGGGCTGATGATTCCGCCGGCTGGTTCCTGCATTGCTGCCTTTCGCTGCTGTGCGCTGTGCGGGGTCGGGTGATGGGTGTTGTGTGTGCTCTCGGAGCATGGCTGGTGTGGGCTCATGAGCTCACCACGGTTTTTCCGGCGTCCTTAGCCGGGCAGATCAGCTTGTAATTGCAGTACTTGCACTGTTCATCGCCTGGCGTGGCTATCTGCACAGGCTCGCTGATTTGCTCGGCGGCGGCAAGCAGGTTCTGTTTGGTCTCGGCGAGCTGCTCGGGCGAGAAATCCGGCTGACTGGACTTCTTGAGCTTCCCTTCGCTGGGGGCGGGATAGATCAGGTGCGCACCATATGGCTGCTTGCCGCGATCCGCTTGCACGAGGAATTGATAGGCACCGAGCTGGCGGCTGGCCTGGGCTTCGGCCGCAGATTTGGTGCTTTTCCCTGTCTTGAAGTCGTAGACAACCACCCGACCGCCCTCATCGGTGGCCATGAGGTCGATGCGGCCGCGGAGGAAAACCTCCTCGCCAGTGGGCAGGGTTCCCAGGGTGGTGTCGAGCTGCTGCTCGACCTCCCATTCCGTGCCCTCGGTTTGGGTGCAGGTTTCCGTGATCCAGCTGTGGAGGTTCGCGATGCCCTGCTCCCAGCGTTCGAGTGCTGCGTTGACTTCGAATGCTGGCCCCACGACCGCCCATTTCAGTGCGGTGCGCGCGGCGTAGTGGGCGTCCTCCAGGCTGAGGTCTTGTTGGACGATGGCCTGGGCGATGGCGTGGACGACCGTACCCACCCGCATGGGGTTGGTTTCCTCCTGCGCCCCGCGGTTGTCGTCGAAGAAGGTTTTGAGCGCGCAGTTATCGATGTTGTCCAGCTTGGAGGGGCTCAAGGAGACCCCGCCGCGCCGGTCGGTGACCCGCTCCATAGTGGTGGGTTCGGCCAGGCCCCACCAGTCGACGGGGTGGCTGCCGAAGATGCCGGCCTCGGCCATCGCGGCGAGGTTGCGCGCGGCGGCAACACGGCGGTGGTGCCGCTGAGTGGGGTCGGTGACCACGCTGCGCAGCTCGGCGATGAGTGGCTCGAGAGCGAGCACTCGCGGCAGAGCGCTCATCTGCTCGGCCGAGCTGGCCTGCGCTGCAGCTTCACCCTGCTGCGCAGATTCACCCAGTTCCAGGCCTAGCCCAAGCTCCCCCTGCACAGGCTCGCCCGGCGCGGCCTCCTGCTCCAGCGAATCTTCCTGCTCAGCCTGGTCCAAGGTTCCCAGTGGCACAGCCGTGCCCGGCGCGTCGGTGATCTCCTCGACGAAGCGGGAGGGCACGCCGTTTTCTACGCTGGCGTTGTCGATACAGGTCACCAGGGTGTTGTGCGTCGCCCGCGAGATGGCGACGAGGAATAGCCTCCGCTCCTCATGGACTGCGCTCGCCACGCGCGAGACCCGCGTGCCGGGCTCAATGCCGCGGTCCAGCAGATCAACGAGCTCCAGCTGTCCGAAGAGCCCGCCCACGGTGGGCCCGGCGGGCCAGCTGCCTTCCTGCACGCGGGAGACGACCACGGTGTGCCACTGGCGGCCCACGGCGGCGTGGGCGGGCAGGATCTCCACGGCGTTGCTGGCGATCCCGCGCTCACGGCCGCCGGTGGGCAGCTCCTGGGCGCGGACTTCCTCGCAGAAAGTGCGGATCGAAGCATTGGGGTGGCGTTCGACGAAGTCTCCGGCCATGTCGAAGAGCATCATCACCGAGTCGAGGTCCTGGTCCGCCTGGGATCCAAAGGTCCCGCCGCGCAGGGCTCGTTCCTGCAGGCGGGTGTCCAGCCCGGTGGCCTTCCAGATCTCCCAGAGCACCATCTCCACGGACTGCCCCGCCCGTTGTGCCTCCCTGCCCGCGGTGAGGACGTCGCTCATGTCCTGCAGGATCTGCAGCTCTCGGTTGTTGAATCCCATGGTCCACTCGGCGGTGTCCTCCGCGCTGGCGGTGCCGTTGAGCAGGGCGCTGAGCGCGTCGCTGGATTGGTATGGCAGACCCGCAGCATTTTCCGGCACCGGCTTGCCCTGCAGGCGTTGGCGGGCCAGCGCCTGGGCCAGCACGCGCTCGAGCCGGCGCACCATGATCGGGTCGGCGCCACCGACCATGGATTCCATGAGTACCCGCACCTCGGAGTTCTCCAGCGGCCGGTAGGTGGCCTCCAGGGCGGTGAGCAGCAGCCGGATCAGGGGCTGTTCCGCGAGGATGATGGAGGTTTGGTCCACCCGCACGGGCACCCCGTGGGTCAGCAGGGCACGCCGAATCGGGCCGATCTCCCCGACGGAGCGCACGATGACGGCCATGTCCTGCCACGCCACACCGTCGCGGACGTGGGCACGGCGCAGAGTGTCAGTGATATGCAGCCGCTCGGCGGTCCCGGAGTTCGCCTGCAGCACTCGGATCGGCTGGTTCCGCTCCCCCGCGGCACCGAACGTGTCCCCAGCGTCGTCGGCACCCGGCGCAGCATCCTCCCCTGCCCCAGCGTCCTGGGCTGACTCAGCGCCCTCAGCCACGCGCAGCGGGATGCGGGTGTCCACGTGTGGGAGATGCCCGGTCAGCGCATTGATGGCACGTGCGGTGGGAGCTCCGAAGCGCTGGGAGCTGCTCAGCACCACGCAGTGGTTCTCGTCGGCGGCGTACTTGCTGAGCAGTTCTTCGTCCGCCCCGCGGAAGTGGAATACGCACTGGTCGGGGTCCCCGGCGAGCACAACCCGCGTGTCAGGGGCGAAAAACTGCTCCAGAAACTCGGCAGCCGCCGGGTCCAAGTTGTGGGCATCGTCGATAAGGATCAGCCGCAGCTTCTCCCGCCACCGGTCAAGCTGTGCCCGCCCCGGACCATCGGCCATCTCTTGCAGCGTGGTGTGCAGCAGCTCGGAGGCGTTCAGGCTGATGGACTGGGCCAGCCGCCTCGTCTGGCGATACTCGTCGAGGAACTGCCCAGCCCCCACCCACATCGGCTGGTCGTACTTCTCCCCCAGCGCGGCGAGCTCGCCCGACCCCACCCCGCGCTCCTCGGCACGCAGCAGCAGGTCGCGCAGCTGGCGGGCGAATCCCACATACCCCAGCGCTGGTCTGATGTGCTCCGGCCAGGCTCCCGCACCGTCCTCCGCGTGCCCGGCCAGCAGCAGCCGCACATCCGCATCGTGCTCGGCACCGGTGAGCAACCGCGGCGCTTCCCGGTCGCTGGCCAGCAGCATGCTGCGCAGCGCGGCGAAAGCCCACGAGTGCACGGAACGCACCGGCGTGCGCGTCGCCGCGAAGGTGCTCATGTTTGCCAGCCTGGCCACCAGCTGGGTGTTCACGGCTGTGGCGGCGTCCTTGGTGGGGGTGACCACCATGACCTCGTCCGCCGAACCACCCGCGGCGAGGAAGCGGACCAGCGTGTCAACGAGCAGGCTCGTCTTGCCTGTCCCCGGGCCACCGAGAACGGTCCACGGTGCGGAACTATCGATGCGCTCATCACCGGTGACGATGGCCCCGGCGAGCCCGTCCCACCCGTGGCCGTCCTCCCCCACCCGGCGCGGCGGCTGCAGCACGACCTTCGCCGCCTCGCGCGCCCCCAGGCGGTCCTCCGGCGTGCTCGGGGAGGCCACGGCGGTCGGCTGTTGATTCTTGGCTGTGTCCGTCATGCCATCAGTATGGCACCCGGTGCAGACACGCCCCGCCGATTCCTTCGGCGGTGTTCGATTTTCCTACTCTCTCCCCTGCTCAGGCTACTTTTCGTCATCTTCGGCGCCACGCTCGTCGGCATCCTCGCCGACCTCGTCGCTATCCGGTTCCCCCGCCGACTCGCTCACCGATTCCTCGGCGTTGTCCCCGACGTGTTCCCTGGCATCTTCCGCAGCCTCGTCCTTGTCTTCCCACTCCTGCCGCGCCTCGTTTTGCTGCTCGCGCGCGGCGATGACGTCCGCGGTGCGCGACAGCCCCGGCCAGGCCTCCGGCCGCGAGTTGGGCAGCATGGCGTGCAGCGCGAGCCGGTAGAGCACCGCGCGCAGGGCGAGCTGCATGAAGTCCGGGATGTGGGACCAGCGATCCAGCAGGGCGTCGTCCCCGTTTCCCCAGGCCATCGCGTCGACGACGAGCAGCGCGACCGACCAGCCCGTGGGGTGCCACACGGGCACGAGGTCGGTGATCGCGGGGTCGGCCGCACCGTCGAAGATCATGCAGCCAATGACGTCGCCGTGGACCAGCTGGTCTTCTGCCGTGATCTCGGTGCGCAGTGCGGTGATTTCCACGGCCTTGGCCAGGGCTTCGGCGATGTCGTTCCGGGGCACGGCGGTGGCGTCCATGGCCGGGGCGATCCATTCCTGAGGCTGCTCAGCGAAGGCTGCGGCATCCGCAGCGGCGAAGATCTCTGTCTGCCCCCACGTTCCCGTGAGCTCCGGAGGTGCCAGGAACTCCGGTCGCGGCAGGCCGCGGAGGGATTCGTTAATACGTAGTGCGGCGGCGGCCATCTCGTCGAAGCGGGGCGCGCGGTGCCCGGAGAGGAAGGTCCGTGCCCGCCACCCAGAGACCGTATACCGGCCATCGGTGGAGAGCATGGGGCGCGATACGCCGACCCCTGCGGGCCGCATCTTCGCGGTGGTTTTGGCGATCCAGGAAGCGCGCATCGGTTCCTCGGCCAGGGAGATCACCGCGCGGTCGCAGCGCCAGCCGTATGACCACGGCTGGTCCAGCTGGACGGGATTGTCCACGTGCGCGTGGAATCCGTTGAGGATGTGGGCCGGCGGTGGGCTTTGCAGCGTTCCGGCGGGGCGGGCGTCATTCACGGCGAATCACCTCTTATTGTTCTTCCGGAACCGGGTAGGGCCACGGGTTCGCACGGCAGGTGGAGTCGCTTTCCCCGTAGATGTCCTCGTTGCTGATCTCCCGTAACACGCGGTTATCCACGCTCAAGGTCTGCTGCATCATGATCGGGGCCAGCTGCCCGTCCTTCGGGCAGGGTTGGTGTGCGGCGAATCCGATGCCGTGGCCGACCTCGTGGTTGATGACGTACTGGCGGTAGGCGCCGAGGTCCCCCTGGAATGGGATCGCGCCGCGGATCCAGCGGGATTCGTTGATGACGACCCGGTTGCCGTCGGAGTAGAAGCAGCTGGTCTCCAGCTTGAAGGTGTTGCCGCAAACCTCGTGGGTGTGGTCCTGGGAGGCCAGTTGGATCCGCAGGTCGGGTTCCTTGCCCTCCGGCAGCTCACCGGCGGCGACGTGCTGGAAGGCAAACTTGCCGCGCCCGGTCCAGCCGCGCGGGTCGGAGAGGATCGCGTCCACCGTCGAGGCGAAGGCGTCGTCCCCGCCGAAGGCGGCGGTGTTGATCGTGTCCTCGACCTCGACGGTGTAGGTGAAGAGTTTCCCGTCGCCAACCTTCGGGCCGGGGGCGCCGACAGTGCGGAAGTTGCCGCTGCTGTTCTCGGTCACCGGTCCGCCGGGCGGGAGCTGCCCGGTCGGCAGATCCCCGTAGCCCGTACCGGGGACGGGTCCGGTTGCACCGTCGGCGGGGTCGTCGCTGTTGCTGGTGGCTGCCACGTCGGTGGCGGCGTCCTCCCCTGCCCCTCGGAAGGCGTCGACGAGGACGAGCACACTGACCAGCGCGAGGACCGCGACGATCCCGATGCGGACGCGCGGGTCGCTGAAGTTGAGCCAGTTGGACCCCTGCCCCTGGGAGCGCCGGTCAATGCGGGGCGGGGTGCGGGCGTGTTCGGGTTCGGGCAGCGCGAACTCCTCGCGGCGCGCGCGCCGGTGACGCGGCCCGTTCGGTGTGTCCTCGCTACCCGCGCCCTGGGGGTTACTCACCTCGCTCAACCTCTATCTGTCCTGAAATGGATCAGATGAAGCCCACGGAGCGTGGCTTCTCGGCGCCGACCTGGATGTAGGCGATCTGCTCGCGCAGCAGGACGGTCTTGGTGCCGCGGGCGTCCTCAACCACGGTGGTGGTGGCGGTGCCCTCGGTCAGGAAGTTCTGCAGCTCCTCGACGAGTTCCGCCTGCTTAACCTCGTTCTTATCGAGGTCGATGGCGAGCTCGCGCTGGGAGTTGATGAAGCCGATCTTCAGTTGCATGCTTTTCGATCTCCGTCCGTTGGTTCTTGAAAGATCTGGCGCACTCGTCGGTGCGCTAATGTGACCATCATAGTACTGCCTTGTTTTAGGGAGGTTCCGACCGTGCCATCGCCCCATCTCCCCTCCGATGATCACTCGGGGGCGACCCCTGGGCCGACGTTCCGTTCCTTGGGGGTGGCAGCCGAGATCGCCGAAGCGTTGGAGCAGGCGGGCATGCCCACGGCGTTTGCGATCCAGGAGCTGACCCTGCCGATCGCGTTGCGGGGCGATGATCTGATCGGTCAGGCTCGCACGGGGATGGGCAAGACCTTGGGTTTCGGCGTGCCGTTGTTGGACCGGGTTTTCGACGACGCCGGCATCACCGAACTCGATGGCAGCGTTCGCGGCCTCGTGGTGGTTCCCACCCGTGAGCTGTGCCTGCAGGTGGCTGAGGACCTCACGCTGGCCGCGGCGAACCTCGTGATTCCGGCGAAGAAGCACCGGGTGACGGTCACGCCAATCTATGGCGGGGTGGGTTTCAACCAGCAGATTCGGGCGCTGAACCGGGGCACGGACGTGGTGGTGGGCACGCCGGGCCGCCTGTTGGATCTGCACCGCCGCGGTGAACTGGAGCTGTCCGGGGTGGAGGTTCTGGTGCTGGATGAGGCCGATGAGATGCTGGATCAGGGCTTCCTGGACGATATTCGGCAGATCATGTCGCTGACCAGCCCAGACCGGCAGACGATGCTGTTTTCCGCGACGATGCCGGGGCCGATCCTGAGCCTATCGCGGGAGTTCATGAAGCAACCGGTGATGATCCAGGCGGATTCTACGGCCGCGGCGGATACGCACGAACGCGTCACCCAGATCGCGTTCCAGTCCCACAAGCTGGACCGGATGTCCACGCTGTCCCGGATTCTGCAGAGCCCGGGCCGGGGCCGGACGATCGTCTTCACCCCGACGAAGCGGCAGGCCGCGATGGTCGCCGAGGACCTGGCCGCGTGGGGCTTTAGGGTCGGCGCGGTGCATGGCGATATGCGCCAGGCGGACCGTGAGCAGTCTCTGCAGCTGTTCCGGAATGGTGCGGTGGACGTCATGGTCGCCACGGACGTGGCTGCCCGTGGCATCGACGTCACGGACGTCACCCATGTGGTCAACTACCAGGTCCCGGAGGACGAGCGGACGTATGTGCACCGGATTGGCCGCACGGCGCGCGCTGGTAAGGACGGCACCGCGATCACGCTGGTCGGTTGGGATGAGGTGCCCCGGTGGGACCACATCAGCGAGGCGTTGGGCTTGGGCCTGGAGAATCCACCGCAGTGGTTCTCCCAGTCCCCTGAGCTGCTGGAGGTGCTGGGGCTACCCACGGACGAGGAGCTGAGTGACCGGGTGGGGCCGAATCGTCGGGTTGCTGGTTCGGCGGCGGCGACGGCGCCGGCTCGGCGTTCTCGCGGTGGTCGCGGTGAGCGCGGCGCAGGGGCTGGTTCGCGTGGCCTCGGGTCTCGTAGCCACGGTCCGAGTGCGCAGGGCCGAAGCCGTAGTGGGCGCGGTCGGGGTGCGCGCTCGCGCGGCGGGAACGGCGGGGCAAAGAACTAATGGCGCCTCACTCCCCCACCGGGCCCACGAGAACGCAGCGCCGCTGGCCCCGCGCGGAGCGGGCCTCTCGCAAGGATGTCCTCGCGGTGGGCGCAATCATTCTTGTTCTTGTGGTGGTGCTGGTCGCTAGCTGGTGGGGCTCGGACGCCCGCCGGGTGGACCACGCCCAGGCCTCCACTCTGTCCGCCCCGGCGGCGGCTGAGGCCGCCCCGACGAAGCTCCGGGAGCTGTGGCGGGGAACGTCCCCGCAGACGGTTGCACCGATCTTGCTTTCCGGTGGTGTGCTCACGGCTAAGGACGATGTGCTTTCCATGCATGACCTCCGCTCTGGTGAGGTGGCGTGGTCCTACGACCGCGGGCTGCCGTTGTGCGATGTGACCTTTAGCAACGACCGGATCGTCGCGATCTATCATGGTCCGAAGGGCTGCGGGGATGTGGTGAGCCTGGCTGCTGGCACTGGTGAGTATGCCCACACCCGTTCCGCGTTGGCGGAGGATTCCGCCACGGCACTGCGTTCGAATGATTCCACGGGCCTCATCTCCCCGCACCGGGTGGAGCTGTGGCGCAGCGACCTGGTGCGCACCATGGAGGTGGGCCGCCAGGAAACCCCGGTAAAGAAGGAGGAGCAGCGCTACGCGGACTGCCCGTTTACTTCCGCCCTGACCCGCACCGAGCTGCTGGCAACCACCCAGCACTGCGAGGGTGAGGACAGGATGCTGCTGCGGTTGCTCAAGACGAAGCCGGAGCGCTCGGATGTGCCGGAGGAACTCCACAGCTTTTACGTGCCCCGGGATGGCCAGCTGGTGGCGATCGCGCAGCACCATGCGGCGGTGTACGCGCCAACGGGGGCGCGTGGTGATGGGAAGCCGCAGCTGATTGTGGCTAGCGATTCCGGCGAGGTCAACCACCACCCAATGCCCTCTGCCCCGGCGGTTGCTGGTTCTACTCAGGACACCCCGGTGCTGCCGGTCACGGCGGATCTGCCGCACAACATGACGTGGTGGACAGGTGATGCGGTTGTCGGTTTCCACCCAACAAGCCTGGCCCCGGAGTTCACGGTGCGCGACGCGTTGGGCGCCGGCGCGAATATGGCCGACCGGCTGCTGGTTCCGGTCGAGGGAGGCATCCAGGTCTTCGATACCGAGCACAAGAAGAAGGAGCGGACACTCTCGGTCCGCCGGGATGGCCTAGCCGCTGGCTCGCCCGTACACCTGCGGGTCAGTGGTGGCTTCGTGGTGGAGCAGCGCGGTGACGAGGTCGTGGTGCTCGGTTCTTAGTCGCGGTAGTGGTCCATCGTCCACCAGTTGACAGCGGTGGGGTTGAACAGCAGCGCGAGCCCAAGAATCAGGACCAGCGTGGTGGGAACGGCCAGCTCGGGACGTCCGGACCGGAACATGTAATAAGCCACGGGAACGAGGCAGATCTGAAGCATAACCACCGGGCCACGCCCCCAGGAACGTCCCCGGTAGAGGAAGTAGCCGCATACGGCGACGGCCCCGAAGATGAAGAAGAACCACAGGGCGGTGCCGTAGCCGCTGATTTTCGCGGTGGGGTCGTGGAAGCCTTGGGCTTCGCGGACGACGAGGAAGATGCCGAAGGCGATGCCGATGAGGCCCTGAATCAGGCCGTAGAGGCCGGCGTATTGAATCACGGTAGGCGGCTTGGAGTAGTTCTTCGGGGAGCTCATGCCGATGAGTCTAGCCTTAGCGAGCTCGCTTCCCATTTCTGGCCTCTCCACCCGCATGGACGGCCTTATAGAGTTCCGGTGAGGAGCCGGCCGGTCCGCACGGCAAGGGCGTGACTACCAGGCACTGAAGCGCACTTACGTCACTCGGAGCCATTACCCAAATCGAAACAGTGTGAGCTTGGTTACATTTTCTGGGTTAACTCTAGGCAACCTGGGAAATACATGCCATACTCCTTGATGTAACCGCGAAGGCGGTGGGGGAACAACAACCTACTCACGCTTATGTTGTGGCACTTTAGTCATGCCATAGCGCGGGTATTGCAGTGCCACTTTCCTGGTACTCATGTTCGTTCCACGCCGCCCGACCTGCCCTTACCCCGCGATTCTTCGCACCCCAGCGTTGCGCTAAGGCTCCGCGTGGCCATGTTCGCTCCTCCCCCGGAGCGCCATCGACGACACCATCGGCCCCGCACACAGGCCGCTCACAGGCGGCCGAAGCCAGTAACCACCGGGATGCTCCAAAGATTCGCAGTTAACCGCCCGTTAACCTTTTCTGCCAGTTCCCCGCTGGCAGATACCTCCGCCAGGCCACCCCCGTGGCATGCCGGACCGCTACGACCGCCCAACAGGCATGAAAGGACTTGATCATGGATTGGCGCCACAAGGCTGTATGCCGCCAGGAAGACCCCGAGCTGTTTTTCCCAGTTGGTAACTCCGGCCCGGCTCTCGCCCAGACCGCGAAGGCGAAGCTGGTGTGCAACCGTTGCCCAGTAACCACGGATTGCCTCGCATGGGCAATCAGCTCCGGCCAGGACGCCGGCGTGTGGGGCGGCATGTCTGAGGACGAGCGTCGCGTGCTGAAGCGCCGCAACAACCGCGCTCGCACCCGCGCCCGCGCGAACGCTTAATAGTTCCGCTGCCCCTGATTTCCGCTGCCCACTGCTGGGCGGATAGACTATAGCGGTTAAATAATTTCATTGCCCGATCGCTGCGCCGGCTACTCCCCCCCTGGGAACGCTGGTGCACATGCTTTAAGGAGAATTCATGAGCAAGCGTGGCCGTAAGCGCAAGGACCGTCGCAAGAACAAGGCGAACCACGGCAAGCGTCCAAACGCATAATGCCGATCACCCCGCGCTAGGGTGTCGCCGAACGGGTCCGGGAGTTTTCTCCCGGGCCCGTTTTTCTTTTCCTCATCCCCGCCAGGCGGCGCCCGCCAACGCACCCCCATCCGACTGAACATTCAAGCACCGCCCCTACCCCGGGCTTCGCCCCCTCGTTGCCGGATTCCAACCCCGGGGCGTTTTGCTAGCCGCGGGAGGTTCGATAGACCACTCGCAGCTGGGTGGTGATGCGGCTGCGCAGCTCTAATGGGGCGGCTTGGGCACAGCGAACCCGCAGTAGTTGGCGGATTTCGCGTTCCACGCCGAGTTTCTCCACGCAGCTGGGGCAGTTATCGAGGTGCTCCTGCAGCTGGGCCCGCAGGTTCTCGTCACATCCGCCGTCGACGTATTCGTAGAGGACGTCCACGAGGTCCCGGCATTCGATGTCGCGCCGATGGGTGCCTGCATTCGGCTCAACGTTGTCACTCATTGTGCTTCTCGCCTATCCCTTCGCCTTGTTTTCTTCTTCGACGCCGATGCCGTGTTCCGCGGCGACGTCCTTCAGCTTCTTGCGCAGCGCCTTCCGGCCCCGGTGGAGGCGGCTCATGACGGTGCCGATGGGGACGTCGAGGATCTCCGCGATCTCCTTGTAGGCGAAGCCTTCGACGTCGGCGTAGTAGACCACCATGCGGTAGTCCTCGCTGATATCCATCAGCGCGTCGATAATGCGCTGGTCGGGGATCCGTTTGAGCGCCTCAATTTCCGCGGAGGCGAGGCCGTCCGGAGTGTGGGACATCGCGTCGGCTTGTTGCCAGTCGGTCATGTCCTCCGCGGAGGATTCATAGGGTCGGCGCTGCTGCTTGCGGTACTCGTTGATGTAGGTGTTCGTGAGGATGCGGTACAGCCAGGCTTTGAGGTTGGTGCCGGGCTTGAAAGATCGGAAGGCCTGGAAGGCCTTGATATAAGCATCCTGCACGAGGTCCTGCGCATCGGCGGGGTTGCGAGTCATCCGCAACGCCGCACCGTAGAGCTGGTCCAGCAGCGGCAGCGCGTCGCTTTCGAAGCGGGCGAGCAGCTCCTCGTCGGGCTCCTCGGTGCGCAGCGTGGCGGCGCGCTGGGGGGTGGGGGAACTCATGTTCTCCTCTCTGCCGGGTCAATGGCGTCAACGTGGTGTAGATCCATTCTATTCCCCTCCAACTGGGTGCTATCTCTACCCCGTGCCCTCTTAAACTCAATTATAAAATTCGAATGAAACGCCAAGGCTTTCCGCCCGACAGGACGAGTCCCCCGCGCGTCAAACTACCGGCCGATCAAATGCGGCCCATTATTAGCCACATTGCCGACCGCCTTATCCGCCTTCTCGCTCACCAGGCCACCCAAGCCGTGCTCGGGCGGCCCTACTGCCATCGCCCGCAGCGTCGCCTCATCCCCCGCAAGCCAGCGCCGCACCTCATCGTCCGCGTGATTCGAGCCATCAGCGCTCGCCACTCCCTCGGCGCCCCCAGCCGGTTCACCCGGGACCAGCACCCGCGGCATCCGGTGATGCAGCCACTCCAGCTCCGGGGTTGCCGCCGTGGTCACCATCGTCGCGTGCACTACCCCATCCACCGCCTTGCACAGCCCAGCAATGAAAATCGGCTCCCCACCAGCGTGAGTGAACCAGGGCTGCTTCCGCCGGTCCCCCGGCGCGGGATCCTCATCGGCTGTCCACTCATACCAACCATCCATGATGAACACGCACGGCTCCGAGCCTGCGAAGGTCGGCTTGTCGAAAGCCGTCTCACCGCGGGCATTAAAGACCGTCTTCGGCGGATAACCCCACACCGCTGGCCCTAGAGCCGGCACCCCACGAAACGGCCGCAGCACCGGCACCGTATGAGTGGGCGCAATGTTGTAATTCTCCCGCGGCCCCTCCCCGACCATCGCGACCCGCTGCTGCCCGGTCCGGCGTCGCACCGCCTCCACGAGCTGCTCGGGCGTGCTGAAAAGGACATAACGGCCACACATGGGACCCATTATCCCCAAAAAATGAGAGACTAGAGCCATGTCGACTAGCACCCACCCCGCCTGGCCCGCCCCCACCGCACGCGGCCCCGTCACCGCGACGGTGCCCGTTCCCGGTTCCAAGTCCATCACCAACCGCGCGCTCGTCCTCGCAGCGCTCGCCGACGGGCCAGCCACCATCACCAACACCCTCATCAGCCGCGACACGAACCTCATGCTCGACGCGCTGCGCACCCTCGGGGTGAGTGTAGAAATCCTAAGCTCCGAGGGGGCTGCCGCCACCGTGCGCATGACCCCGCCCGCCCAGTTCCGCGGCGGGCACATCGACTGCGGCCTTGCGGGCACCGTCATGCGCTTCGTCCCACCCATCGCGGCACTGGCCACCGCCCCCGTCAGCTTCGACGGCGACCCCCAGGCACGCCGCCGCCCCATGGACCAGACCCTGGACTCCATCCGCGGCCTTGGTGCCGGAATCGGCGAAGGCACTGATGCCACCGAGCCGAGCGCAGACACCACTAGCCTGCCCTTCACCGTCCTGCCCGCTGTCGCCAACACGGAGCAGGGCTCCGCAGGGGCCACCGCGCCAACCGGCGGCGAGGTCCGCATCGATGCCTCCGGCTCCAGCCAGTTCGTCTCCGGGCTGCTGCTGGTCGGCGCCCGCTTTGCCGACGGCGTGCGCATCGTCCACACCGGCGAGTCCGTCCCCAGCAAGCCCCACATCGACATGACGATCGACATGCTGGCCCAGGCGGGCGTCGTCGTCGATACAGGCACGGAAGAAGCCACCGGCAACCCGACATGGACCGTCCACCCCGGCCCCATCAAGGCCGTGGACTGGGTGATCGAACCGGACCTCTCCAACGCGACTCCGTTCCTCGTCGCGGGCGCACTGACCCAGGGCGCGGTCAGCGTTCCGCACTGGCCTGCCACGACCACCCAGCCCGGCGACCAGATCCGACCCATCCTCGAAGCCATGGGCGCGACCGTCACCCTGAACGAGGGCACCCTGACCGCCAGCGCCACCGGCCCCCTACAGGGCGTGGACTGGGACATGGGCGATATCGGGGAACTCACCCCCACCGTCGCAGCGCTGGCAGCACTGGCCACCACCGAGACCCGCCTGCGGGGCATCGCGCACCTGCGGGGGCACGAGACCGACCGCCTCCACGCCCTGGCCGCGGAGATCAACGCGCTCGGGGGGAACGTCGCCGAAACCGAGGACGGCCTGCACATCACCCCGGTCCCCCTGGCCGGTGCCCGCTGGCGCTCCTACGCCGACCACCGGATGGCCACCGCCGGCGCCATCATCGGTCTGCTCGTCCCCGGCGTGGAGGTCGAGGACGTCGCCACCACCGCCAAGACCATGCCTGGGTTCGAGCACATGTGGGCCCGCATGCTGGACGGCACCGACACCACCGCTGCCAGCGGCGCCGGGGAGGCCTAGCCGATGGTGCGCTACCAGTGGGATGAATCCGACGTCCGCGTGCGCCCCAATCGCCGCGGCTCCCGCCCCCGCACCAAGCAACGACCCAAGCACAAGGACGCCAAGTGGGGCATGGTGATCTCCCGCGACCGGGGCCGCTGGGGCGTGGTCCTCGACGAGACCGGCGTGGAGGTCACCTGCATGCTCGCCCGGGAGATGGGGCGCACCCCCATCGTCGTCGGTGACCGGGTCGGCGTGGTGGGCGATACCTCCGGGCGTAAAGACACGCTGGCCCGCATCGTCCGACAGGCCGAGCGCGACACCGTGCTGCGCCGCACCGCGGACGACACCGACCCCTACGAACGCATCGTCGTCGCGAATGCGAAGAACCTGCTGATCGTCACCGCCGTCGCCGATCCGCCACCGCGGGCCGGGTTCGTAGAACGCGCGCTGATCGCCGCCTTCGTCGGTGGCCTGCAGCCCGTGCTGTGCCTGACGAAGACCGACCTGGCCGACCCGGAAGCCTTCGCCGCCGAGTTCCGGGAGCTGGACGTGCCCGTCCACTACACCGGCATCAGCAACGAGTTCACCGAGCTCACCGAAGTCATCACCGGCGAGGTCTCCGCCCTGATCGGTCACTCTGGCGTGGGTAAGTCCACGATGGTCAACCGGCTCGTGCCGGACGCCGACCGGGAAACCGGGGACGTCTCCGGGGTCGGCAAGGGCCGCCACACCTCCACCCAGTCGGTCGCCCTGCCCCTGCCTGGTGGCGGCTGGATCATCGACACCCCCGGCATCCGCAGCTTCGGGCTGGCCCACGTGGACCCGGACACCGTGGTGCAGGTCTTCGACGACCTCCGGGAAGTCGTGCAGGACTGTCCCCGCGGCTGCACGCACCTCGGCCCACCAGCGGATCCGGAGTGCGCGCTCGACACCCTGGAGGGCGCCTCCGGGCGCCGGGCCGCCGCGGTGCGCCGCCTGCTGACCGCGCTGCGCAGCAACAACGAGTGGGAGCTTCCTTTCGAGACGGAATAGCCCAGGTCAAGCCATAGAAGGAACAAGCCCGCGCACGCTGCCTCATTGGCGGCGCACGCGGGCTTTGGCTTGCCGAAGAGTGTCCGTAGCCCCCCCGCTACATCAGGTCGACAAGCACCCCCAGCTCCTTGCTGTCGTACCAGCTCATGAGGTTATCCTCGCAGTCCCCCAGCGCGAGCTCCGCGTCCTCATCCCCCAGATCCGCATCATCGATGCACTCCTTGGCTCGCTGCGTTGCGGCTTCCGCATCCTCGTCATCCGTGTGGATCGCGCGCAGCTGCGTCAGCTCCAGCTGGGCAGGCTCCACCCGCAGCACGGAATCCCCGCCAGTCGGATCGGCGGTGAGGTTGGCGTCCGGAATATCCGCAGCCAAAACGACCCGGCGGTTCGGGAACTTCTCCTCGGCACCGGAGGCGTCCTCCGTCGCCAACAGCCGCAAGGACGCACGCGCGGCATCCAGGAAGGCCGTGTACTCCAGCTCCTCGTCATCCCCGGAGGTGTAGAAATCGCGCACCGCCTGGGTCAGCCCGAACACCACCCCAGAGCGAATCGGCAGCACACCATCGCGGGCGAAATCCGCGAGCATCGAGTGGGTCGCCGGGATGAAAACGCGCATCCTAGAACTCACCCTCCAGCTCGAAGATGTTCTGCACCTCGACGATCATCCGGTCGAACTGCTGGTAGTACACGCCGATCATGCCGGCCTCCACCGCGCCCTTAACGTTGATGATGGAATCATCCACCAAAACCAGGTCGTTCACCGGCAGCTCCAGGCGGCTCGCGACCTCCTGGAAGATCTTCTCGTCCGGCTTCTCGACGCCAACCTCACCAGAAAGGACGACGGTGTCCACGTAGCCGTCCTTCTCCCACTGACGGATCGGGTCAGAGGAGGCATCATCCGGCGCGTTGGAAACGATGGCCACGGCCAGCCCCTCCTCGCGGACAGCGCTCAGCAGCTTGCGCCAACGGCGGCGGTCTTCTTCGGCTCCATCGAGCACACCATTATGGTCAACAACTAGTCCTCGCATGCCCTATATTCTGCCATTTTCCGGCACGGGCGCGCAGCCCTCGGCTACGCTGAGTCGCACAGGCGCCGCGCATCGGGGGATGCGCGGGCAACAGTGTGGGGGCAAGGGGGAAAGATGACAAGCCCAACTCTGACTAAACCGGGGACACCACTCGCGAAAAAGCCGAAGAAGATCCCGCCGCTGGCGTCCAAACCGAAGCCGGGATACAACTACCTGCGCATCCCAGCAGGGCTGCAGGCGGACGGACCAGCGGCCCGCTTTCTCACCACGGCGCCAGTAGCTCCAGTGGCTAGACCGGGTGCGGCAGGGCCTGGGAAACACCGGGAGCCGGGAGCCCTGCCGGCCACCGCCGCGACGTCGTCGTCACCGGTCAGCGCCCCGCCAGCCACCCCACAAAACGCCGTGGACCTGGCGACCCTGAGCCGCTGGATCGTCCTGTGGCTGGAGGCAAGGGAAGGCCGCCGCGCACCGATGAGCCTGCGGCGCGGGCCCTACTCCCCGGCCGTCATCGATGATCTCCGCCGCGCTAGCCACCCCGCCACCGGCGGCGCGCGCCTGCTGCGGGTTCACGCCCAGAAAACCCGCTTCGGGCAGATCCGTTTCTCCGCCTCAGCGTTCTACGACGGCCGCGTGCGCGCCATCGCAGGCTTCCTCGACAACGGCGAAGGCCGGCACGGTACCCGGTCCCCGCAACGTTCGCGGGGCGAGCTCCGTGCCGGCCTGTGGCGGGTGGAACACATCCACCTAATCTAGTTAGCCGCCGATGGTGTGCTCCGGCTTGGCGTTCTCGTCGCCGTTACCCTCTGCCGGGTCCTCCACCTGGAAGGCGCCCGCCTGAGCGAGCTGGGAGCGCACAAGGAAGAGCTGACGGATCGTCTCCTCGCGGATGCCCTCCTTCATGCGGTTAAACATGTCGCCACCCTCGCGCTGGTACTCCACCAGCGGGTCGCGCTGTGCCATCGCGCGCAGGCCGATGCCCTCCTTGAGGTAATCCATCTCGTAGAGGTGCTCGCGCCACTTCTGGTCCACGACATTCAGCAGCACGCCGCGCTCCATGCCGCGCATCTGCTCCTCGCCGCCCATCTCGATGACGGCGTCCTCCAGCTTGTCGTACTGCGCGTTCGCGTCCGCCAGCACGGCCTCCAGCAGCTGGGAGGAGCTCAGCTCACCCGGCTTGCCGTACTCGCTGCCGGAGATCAGGGACTCGTAGCTCATGGTCGGGCCGTACAGGGACAGCAGCGCCTGCCACAGCTCGTCCAAATCCCAGTCCTCCACGTAGCCCTCGGCGGTCGCCGCGGTGACGTACGCGGTGATCGTGTCCTCGAGCATCCCGCGGATCTGACGCTGCACATCCTCGCCCTCGAGGATCTGGCGGCGCTCAGCGTAGATCACCTTGCGCTGCTCGTTCATAACCTCGTCGTACTTCAGGACATTCTTACGCATCTCGAGGTTCGCGGCCTCCACCTGGGACTGCGCACCCTTGATGGCGTTGGTGACCATCTTCGAGTCGATCGCCTCGTGATCCGGGATGTTCAGGCGAGTCATCATCGCCTCCATCGACTGGCCCACGAAGCGGGTGATCAGGTCATCGCGCATGGAGAGGTAGAAGCGGGTCTCGCCCGGGTCACCCTGACGCGCGGAACGACCACGCAGCTGGTTATCGATACGGCGGGACTCGTGGCGCTCCGTGCCCAGCACGTAGAGGCCACCGGCTTCGCGGACCTCCTCAGCCTGCTGCTTGGACCGCTCGCGGGCCTTGTCGATCTCCTCATCCCAGGCCTCCTGGTAGGCCTCCGGGTCCTCCACCGGGTCGAAACCGCGCTCGCGCAGATCCTGGTCGGCGATGATGTCCGGGTTACCGCCCAGCACGATGTCCGTACCACGGCCGGCCATGTTCGTCGCGACGGTCACCGCACCAGGCAGACCAGCACGGGCGACGATCTCCGCCTCCTGCTCGTGGTACTTAGCGTTCAGCACGTTGTGCTTAATGCCACGGCGCTGCAGCAGCTTCGACAGGTACTCGGAACGCTCCACGGAGGTGGTACCGACCAGCACCGGCTGGCCCTTCTCCACGCGCTCGGCGATGTCCTCGGCGACTGCCTCGAACTTCGCCTCCTGCGTCTTGTAGATCAGGTCCACGTTATCGACGCGCTGGTTCTCGCGGTTCGTCGGGATCGGGGCCACATCCAGCTTGTAGGTCTGCTTCAGCTCCGCTGCCTCGGTCTCCGCAGTACCGGTCATGCCGGACAGCTTGTCGTAGAGGCGGAAGTAGTTCTGCAGGGTGATCGTCGCGAGAGTCTGGTTCTCGTTCTTGATCTCCACGTTCTCCTTGGCCTCGATAGCCTGGTGGATACCCTCGTTGTAGCGGCGCCCGTCCAGGATGCGGCCGGTGAACTCGTCGACGATCATGACCTCACCGTCGCGGACAATGTAGTCCTTATCCCGGATGAACAGCTCCTTAGCCTTGATGGCGTTGTTCAGGTAGCTGACCAGCTGGGAGTGCTCCGGGGCGTAGAGGTTATCGATGCCGAGCTGGTTTTCGACGAACTCAACACCCTCCTCCTTCACGCCGATGGTCTTCTTCCGTTCGTCGACCTCGTAGTGGATGTCGCGGGTCAGGCGCGGCGCAATGCGCGCGAATGCGGTGAACCACTGGGAGGAGCCCTCCACAGGGCCGGAAATGATCAGCGGGGTGCGGGCCTCGTCGATAAGGATGGAGTCGATCTCATCGACGATGGCGTAGTGGTGGCCGCGCTGCACCAGGTCGTCGAGAGAGTGCGCCATGTTGTCGCGCAGGTAATCGAAGCCGAACTCGTTGTTCGTACCGTAGGTAATGTCCGCGTTATAGGCCTCGCGGCGCTCCGCCGGGCGCTTCTCGGAGAGGATCACGTTGGTGCTCAGCCCCAGGAAGTGGTGGACACGGCCCATCCACTCGGAGTCACGCTTCGCCAGGTAGTCGTTGACGGTAACGACGTGTACGCCCTTGCCCTCGAGGGCGTTGAGGTAAGCGGGAAGCACACAGGTCAGGGTCTTGCCCTCACCGGTCTTCATCTCCGCCACGTAGCCGTAGTGCAGCGCGGCGCCCCCCATGACCTGCACCTTGTAGTGCTTCTGGCCAAGCACGCGCCAGGAGGCCTCGCGGGCGGTAGCGAAGGCCTCGAGCAGGATGTCGTCGAGCTTCTCGCCGTCCTCGAGGCGCTTCTTGAACTCATCCGTCTTCGCCCGGAGATCCTCGTCGCTGAGTGCCGAGTACTCGTCCTCTAGCTCGAGAACCTGATCGGCAATCTTGTCGAGCCGCTTGACGGCGCGACCCTCGCCCCAGCGCAAAATCTTGGATAGTCCTAGCACGACCTGCTCGTCCTTTTCTACGTTTTTCTACGTCTCGTACGTTCGTTGTTCAGCTTCGACGCATGATCAGCCCACCATTCTACTCTGTCGAACGGGGCTGACGGCAACACATAAAAACTCGGGGTGGCCACACGGCTCTAGGCTTCGTGGCCACCCCGAGTTCAGGAGTTATCCGCTAGTTCTTTTCCGGCTTCAGCGTGATGAGGCCGTAGTCGAAAGCGTGGCGGCGGTACACCACGGAAGGCTGCGAATTCTCCTCGTTAATGAAGAGGTAGAAGTCGTGGCCCACCAGCTCCATTTCGCTGAGTGCCTCGTCGACGCTCATCGGCTTCGCGGAGTGGGTCTTGGAGCGCACGACCTGACCCGGCTGGAACTGATCCTCGTACGGGTCGACGTCGTACTTGCCCGGCTTCTCCTCCTGGTGCGGCTTTGCCTCCTCGACCAGGGCGGCGGTTGCCTCGCCCATGCCGACCGGCGCGCGGTGGCCGGACATCGGGGTCTTGCGGCGTACCTTCACCTTGCGCAGGGAGCGCTCCATGCGGGCCAGCGCAACCTCGAGTGCCGCGTAGAAGGAGTCCTCCTTCGCCTCGGCGCGGGCGATGTGGCCCTTGCCGGACGCGGTGATCTGGATGCGGTCGGACTCATCCGCGCGGCGTGGGTTGTTCTCGTGCTTGAGCTCCACGTGGAAGTACGTCAGGGTCGGGTCCAGGCGCTCGATCTTGGCCAACTTCGTGTTGACGCGCTCCGCAAAGTGCTCCGGCACCGTGACATTACGACCGGTGATTTCGACCTGAGCGTTCGGCACAGCCTTCTCCTCAGCCTGGAAATCGGCCTTGTTCTTGTCGGTCGACATGCTCGCCCTCCTGGTTCTTTCGCTTCAGACCAGCGACGGAATTACCGCTGGCTGGTAACGAATGCTTCACCCGCAACTATACCGATCAGCAGCCCCCGCTGCAGTGGATTTTCAAGCTCCCGATGGAGCTTTTCGGCTATGCGTGACAGACCGTCAACGCCGCGCGGACGGGCACGCCTCGGGATGCCAGGGCGAGTGCCAGCTGGGTGATCGTCGCCCCGGTCGTGCAGACGTCATCCAGGATGAGCACCTCCCCTCCCGCACGGCTGAATTCCGCCAATTTTCCGACGTCACCTCGGTGCAGCCGCAGGTTTTCCGCCAGGGAGGCCCGCCGCTGCAGCCTGCTTAAACCCACCGCATCCGGGGCGCGGTCGTCCAGCTCGGCGATGGCAGCCACCTGCACCCCCGGTAGTGTGCCTGCCAGCTCCCGGGCGGCGGCCGTGACGATATCCCCACCCCGGGCTTTCGCCGCCGCCTGGCGCGTGGGTGCTGGGACAAGGGCGACGGGGCGCAGCCCTGGATGCGGCAGCTCTCCCCCTGCCGCGAGATACTCCACCGCACCGGCCCACACCCGGCCGATCACCTTCGCGGCGGGTGCCCGCATGTGGTCCTTGGCCGCGAGCACGATCGCCCGATGCGCCCCGCCGTAGGGACCGCAGGCGAACACCGGGACGCTCAGCACCTGCGGATCGATCCGCTGCGGGGCCACCGTGAGCTCGAGCGCGCACTCCGCACACAGCGCAGTCCCGGCCAGCCTTCCGGCGGCCGCTGCGAGCCGCCCGCAGCACATGCAGTCGTTGCGCAGCAGTAGGTCCGCTGCCGCCTCGGCCCAACCCCCAGCAGACATGTAGCCCCCTTAAGTCCCCGTATTCCCCACTTGTTGTACCCCAGCGGTGCCTCGGAGATCTGGCTTTTATTGCCAAAGATGCTCGGGCACCCGCAAGAGCGCGACGCTAATGGGCGACCACCGGGATCGCCCGCTGCCCCACCAGTCCCGGCACCTCGCGCCAGTACTTCGGGTCGGGATCATTGCGGTTGAGCATCACCAGAGCCCGACCATCCGTGGCGTAGAGCGCATGCGCGGTCGACGCCACCGCCACCACCGGGGCCGCAATGTTACGCGCGGACTCCTGCCGGGCCATCGACCCGTCTACCGCCAGGTACCACACCGGGGCATCGTTGGCGCGGGTGCCAACCAGCAGGGTGCCGTCGTGCTGCCAGCCCACGGACACGGCCGTGTCCCCCAGCTGGTAGCCGATCTCCTCCAGCTTGCCCAGGCGCACGCCGCCACGCTCGCGGTCATGCAACACCGCGACATACACCTTGCCGTCGATCAGCAGGGCGGCGCGCACGCCATCGCGGGAGACCCGGAACATACTGATCCGAGCGTCCGGCCCCAGGCGTTCCACCGATTCGGCGTCCACTGGCTCCTCCACGAGGTTTCCGGTACGTCCAGAACGCACAAAGCGCTTGATTTCCTGCCCATCGACCACCGTGTACAGAGCGTGGGCATCCCCGCTCCACGACGGGCGGGTCAGGGACTTCGATTCCAACAGCTCCTGCGGCGCCCCCTCCGACTTACCCACCAGCAGGCGGCGCGGACGGTCGCCCATCCCCGCGACCGCAGCAAACATATTCTCCTGGGAGGAGACCGCCAGCGACTCGATGTAGTTCGATGCCAACCAGCCACCCATCGGCAAAGCATCAGCGTTGGACTCGCTGAGCTCGCGCACCTGGCCACCGGAGACCGCACGCAGCGTACCCGCAGCGCTGGCACGCGGATCAAACTCAGAGACGTCGTTGACTCGCCACGTCTCCCCAACATCCTCGGAGAGCAGAGTGCCATCCGCGATCAGCCGGTACGGGCCGCGGACGTCCGCCCCCGCCAACGTCCACACGACCTGAGCCCCCAGCAGGCGGCGGGCTTCGGGATTCAGCCCGGTCAGGCCGGTGAACTCCACCTCAAACTCGCCGTCCCCGGTCCGTTGGGTACGCACCGTCGCCATTGGCGGCACCAGAGAGTTCACTGCATCGCCCAGCAACGGGTTCGGGCCATTGTTCAGCAGCGAGACCATCGAGGCTCCAATGGACTGCTGGCGGGTGTACACCCACCTCCGGTCGGGCACCAGCATCGAACCGCGCGGGTTCACGAAGTACAGGTCCCGGGCCTCGTAGGCGGAGAAGAAGTCCGCGCGGTCCAGCACCACCGCATCGCGCAGGTTGGAAATCCGCCACTGGCCCCGCTCCTGCACCATCTCGTAGGTGGTTTCGTACCCCGTGAACTCCGGGGTGAACACTCCGCCCGGGGAGAGCGTGCCCAGCACATTGCCGCGCACCCGATAGGTGATCTTGCCGTCACGCACCGCGCCATCGGAGTTGATGAACACGCGGTCCAGCACCTTCGTTTTATGCTCCGGGCGCCACTGGTCCGCCCGCTCGGTGGTGAGGAACTTCCGGGCCGCCGCGTAATCACTGACCGGGTGGGCACTCGCCGCGAAGAAGTCGCGCAGCAGCAGGTCGGAGGGCTGGTTCTCCTTCGGTTCGACGACGTCCTCAACGTCCGGGGCGGGCGAGTAAGAACTAATCACCTCCGGGGCGGAATCCCCCGGCAACGTCGTGCATCCCGTGGCCACGAGAGTGCCGCTGGCCACCAGCGCGGTGCCGATCAGTTTGAACTTCCTCACGATTCCTCCCCTTCCGGTCGCGGGGCGTCATCACCGCTGATAGGGCCCGGCGCGTGGTCCGTCGCCTGCTCACCAGGCTGATCCGCCGCATTCTCGG
>JBHWRM010000067.1:0-6401 GCA_043426695.1 Corynebacterium sp. | reverse complement strand
GTCGGCGGTGGCCCAGCGGTGCTGCGCGCTGAGCATGCGGTGCACGAGCTCCTCGCTTTTGGTGCCCCGGGCTTCAGAGGTGATCGCTCCGCCGTGGATGGCTCCCGCGTGGGCGAGCATCGACCAGGCGCGGTGGATCGCCCCGGCGGCAGTGAGCTTGAGGGACTCGTATTCGGCTGGCGCCTCCTTGGCGCGGGCCTCCAGGTAGTCGGCGACGGCAACCTCGGCGTCCTCCACCGCCTTGCGTTCGGGCCCGTGTTTATCGACCAGCCATCCAGACATGCTGATGATGAACCCGGAGACCGCGCCGATGATGGACCAGATCAGGGTGGCGGAAAGGGAGATGGAAATCTTGTTGACCATCAGCCCGCCGGTGACGAAAAGCATCAGGTATGGGCCGGGCGGAGTGAGCCGCAGGCACATCGTCACGTAGACGCAGACCACGCAGACGGCGAGGAAGAGCATCAGCGGCAGGTAGGCGATGAGCGCGCCACGCGGGTCGGCGATGACCCCACCGATTCCCTCGGAAAAGTCCATTTGTCCGTGTGAGTGGCCCCAGATACCGAGCAGGCGGAACCCCAGGGTCAGGCTGGTGAATAACAACCCATAGCGCAGCAGGGACTTCCACCGCTCGCGGTAGGGCTTATTCTCACCATTGATGAGGAGCACAGCACCCGCGGAGACGAGCAGCAACTCGGAGCCGAATCCCAGCAGATAACCGATGCTGCCCGGGATGAGGATTGCCAAGCCAGCGCGAGTCGCGCGGGGAACCTGGTGGCGAAAGGAGTTAAAGGTCAGCAGCATCGCCCGCATCGAGGGCGGGGAGGGGGCATCGGGGAGGGCGCGGACGCCGAACGAGTCGGCATCCGTGCCGAAGATACGGTCGACTGCATTTTTGCCCGCTGCTGGCGGGCCCTGCCTATTCTGGTCTCCCGAAACTGTCACTCAGTCGAGTCTAGCGCGCGGGTTTTGCGCGAAATTTGCAGGGGTGCATGCGGCCGCGCGGCCAGTACTTTCCGCCCGCCGGGGCGATTTTCACCGCGCAGCCTCCCGCAGTGCTGGCGTTAGTCCTCCCGCCAGCGCCCCGGCTGGCCGACCGCCGGGTCGGACTCGGCCTTGGTGACCATGTCCTCATAGCGCTGCATGAGGTTGACGGAGGTGATCTCCGACGGCACCCCGAAGGCGTCCACCAGCAGCTCCGACCAGGGACCAAGAGAGTCCACCAGGTCGTTGAGCGCGGCATGCGCCGCCTTGGTGCGCGTACCCGTGAGCAGGTTCTGCTCCAGGTACCAGCTGCCGTTGCGGACGATGAGGTCCAGGAAGTAGACGTCGCGGACCTGCTCCATCACATCGCGGGCAGTGTCGCTGGTCAGCGTCGCTTCTGCCTCCAGCATGGCTTCGAGGAGGATGCGGTCCACGTGCGCCCACGCGACCTCCAGCAGGTGGTCCTGTGCCCGGTCGACGACCTTTGCGGCCTTCTCCACCGGCATGTCCTTGGCCACGCGCAGGCGACGACCCAGGGAGACCATGAGGCGGCGCTCGCGCTCCGAGACCAGGCGCAGCTGGCTACCCGGATCGAAGAGAGTGGCCTCCTCACTATCGGAGAAGGTGTCCTTCAGATTCTGGACCAGGGCATCCGCGGCGGTGCGGCGGCGCAACAGGGTGGAGAAGTTATCCAGCCCGAAGCGGACCATTTCCAGCGGGTTGAAACTACCGATCTCCTTGGAGAAACCGGTCATTAGCTCCTTACCTGCCAGCTGCATCATCACCACGTTGTCGCCCTCGAAGGTGGTGAAGATGTCCGAGTCTGCCTTCAAGCTGGTCAGCAGGTTCTCGGCCATGTAACCATAGCCGCCACACGCCTCGCGCATCTCCTGGATGGTGTCGGTAGCGTGCGCGGTATTCGCGGCCTTCAGGGCGGCAGCGTGCGCCTCGAGCTCGCGCTGGTCTGCTTGCTCCTCCTTCGTGGCGTTCACGGGGTCGACGCCGCGGGTCTCGAGGTCGTGCAACCCGGAAATCAGCTCGTTCGTCGCCAGCTGCAGTGCGTAGGCGCGCGCCACCCGGGGGATGAGGCGCAGCCGGTGCTTGCGGTGCTGGATGAGGGTGTTTTCCAGCAGGTCATCGCTGGGCGCGAACTGCTTGCGCAGGTTGGCGTAGCGCACCCCGATGTCCAGGGCAGTACGCGCCGCAGCACCGGCGGCTGCACCCACCGTCACGCGCCCGCGAACCAGCGCGCCGAGCATAGTGAAGAAGCGGCGGTTGGGGTTCTCGATCGGGGAGGTGTAATTGCCCTCCTCGTCAACGTCTGCGAAGCGGTTGAGCAGGTTCTCGCGCGGAACGCGGTAGTTCTCGAAGACCAGGGTGCCGTTGTCCACGCCGGGCAGACCACCCTTGTAGCCGTGATCGCCCAGGCGCACGCCCTCGACCGGGGAGCCGTCGTCCTCGCGGATGCGGGCGACGAGGCAGTGCACGCCGTGCGATTCCTCCACACCCGGGGTGTAGAGCTGCGCGAAGACCGCGGCAAAGCGGCCGTCGCGGGCGGCGTTGCCGATGTACCACTTCTCCGAAGATGCGGTGGGGGAGTTGATGATGAACTCCTGGGTCTCCGGGTCGTAGGTGGCGGTGGTCTCGAGGCTCTGGACGTCCGAACCGTGGCCGCGCTCCGTCATCGCGAAGCAGCCCAGCGCGCGCAGTTCGATCAGGTCCTTGACCAGGTCATGGTGGCGTTCGGTGCCGAGGTTGCCGACCGCGCCACCGAACAGCCCCCACTGCACGCCGGATTTCACCATCAGGGAGAGATCCGCCATGCCGAGCATCTCGATGCTGGCCAGTGTCGCGCCGGTATCTCCGGTGCCGCCCTGCTCCTCGCGGAATGCGCCATAGGGGAGGCCGGACTCCAATACGGCCTGGAGGTGGGAAGTGGTGCGGGCGCGGGCCTCTTCCAGGCTGAGTCCTACGGCGGGCCGGAACTGATCGTCCCTGAGCACCTCGCGAATATTGTCCCGTGCCTCGCCAAATTGGCCGTCCAGTGCCCGCCTGAGCTCCGGGAGGATCGCCGGGTTCGGGGTGGTCGGCAGGGGGTTGGGGGCCTTGGAGCGACGGGCGATGTCGGCTCCAAGCTGCTTGGTCTTTGGTGAGTTCTGTGCCATGACCCAAGGGTACGCAATATGGCGAAGCCCACAGCTAATTCGCGATTTCCGCTTAAACCGCATTCGAGTATGGCGGCGAGATGCCGAGGATTACCATTGGTAGCCATGTCACGAAGCTCCGATACCCCAACCAATCTCAACATCGACTCGCGAGGCCCGAAGTACAAGGGCTCGCGAGCGTGGCTCATGGTTGCGTTGGCGGTATTTATCGTCGCATGGGGCGGCAACGAGTTCACTCCGATGATGGTCTTCTACCGCGGGGAGGACGTCTTCTCCCCGGTGTTCGTGGATGCCCTGCTGGCCTTCTACGCGGTAGGTATCGCCATCGGCCTGCTGGTCGCCGGGCCACTGTCCGACCGTTATGGACGCCGCGTCGTCATGCTGCCTGCCCCGATCGTTGCGCTGATTGGGTCCGTCCTCATCGCGATGGGCGAGACCAGCGAGCCGATCATCTTTACTGGCCGCATGCTTTCCGGCTTGGCGCTGGGCATGGCGATGACCGCTGGCGGTTCCTGGATTAAGGAGCTTTCCAGTCCAGCTTTTGACCCCACGGCGAAGCCGAACTCCGGAGCGAAGCGTTCGGCGATGGCCATGACCGGCGGTTTTGCGGTGGGTGCGTTGATCGCAGGCCTCCTCGCTCAGTGGGGTCCGATCCCCGGCCAGCTGCCGTACATCATCCACGTGGTCCTCTCGATCGTGACGATCGTGGGGCTGATGACCGTGCCGGAGACCCGCCAGAGCGCACACCTGAAGGTCAAGGGCTCGTTCCTGAGCGACCTGGCGTCCCCCTCTGCGAAGCACCCGCGCTTCCTGCTGGTCGTGCTGCCGCTGGCGCCGTGGGTCTTCGGCTGCACCGGCGTGGCCTATGCGATCATGCCGGCCCTGATCCAGAACGCCTACGGCAATCCGATCGCCATCACTGCGGGTATTACCGCCCTGGCGCTGGCCTTCGGCTTCGGTATTCAGCAGTTCCCGGATCTGTACTGGCGTAATAATTCTGCCTTTGGCCAGCAGATCGGCCTGGTTATCGTGATCATCGGCATGTTGGTGGCCGCCTGGACCGCGAAGACCGTCTCCCTGGTGGGAGCGCTAATCGTCGCCGTCGTGCTGGGTCTTGGTTACGGCATCACGCTGCTGACCGGTCTGACGGAGGTGCAGCGACTGGCCAGCCCGGATGAGCTGGGTGGCCTGACCGCGATCTACTACGTGTTCACCTACGTGGGCTTCTTCTTCCCAATGATCCTGACCCGCCTGTCCGAGTGGTTCAGCTACCCGGTCATGCTGTTCGCGGGCGTGGTGGTCGCGGTCCTGAATCTGGCCCTGATCACGGTGTTCTCCCGGAAGTTCATCCCGGCGGAGAGCTAGGCCTTTTCTTTGACAACGTCGCCCTCGCTGGCCTCGGCCCGGCTAGGCCTGCTCGGTAGGCGCTGGAGTCGCCAGAGCTGGAGGGCTACACCGACCAGCGGGCCGATCCCCAGGGCGAGCACAGAGCGGAGTTCTGGGGTGGTGTCCACCAGCAATAGGCCCACCGCTGCGACGGTGGCGATGGCCCAGCCGAACCAGTACAGGTCGTGGCGGCCCGCAGCGAGGGCTGCGGAACCGGTGACCATGAGTAGTGCGGTGCCGGTGGAGGCGAAGGTCAACAGGCCGAGGGCTGCTGGGGAGACCAGGTAGGCCTCGTCGAAGAGCAAAGCCATGATCGGGCGCCCCACGAGGTAGGCAGCCACCCCGCCCACGGCGCCGATGGCGATGATCGCCAGCGCGGGAGTCGCCGCGGCGCGCAGAACTTGCTCGCGGTGTTTGGTGAAGTGCACGATCAGTGCCGGCTGGAAGCGCTGCAGGGGGACGAGCAGCGGGGCGCGGGTGAGGGTGACGGCCGTGATCGTCCCGGCGAGCACCGCGCCCGCCCCGGCTGCACCTCCGGCGGAGCTGAGCTCCTCGCCGGTGCCGCTGGCGCCAGCGAAGTCTAGGTCGGTGGTGGCGCGCAGCAGGACGGGGAAGCCGGTGATGAGCACGGCGTTCGCCCCGGAGGCCAGCATCGCTTTCAGACCGCGCTGCACGAAGGTTCGGGCGAGGATGTCCGCGCGGTGGCCCAGCAGCGGGCGAACCCCGGGGAGCAGCGCGAAGCCGGCCCAGGTGGCCGCGCCGATGACGGTGATGATGAAGAAGGAGACCACGCCCCAGCCCAGCCACCAGGCGAGCGCTGCGAGTAGCAGGCGGATCCCGGAGTCGATGGCGATGAGCCAGGCGAATTCCCGCCAGCGGGATGCCGCGGAGATCAATCCGCAGAGGATGGCCTGGAAGGCGAAGCTCGCAAGGCCTACGGCGGTGAGGATGGTGGCCCACAGGGGGTGGGCGGGGCTCACGCTGGCGGCCCACAGTGGGGCGGTGATGAGGGTGAGCAGCCCGAAGGCGAGGGCAAAGCCACCCGCCAATGCAAAGGGGCGGGCGGCGGAACGGTCGGCGAGCGTCTGCTGTGGTTCGGTGCCCGCACGGTTGTGCCGGGCGGCGGTCACGCCGCGGGCGGTCTCCTGCATGAGGCCGTCGATGAGCCCGGTGAGGGCGAAGAACAGCCCCCAGAAGACCATGAAGTCCACGTAACCTGCGGGCGGCAGGGCCTTGGAGGCGATCCAGATGACCAGGTAGCCCGCGGCGGCGACGAAGACAGTGGCGATGCTCAGTGCGCGCATCGTGGCCGCACCTCCGGCTGTGCATTAAGCCCGGCCCTCAGCAGGGCCGGGCGGTGTGGGTTCTTAGTTCCCGAAAGCCTTAGTTCCCGAAGGCCTTCTGCAGGACCGGCAGGTAGTCGTGCAGGTCGTCCTGCCAGTAGCCCCACTGGTGGGTGCCGGTGTTGCGGAAGTTGAAGGTTGCGTCCTTCTTGCCGAGGGAGCGCAGCTTCACATCCAGGTCGTGGGTGCAGCCGTTGGTGGCGGCCTCGATGACGCCACCCTCCACAGCCACGGTCATGGAGGCGGACAGGTTGCCGTCCACGCGTTCGGAACTCAGCACATCGTGCTTGCCGATCAGGCCGGAGGCGTTGGAGACGTACAGGTTCGGCTGGCCGACCAGCTTCTTCGCATTGATCAGGGCGTCGTTGTGAAGGGCTGCCTCGGAGTGGGCGCCGCCCCACATCTCGTTGACGTTGGTCTTGCCGCGGGCCAGAGTGATGCCGATGAAGGCCGGGGCCAGGTCCTTGGTGGTCGACGCACAGCCGGAGAAGGAACCGACGGAGTCGTAGAAGCCCGGGTTGTG
>JBHWRM010000066.1:0-14338 GCA_043426695.1 Corynebacterium sp. | reverse complement strand
CTGCGCAGCCAGTTGCGCATGCGCACCAGTTCGCCGAGGCGCAGGGCGGAGCTGAACTCCGAGCGCAGCAGTTTCGGAACCATGGACGGCGCGCGGACGGGATCGATAATCAGCGCGGAACCGGCCGGGGTGACGGTGTTGATCCCCGGCTGGAAGTTCTTGATTTTGAGGGCGGAGTACTCCCCGGGATTCAGGATCTCCTTGACCGCCGGGTACCAGGTATTGAAGAACTGCAGCCCGCGGTCCACGGTGATCTCGCCGTGCTGTTCCGAACGCACAACCCCGCCCACGCGGTCAGCGGCGTCGAAGAGGGTACAGCGCACCCCGGACTGGGAGAGCGCGCGGGCCGCTGCGAGGCCGGCCATGCCGGCCCCAATAATGGCTACCTCGGTCACGTACCCCTCCTGCGGTTCTCGCTCAACGCTTCGGTGGCGCAGCACGTACCCGGCACCGTGCCGGGGGCTGTGCCCATCATCACGTTAGCCATGCTAGCCCACACCCCGGCAGCGTCCGGCCACCCGTGCCCCGCCAGGCGCGGTGAACGGCGGGCTAGCGTTACTCGCCGTCTTCGGTGACGTCGCCATCCTCCGCGTCGGTAGCGACGTCGTCGTCAAAGCCGCCGTCCTCGACGTCGACCCATTCGAAGAACGGGTCCTCGGAACCGTCGTCGAGGGTGACCAGGAGGTCCTCCCAGTCCTCGGCCTGCTGCGAGACATAAGCGAGCACGTCGAAGAGCTGGTTGAAGTCCTCAAATACGCCGAGATCCAGCACCTCCTGGTACTGCGTGCGCAGCTCGTCCAGGGTGGCGTCCAGCATGTCCAGCTTCGCCGGGTCCTGCTCGTCCTCCTCATCGACGAGAATTTCCGCGGCGATGTTCTCCGCGAGCTCGAAGACGCTATCAGGCAGCACCACGAAGCTCACCGCAGCGGTGGGCGTGCCCTGCCCCTCCGAGATCTTCACAGTGACCTTGGAGTTCGCGCTGAGGTTCGCGCGCAGGACGAGGGGGTCGTAATCATCCTGTTCGAACTCGAGCTCTTCGACGCGTGGGTCCTGCCCATCGAGCAGTTCGTTGAGCACCGTGATCACCTCGTCGGTGGCCATGTGTCGATTCACAGCCTCGACCGCCGCCTCCGGGGTGAAGACCACGCCGACCAGAGCGGCGTCGAATTCTTCATCCTCATCGGTGACGTCAGCGAGCGCGACGAAGACATTCGCGGCCGGCGTGCTGACCCCGGCCACGCCTTCAATAAGCTCGAACTGGATCTCCACTTCCGCAGAAACTGGAACGAACAGCGTTCCATCATTGGCTCGGGACTCGATGCCCTCAACGTCGAGGGCCTGGGCGATATTTTCCAAAAATCCCATTGAGGAATCCTCTCTCCGCGGCGCGGTTCGTCTCCTGCGTTGATCTTAACCCGGTTTATTTCTCTCGCGCCGTGCTCATTTCTCCCTACTTCTGCTTTTCGACGTCGCCCGCTCCAGTGATGGCTGGTTTATCCGCCTGATGCAGGCGATAGGCTGATGGCTATCGTGTTTGCTTTCCTCCGCGCCGCCTTGAGCGCTCACCGCATGCAGCTGGGTGTCATCACCCTGCTGAGCGTGCTCATGCCCGTCGCAGCCGTGCTGATCCCGCTGTTCGCCGGCCGTGCCATCGACGGAAGCCCCGGCGCGATTGGGCTACTCATCGCGGCGGCCTTCGCCCGCTTGTGCACCCATGGTGCGCGGCGCTTCTTGGCCGGGAAGCTCTCGGTTGACGTCCAGCACGACATCCGCATGCGCTGCCTGGCTGCCCTGCAAGGCGCATCACCGGCGGCGATGGGCCAGGTGCGTACCGGCCAAGTGGTCTCCCGGACCATCTCAGATTTGAACCAGATCCAGGGGATGCTGGCGATGCTGCCCATCATGGGCAGCATCCTCGTGGAGGTCGTGCTGATCTTAGGGATCATGTTCTGGCTCTCCTGGCCGCTGGCGGTTTTGCTGAGCATCCAGCTTCCGGTGCTCGCCACCATCGCCTTCTTTTCCCGCCGTCGGCTCTACGACGCGACGTGGGAGGCGCAGCAGCAGGCCGCGGACGTCGCAAGCCAGGTGGAGGAAACGGTCACCGGCGTGCGCATCGTGAAGGCCTTCGTCCAAGAGCAGCGCGAGCAAAGCAACTTTATGGTCCGGGCCCGCAGACTCTTCGGGATGCGGCTGCACGTCGGGCGGCTCACCGCCCGCTTCCAGCCGGCGTTGGCGGCGGTCCCGCAGATCGCGCTGATCTCCACCGTGGTTGTCGGCGGCCTGCTCGCGATGCGCGGCGCGATCACCATCGGAGAGTTCCTCTCGGCCTCCGCCTACGTCACCCTGCTGTCCCGGATGACGCGCATGGGCGCCGGAATGTTGGTGACCGTGCACCTCGCGAATGCCGCGGTCTCCCGCGTGCAAGATATTCTCACCCTCCCCCAACGGCGGATCCCTGAGCACCCGGCCAAGCTCCCGGATGGCCCCGTCGGGATCCGGGGCACCTTCCGCGCCCGGGGCGGCGAGGACGTCGCCGTAAACGTCACCCCCGGGTCCACTGCGTACATCACGGGCCCTGCGGGTTCCGGAAAGTCAGCGCTGGCGCTGGCGCTGGCTGGGCAGTCAGCGGATGCTGAAGCCGAGTTTTCGGCCTACGCGGGCAACACCACGGTGCCGCTGGACGAGCTGACGCCCAAGCAGTGGCCGACGATCGTCTTCGACGAACCATTCCTCTACTCCATGTCCGTGGCAGAAAACATCCGCATGGGAGCTCAGGCGAGCGACGCCGAGGTGTCGGAGGCCGCACGCATTGCCTGCGCCTCCGACTTCATCGACGAGCTCGGGGGTTATTCCACCATCGTGGGTGAGCGTGGCCTGACGCTATCGGGCGGGCAGCGGCAGCGGATCGCCCTGGCACGCGCGGTTCTGCGCAACCCCAGGTTTCTGATCCTGGACAGCGCTACCAGCGCGATCGATACCGTCACCGAGCAGAAGATCATCGCCAACCTCCATCAGCGGGCTGGTGAGGGCAACCTGACAATGGTGATCGTCGACCACCGCGCAGAACCCGCAAGCACGGATGTGGCCGACACTGGCAGCAGAGATATCAGTGTGATCAGCCTGCCCGCTCCCCCGACCCGTCCACTGTGGCCGCGTAGCTGGGAGGAGATCCAGAAGGACGCGAACCGGGATCTCCACGGTGTCGCCGTTACCCCTGGCGACGTCGGGCATGTACGACCGGCCGACGCTGCGAGGTCCAGGGAACAGTTGGACGCCGACGCCGCAGCGCTGCGCCGAATCACGCTGGCGCGACAGGAGACGGCGTCTCAGCACTCCGCTCCCACTACCCCACGGTCCGAGGACACGACCCCCGTGCTGCGGCTGCGCACCCTGGTGGGCCTCGTCCCGATCGCGACCGCGGTGATCGTGGGGACGCTGCTGCTGGGGCTCGTCGCCGACATTGCACTTCCATCCCTGGTGCGCAAGGCCATCGACGAGGGAATCAGCAGGTCGGATCGCAGCGCACTGTTCACCTTGGGGCTGGGGGCCCTGTTTCTGGTGTGCGTTTCCTGGGCCGCAACTGCGTGGAACACGGTGCTCACCACGCACACCGGCGAGCGACTGCTTTACGCCCTCCGTGTGCGCAGCTTCGAACACCTCCACCGGCTGCCCATGAGTTGGTTCGAGCAGAATGCCTCGGGCCGGGTCATGACCCGGATGACGACGGACATCGACAACCTCTCCAGCTTCCTGCAGACCGGGCTTTCCCAGGCCATCGTCTCCACCACGATGCTGCTGGGCGTTCTGGGCATGCTCGTGTGGACCGACCCAGCGCTGGCCGGCATCGCCGCGCTGTTCCTGCCGGTCATCGGAATGGGCGCGTGGGTCTTTCGCCGTTATTCCTCGCGCCTGTACCGGGCCGCCCGCTCCCAGGTTTCTACGGTCAACGCCCACTTCCAGGAGGCAGTCAATGGGCTCAACACTGCCGCGGCTTACGGCTTCGGACCCGTGCTGGCCGAGCGGATTGGGGAGCAATCGCAGCAATACGTTGGGCTGCGTACCCGCGCGCAGGCAGCGGTCAGCATCTTCTTCCCCGGCATCTCCTTCATCACCGAGCTGGCCCAGGCGACGGTCCTCTTTTTCGGTACCGCCCGGGTCGCGGAGGGCACGACGAGCCACGGCGCGCTGGTTGCCTTTAGCTTGTATCTGACCTTCTTCTTTGGCCCCGTTCAGCAGCTCTCGCAGATCTTCGATAAATTCCAACAGGCAGCGGTGAGCTTCGAGCGGATCTCCGAGTTGTTGGCTGTCCCTGCCGAGCAGGACGCAGCCGACGACGTTGCCGAGACCAGGCTGCCAGGCAAGGTCACCGCGGTGGAGTTTTCTGACGTGCAGTTCCGCTACGAGGGCGCCGATCAGGCCTCGCTGCGAGGAGCCTCCATAAGCTTCCGTGGCACGACCGCCCTTGTCGGTGCGACTGGCGCCGGGAAGTCGACGATCGCGAAGCTAGTCACCCGGTGGTACCAGCCGTCGGCGGGGTCTATCACCGCTGTCTTCGCTCCGAACAGCCCCGACGTGCGGCGTCTCGATCTCCGCCAGCTCCCCTTGCATGCCTGGCGCGCTCGGGTGGGCTACGTCCCTCAGGAAGCGCACCTGTTCCGCGGCACGGTGGCCGAGAACATCGCCTACGGCCGACCGACAGCGAGCCAGCAGGAAATCACCGCGGCGATCGCTGCCATCGGGGGCACGGAGATTATCGCCGGGATTGAAGGTGGCTTTGCCGGCGAGGTCGGCGAGCGCGGCCGAGGGTTGTCCTCTGCCCAGCAGCAGATCATCGCGTTGGCTCGCGCGGAGCTCATCGACCCGGACATCATGGTGTTGGATGAAGCGACGGCGAATATCGATCCTGCGGTCGAGGCTGATGTGGTTCGGGCAATCGCACTGGCTACGCGTTCGCGGATGGCGATCATCATCGCGCACCGGCTCTCCACCGCGGAATTGGCTGACAATATTGCGGTCGTCAGCGCCGGAAAAATTGTTGAACAAGGCCGTCATCAGGAGCTTTTGGAATCAGGCGGGAGCTACGCAGACCTCGTCGCCGCTTCCCGGGAATCTCGCTAGGTCACACGCCGTTTTTCGCCGGTCGGTGACGCGCCACCTGGAAGCGAAATCGCATAGCACATCGTGTAGGCTGTTACTGCGAGACTGAAGTCATGATGAAAAGAGGCGAGGACCTGCTGTGAGCAGCGCGAATTTCGGTCAGAACGAATGGCTGGTCGATCAGATGTACCAGCAGTATAAGAAGGATCCGGAGTCGGTTGACCCCGAATGGCGGAAGTACTTCGAGAAGAACGGCGACATCGCCGGCAGCTCGGCGGCCGCAGATAACGGTGCCGCTACGAGCACCCAGAGCGCTCCTGCCGCCTCCGCTGGCGTCGCCACCGCCGCTTCCGGTCGACGCGGTGGCCTGCGTGGCGACGCCGACGAACGCGTCATCGAGGCTTATGACGCCATTCCGAAGCGCGTCGCCCCGCCGGAGCCGAAGCAGCCGGTAGAGGCCCCTGAGGCTGGCGAGCAGGTGCTGCGCGGCGCAGCCCGCGCCATCGCTAAGAACATGGATGCCTCGCTGAGCATCCCGACCGCAACCACGGTCCGCGACATGCCAGCGAAGCTCATGTTCGAAAACCGCGCGATCATCAACCAGCAGCTGCTTGCCCGCGGTGGCGGCAAGATCAGCTTTACGCACATCATCGGCTGGGCCCTGATCCGCGCGGTTCAGGCTCACCCGGACATGAACCTGAATTACAAGGTCGTCGACAACAAGCCGACCGTCGTCACCCCGGAGCACATCAACCTGGGCCTGGCGATCGACATGAACAACAAGGACGGCAGCCGTAGCCTGGTCGTAGCAGCGATCAAGGAGACGGAGAAGATGAACTTCTCCGAGTTCGTCGACGCCTACGAGGACATCGTCGCCCGTGCCCGCGTCGGCAAGCTGACGATGGACGACTTCCAGGGCGTGACCATCTCCCTGACCAATCCGGGTGGCATCGGTACCCGCCACTCCGTGCCGCGTCTGACCAACGGCCAGGGCGCGATCATCGGCGTTGGTGCGATGGATTACCCGGCCGAGTTCCAGGGCACGTCCGTCGACCGCCTCGGCGAGATGGGCATCGGCAAGCTCGTCACCATCACCTCGACCTACGACCACCGCATCATCCAAGGTGCGGAGTCCGGCGAGTTCCTGCGGACCATGTCCCGCCTGCTGATCAACGACAGCTTCTGGGACGAGATCTTCCAGGCCATGCACGTTCCGTACGCGCCGATCCGCTGGTCCCAGGACCTGCCGAACACCGGCGTGGACAAGTCCACCCGTGTCGCGCAGCTCATCGAGGCCTACCGCTCCCGCGGTCACCTCATCGCGGACATCGACCCGCTGCACTGGGTCCAGCCGGGTCTGCCAGCGCCGGATCACTCCGACCTGAACATCGAATCTCACGGCCTGACCCTGTGGGATTTCGACCGCACCTTTAACGTTGGTGGTTTCAACGGTCGCGAGACCATGACCCTGCGCGAGGTGCTCGACACCCTGCGTAAGGCCTACACCCGCAAGGTCGGCTACGAGTACGCGCACGTCATGGATAAGGACGAGCGCCTGTGGCTGCAGCAGCACGTCGAGGGCGGCCAGCCGAAGTTCTCCTCCGCCGAGCAGAAGTACATCCTGCAGAAGCTGAACTCCGCTGAGGCTTTCGAGAACTTCCTGCAGACCAAGTACATCGGCCAGAAGCGCTTCTCCTTGGAGGGCGCGGAGACGCTGATCCCACTGATGGATGCCGCTATCGACCGCGCTGCGGATTCGAAGCTCAACGAGGTCGTCATCGGCATGGCCCACCGCGGCCGCCTGAACGTGCTCGCCAACATCGTGGGTAAGCCTTACTCCCAGATCTTCACCGAGTTCGAGGGCAACATCGACCCGGGCTCCGCCGGCGGTTCCGGTGACGTGAAGTACCACCTGGGCGCCGAGGGAACCTACATCCAGATGTTCGGCGACAACGAGATCGACATCACCCTGACTGCCAACCCGTCCCACCTGGAGGCAGTCAACCCGGTCATGGAGGGTATCTCTCGCGCGAAGCAGGACCTGCTTACCGAGAAGTACGGCGAGGACGCCAAGGGCTCGGTCATGCCGATCCTGCTGCACGGTGACGCGGCCTTCACCGGCCTTGGCATCGTTCAGGAGACGATCAACCTCTCCAAGCTGAACGCTTACTCCGTCGGCGGCACCGTCCACGTCATCGTGAACAACCAGATCGGCTTCACGACGACCCCTGACTCCGGCCGTTCGACCTACTACGCCACCGACCTGGCCAAGGGCTTCGACGCCCCGGTCTTCCACGTCAACGGCGACGACCCGGAGGCTGTCGTCTGGGTGGCACAGCTGGCGGTCGATTACCGCAACCGCTTCGGCAAGGATGTCTTCATCGACCTGGTGAGCTACCGCCGTCGCGGCCACAACGAGGCCGACGACCCGTCGATGACCCAGCCGCTGATGTACGACATCATCAACGAGCTGCCGACCTCCCGCGAGCAGTACACCGAGGCCCTCATCGGCCGCGGCGACATCTCCGAGGAGGAGGCCAAGCGCGCTGCACAGGACTTCCACGATCAGCTCGAGACCGTGTTCAACCAGGTCCGCGAGGCTGAGAAGGATGCTCCCCCGGCCGAGCAGACCGGTATCACCGGCTCCCAGAAGCTGCCGCACGGCCTGGACACCTCCATCTCCAAGGACCTGGTCCGCCAGATTGGCGACAAGTTCTACGAGACCCCGGAGTGGTTCAACGCCCACCGTCGCGTGAAGCCACTCATCAAGCGCCGCAAGGAGATGAGCGAGAACGGCAACATCGACTGGGCCTTCGGCGAGCTGCTCGCCCTGGGTTCCCTGGCTGCCGAGGGCAAGCTCATCCGCCTCGTCGGCGAGGACTCCCTGCGCGGTACCTTCACCCAGCGCCACGCGGTCCTCTTCGATAACGAGGACTTCGACCGCTACAGCCCACTGCAGTCCCTCGCCGAGGACACCGGCAATGGCGGCCGCTTCGAGGCCTACAACTCCGCGCTCACCGAGTACGCGGGCCTGGGCTTCGAGTACGGCTACTCCGTGGGCAACACTGACGCGCTGACCCTGTGGGAGGCACAGTTCGGTGACTTCGCCAACGGTGGCCAGACCGTGATCGATGAGTACATCTCCTCCGGCGAGGCGAAGTGGGGCCAGAAGTCCAACCTGGTCATGCTCCTGCCGCACGGCTACGAGGGCCAGGGCCCGGACCACTCCTCCGCACGCATCGAGCGTTTCCTGCAGATGTCCGCGGAGGGCTCCTGGACTGTGGCTCAGCCGACTACCCCGGCGAACTACTTCCACCTGCTGCGCCGCCATGCGCTGGGCTCCCTCACCCGCCCGCTGATCGTCTTCACCCCGAAGTCGATGCTGCGCAACAAGGCCGCGGTGTCCGCTGTTGAGGACTTCACGGATACGAAGAAGTTCACCTCGGTGATCGACGACCCGAACCAGAACGGCGTGAACAAGGACGTCAAGACCGTCCTGATGTGCTCCGGCAAGATCTACTACGAGCTGGAGAAGAAGCGCCAGAAGGATGGCCGCGACGACGTCGCCATCATCCGCCTGGAGATGCTGCACCCGCTGCCGTTCAACCGCATCCGCGACGCTCTGTCCAACTACCCGAACGCGGAGTTCCGCTGGGTGCAGGACGAGCCGGCCAACCAGGGCCCGTGGCCGTTCATCGCGCTGGAGCTGCCTGAGTACCTGCCGGGTATCCAGCTGAAGCGCGTGTCCCGTCGCCCGCAGTCCTCCACCGCAACTGGTGTGGCTAAGGTCCACCAGCTTGAGGAGAAGGCACTGCTCGAGGAGGCATTCGCCGACTAGTCGGCAGATTGCCCCATGCTCCCCCAGCCACGTGGTTGGGGGAGCATTTTTCTTATTCCTAGAAGCCCTCTTTACGCCGCTGCTTTTCTAGCCAAGCCTGTCGCGCCCCCAGGCGAGGGCGCGAGCTCCGCCCTCACGACTAGTTGACGTATTCTCCGCCCGCTGCGGTCGCACGCAGTTTCTCGGTGGACACCCCTCCGGCGACGTTATTCGCCGCACGCAGTTCATAACGGTCAGGCTGTGGCTTGGCCCACAGGGCGACGATATTCTGTGGCAGAGTATCGTCCTCGCAGATCACGGCAGCCCCAGGATTGGTCGCCGTCAGCTCCGCAGGAAGCGCCGAGAGCATCGTGGAATGCGTGATATCCCGCCACTTCACACGGTCGGGCTTTTCCTCCGCTGCATACTGCTCCCGTAGCTCCCTGCCTTTCGCCGGGTCGAGGGTGTCCAGCAGCTCCCCCACGCAGCCGAAGGTCATGCTGATCTTGCCCTCGCGCAGCTGGTTAATTCTTTGCCCGGCGGGGATCTGCGTCGTGGAGACCTCAGGGGTGTCCTCGCTGATGTCCTCGAACTGCTCGACGTATTCCTGCGCTAGTGGCTCGATGAGCTCTTCCGCCATGCGTGGCCCGCCATGGGTCCCTGTGCCTGAGTCCGGCACTCCGATCACGATCTGGTCCTTATCCGCGCAGGACGTCAGCGGTGCCGCCAGTGCCAGCGCAAGTCCAGCCGCCACCACTCGCTTTCTTTTCGAGGTGCGCCCAGCATCGGCGTTGCGCAGAAGAAACACGGCTTGCAGCTCTCCTTGGGGTGGGTGTCACGGCTTTGAGGCTTCGCAGCAACACTTTGGCTGCGAGGAATGCTCCTCATCCTATCGCGGGCTCGGCGCCCGACCGGGCATCGTGGCTGCGTGGGCACTCAAGTATTCTTGGTTTCCATGACAGAAACTCGCGTTTATGCAGGCCGGTTGGCCGGAATGATGCTGATGGGCCCCTACGGAGACTCCATCGGCCGAGTGCGGGACGTTGTGGTCACCATCTACCAGCACCGCAGCCACGTCTTGGGGTTGGTCATCGCTCTGCCCAATAAGCGCCAAATCTTTCTTCCGATGCTTCGCGTGGCCAGCATCAACCCCTCGGAGGTGATGGCGACCTCCAGTTCGGTGAACCTGAAGCCCTTCGAGTCCCGCTCCGGCGAGATCAGTATTCAGCACGAGCTGGTCGGCTCCAAGGTGCACACGGACGATCCCGAGCACGCCGAACTGCATGGCCAAGTGCTCGAGATCGTGGATGTGGAGCTGAAGCAGTCCCGGACCAGGGACTGGGAGGTCAGCCGGGTCGCGGTGGCCCAGCGCGGCCGCCTCGGACGCCTGGGCAAGGTCGCGGTGGTGCCGCTATCGCGCGTCCAGGGCCTGAGCGCGAGCGGTACGGGGCCTGCGGATAGCAACGCCGAGCTGCTGGCGTCCTTCCAAGAAATGCGCGCTGCAGACATCGCCATCGCACTGAACGACCTGCCAGAAGAACAGCAAACCAAGCTAGCCCGGGAGATTCCGAACGAGCGCCTCGCGGATATCGTCGCGGAATTGCCAGAAGACTCCCGCATCGCGATCCTCAATCAGCTCGGCGTGGAACGCGCAGCCGAGGTCCTGGAGGAGATGGAACCGGATGATGCTGCGGATGCGCTCGCCGAGCTTCCGACCGGCACCTCTGACGTACTCCTCGAGCTCATGGATCCCGAGGACTCCGCCCCGGTGCGCCGCCTGATGAGCTTCTCTGCGGACACGGTCGGTGGCGTGATGACCTCCGAGGCAATCATCCTCACCCCGCAGGCGACGGTTGCTGAGGCACTGGCGCACGCCCGCAACCCCGATGTGTCCAGTTCCTTGAGCTCCCTGGTGTTCGTGGTGCGCCCGCCCCAGTCCACCCCCACGGGGCACTACCTGGGCTGCGTGCACCTACAGAAGCTACTGCGCCACCCGCCTGCCACCCTGGTCAGCGAGCTGCTCGACCTCGATCTACCAGCCCTGTCGGTGGCCGATAGTCACGAGACCGCGGCGCGCTTCTTCGCGACGTACAACCTGGTCTGCGCGCCCGTTGTCGACGAGGGGCACCACCTCCTCGGGGTGCTCGCCGTCGACGACCTACTAGACGCCCTGCTACCGGAAGATTGGCGCGACCAGGACTGGCGCGTCGACAACGACGCACAGAAGGAACCACAGACGTCCTTGCAGGAAGGTGCCGCGGATGCCTAAGAACTACAACCAGCCAGCCCTCGACACCCCGGTCACCGGGCCGCGCCGCTCACTGTTTTCTCTCAATGGCGACGCTGTCGGCGCGGGCGCAGAGAAGGTGGCTCGCTTCCTGGGCACCGGCAAGTACCTCGCCTGGCAGACCCTCATCGTGGTGGTATGGATCTGCCTCAACATCGGCGGTATGTGGTGGAACTGGGACCCCTACCCCTTCATCCTGCTCAACCTGGCCTTCTCCACACAGGCGGCCTACGCTGCACCTCTGATTCTGCTGGCGCAGAACCGTCAGGACGACCGCGACCGCTTGGCGTTGAACGAGGATCGGCGCCGCGCTGAGGAGACCAAGGCCGACACGGAGTTTCTGGCCCGGGAGCTGGCGGGCGTACGCATCGCGGTGGGCGAAACGGTCACCCGCGACTACCTGCGCCGCGAGCTCGACGAGCTCTCAGAGTTGATGCGCCGCATTGAGGATAAGCTCGAGGATCGCGCCCATGACGACGACGAGCGCGAGACGGCGGATGGTGCTCGAAGTGCAGGCTCCTCCCCGCGCGGGGAGTCCTAGCGGGCCTGCGGCAAGCCGCTTGACGGGAGCCGAGGTTGAATAAAGCGGCGGTCCCCAAGGTACAGTGGCTTATTGGCTTGAGGGTCGGTTTTGTGACCCAGACCCTCGAAAAACACTTATAGGTAAAGAAGCAGATTTAAGGCGATGCCCATGGTTCAAGAATCTGATATTCGCAATGCATTGTCGAAGGTCGAGGATCCCGAGCTTAACCGCTCTATCACCGAACTCGGCATGGTGAAGTCCATCGAGATCGACGGCGCCGACGTGGCCGTCGAGATCTACCTCACCATCGCGGGATGCCCGATGAAGTCTCACCTCACGGAGGAGACGAGGAAGGCCGCGGAGAGCGTGGCTGGCGTCGAGAATGTCACCGTCACCACCGACGTGATGAGCGACGAGCAGCGCCGCGAAGTGCGCAAGCTGGTCCGTGGCGACGCCGCCGACCCGGTAATTCCGTTCGCGCAGCCGGACTCCACGACCCGCGTCTACGCCGTCGCCTCCGGCAAGGGTGGTGTTGGCAAGTCCTCCACCACCGTGAACCTGGCGGTCTCCCTGCAGCGCCGTGGCCTGAAGGTCGGTGTCATCGACGCCGATATCTACGGTCACTCCATCCCGAACATGATGGGCAGTACCGACCGGCCGCACCAGGTCGACGAGATGATCATGCCGCTGCAGGCGCACGGCGTGAAGCTGATCTCCATCGGCCACTTCGTGGGCGATAACTCCCCGGTCGTGTGGCGTGGCCCGATGCTGCACCGCGCGATCCAGCAGTTCCTCGGCGACGTGTTCTGGGGCGACCTGGACATCCTGCTGCTCGACCTCCCACCGGGAACTGGTGACGTGGCGATCTCTGTCGCCCAGCTGGTGCCGAATGCTGAGCTTCTGATCGTGACGACCCCGCAGGCGGCTGCCGCGGAGGTCGCGGAGCGTGCGGGCTCCATCGCGCAGCAGACTCGCCAGCGCATCGGCGGAGTTATCGAGAACATGAGCTGGATGCAGATGCCGGATGGCTCGAAGAACGAGATCTTCGGCTCCGGTGGTGGCCAGCTGGTGGCCGATCGCCTGTCGCAGATCGCGGGCACGAAGGTGCCGCTACTGGGCCAGATCCCGCTGGACCCGAACCTGCGCATTGGCGGCGACCTGGGTAACCCGATCGCCCTTTCGGAGCCGAACTCCGAGGCGGCCCAGGCCTTCGGCGCGATCGCCGATCACCTGGCGCTGCGGCGTTCCTCCCTGGCCGGCAAGTCCCTGGGCCTGGGGGTCACCCGCAAGTAGCTCTGGACGCAAAGGCTAACGCCCGCTCGCTTAATCTTCAGCGAGCGGGCGTTTGGCTTATCGCAGGGGCTGGCATGGGCACCAGGGGCGCACCCAGCCCGGGCAAGGTGCCCAGCCGGCGCTAAAGAACGTCGTCCCATACCCCGGCTGCCCGTGGCGGCGCAGTGCGCTCTCCCGCCGGGGTCTGCTGGGGCTGTTGGTTCGTCGTGTTCCCCGGAGCACCACCCGGTGCTCCCTGGCCGACCGGGTTGGTCGAACCGGCTGCAATGGAGGCGCTCCCGGTGCTCTGAGCCCTCGCCCCTGCCTGGGAGTCGGGCAGCGGAGCTTGTGAGGAGGGGCGCTCGGCGCTCGTGTGCCCGGCCGGATTGGTCACCGAGTTCACCGAGTCAGCCAATTGGCGGCCGGTGTTCTCCAGGTCGTTGAAGAAGGCATCGTCTCCATCGAAGAGAGCCTTCGTCACGAGGCCGCGCGGCCCCATCCGGCGGTACTCGTTGATCTGGCTCAGCGGCTTCTGGAACTCCTTGAATTCAGGGCCGAAGTCCTCATCCAGCTGGCGACGGGCATCGTTGACGAGGTTGCGAAAGGCCAACGCCACCGCGCGAATATCCTTGATCATCCCCGGCAGCCGCTCCGGGCCGATAACAATCAGCCCGATGATCAGGAGCACCAGGATGTTGAACCAACTGATGGAAGAAAACACGCCCACCACTTTAGCCCACCGGGCAGCCGGGTTTAAGACCTCCTGGCGTCGCGGAGCTGGTGAATAAACAGCTCAATTTTCGCCGCCAGCGTGCGCGGGAATCGCCGACCGGCGATGTCGAAATTCAGCTTCTGCTCAGCGCTGTCTCCCCCACTGCGCGCACCCACACGACCATGCTGGCCAGCAGCGGTCGCACCCGTGGCACGCGTGGTGCGCTCGTCGTGCGCATTCACCTGGGAACCATCCGACTCCTCTGGGATGGCTGCCAGCCGCGATAACAGTGTCTCGGGCAGCCCCTGCCCCTCGTGCTCAGTTGCATGGCCCGGGCCGGCCTGGTGCGCCATGGCGGTACGCATCGCCTGGGCAACCTCGCGCTGGGACAGCACTTCACGGCGGCAGTCCGCGCAGTGCACGAGGTGGATGCGCGCGCGTTCTGTCGCGCGGGGACTCAGTTCCCCGTCCACGAGGGCAGCGATAGCTTCCGGCCCCAAGTGACCGATTTCCATAGCTCCCACCTTAGGATCCGACGTAGTGCAATTCACCCTGCTTTTCCACGAGCCTAGCCTTCATCTGCGCACGAGCGCGGTGGATCCGGGAGCGCACCGTCCCCAACTTCACGCC
>JBHWRM010000065.1:0-16354 GCA_043426695.1 Corynebacterium sp. | reverse complement strand
CGGCGTTCTCGTCGCTGAGCTGTTTCATCACAATTTATCCCGCATATGACTAGTCCTTCTTCTTCCGGTGCCGGCACCACCGTCGGGGAGCAGCATCGCTCCTACGGTGCCGCCACCGAGACCCGCCCCACCCTGCTGTTGGTGTGGGATGCCCCGAATATCGACATGGGGCTGGGCGCGATCCTGGGGGCTCGCCCCACCGCCGCCCACCGTCCCCGCTTCGACGCGGTAGGCCGCTGGGTCATCGACGAAACCCAGCAGCTCAACGAAGACTTCGGGCTCAGCGGCGAGGAGCTGATCGAGCCCGAGGCGACCGTCTTCACGAACATCACCCCCGGTGGCGCTGACGTCGTCCGCCCTTGGGTGGAAGCTCTGCGCAACGTGGGCTTCGCCGTCTTCGCCAAGCCCAAGGTCACCGAGGAGTCGGACGTCGACGCCGACATGCTGGACCTCATCCGTCGCCGTCACTCGGAGGGCGTGCTCGACGGACTGATCGTCGCCAGCGCAGACGGCCAGAACTTCCGGGAGACCCTGGAAGAGCTCTCCGAGGACATCCCCGTCACCGTTATCGGCTTTCGGGAGCATGTCGCCTGGGTGCTAGGCAACGAAAAGCTACGTTTCGTGGACCTGGAGGATATCCCCGGAGTCTTCCGCGAACCACTGCCGCGCGTAAGCCTGGACAACCTGCCGGATGAGGGCGCCTGGCTGCAGCCTTTCCGCCCGCTGACTGCGCTTGCCGAGCGCAGGGACAACAACCACCACAACCCTTCGGAGAACAACTTCCATGTTTAGCGCTTGGGGAAATTTCGCCTACCGTTTCCGCCGGGTCATCCCGCTGGTCATCATCGCCGCGGTGCTCGCGCTCTTCGCGACGGTGGGCACGCAGCTGGATAACCGACTGAGCCAGGAGGGCTGGGACGACCCCGGCTCGCAGTCCACCCGGGCGAAGGAGATCGAGGAGGAGATCTTCGGTCGCGACGATTCGGGCGACGTGATCCTGCTGGTCACCGGCGATAAACCGCAGTCGGTGACCACCCCTGAGGTCAAGGCCTCCCTGACGAAGCAGCTGAACGCCCTGCAGGAGAAGTACCCGGATAACATCCGCACGATCAACTCCTACTGGGCCAATGGGCCACGCCAGATGGCGACCCCGGAGGGCGACGCTGCCTTCGCGTCCCTGGCGATGAAGGGTGAGGACGAGGACGTCCTCAACAACCTGCGCGCCATCGAGGACGACCTGGCCAAGATCGAGGTACCGGGGCTGAAGACGGAAATCGCGGGCCAGACCGCGGTGGCCGGCGCGCTGGACTCCGGCATGTCCCGGGACATCTCCCGCGCCGAGATCTACGCCCTGCCGGCGGTCGGTGTACTGCTGCTCATCGTATTCGGCGGCGTGATCGCCGCGCTGATGCCGCTGCTGGTGGGCGTGCTCTCCATTCTCGGCTCCCTGGGCGTGCTGTCCCTGCTGGCGGCGACCACGCAGATCAACGTCTTCGCGATCTCCGTCGTCACCCTGCTGGGCCTGGGTCTGGCGATCGACTACGGCCTGTTCATGGTCTCCCGCTTCCGCGAGGAGCTCGCCGAAGGCAGCGACGTTCCCACCGCTGTGCGGAACACCACCGCGACGGCCGGCAAGACGGTGGTCTTCTCCGCGGCGATGGTGGCCGTTGCACTTTCCGGCCTGCTGATCTTCCCGCAGGCCTTCCTGAAGTCCGTGGCCTTCGGCGCGATGAGCGCGGTCGGCCTGGCTGCACTGCTCTCCGTGATGGTGCTGCCGAGTATCTTCGGCATGCTGGGCCACAATATCGATAAGTGGGCAGTGCGCAAGCACAAGACCCGCACCCGCGACGAGCAGATCAACACGATTTGGGGCCGCATCCCGGCCTTCGCGATGCGCCACTCCAAGGCCGTGACCTTCCTGCTGGTCGCGCTGCTGCTGGCGCTGACCGCCCCGATGGCTGGCATCAAGTTCGGTGGCATCAACGAGACCTACCTGCCGCCGAACGAGACCACTCGCGTGGCACAGAATAACTTCGACGAGAAGTTCCCGGCCTTCCGCACCGACCCGATCAAGCTCGTCATTCAGGGCGATCAGCAGGCGGTGGCCCAGGTGTACCGGGAGGCCAACGACATCACCGGGCTGACCGGCCCGTTCCGCGTCACGCAGCCGACGAAGGACGACACGACGGTGCTGTCCACCGGCATCGCCGATCGCGATGACTACAAGCGCATCGTCGAGGAGCTGGAGGACCTGAATGCCGAGGGTGCCGAGGTGCTGGTCGCCGGCACCCCGGCCATGGAGCAAGAGTCCATCCAGGCCCTGTTCGACAAGCTGCCGTGGATGATGCTCTACATCGTGGTGGTCAGCTTCGTGCTGATGGCCCTGGTCTTCGGCTCGCTGATTATCCCGGCGAAGGCTGTGATCATGAACGTGCTGGGTATCGGCGCGACCTTGGGCGTGCTGACCCTGCTCTTCGTCGACGGTGTGGGCGCGGACCTGTTCAACTTCACGCCGGGCCCACTGATGAGCCCGATCCTGGTGCTCATCGTGGCAATCCTCTTTGGCTTGTCCACGGACTACGAGGTCTTCCTGGTCTCCCGCATGGTGGAGGCCCGCTCCCACGGGGAGAGCACCGACCGCTCGATCCGCTTCGGCGTGGCGAATACCGGCGGAATCATCACCGCCGCCGCCCTGATCATGATCGTGGTCGCGGGCGCCTTCGGGTTCTCGGACATCGTGATGATGAAGTACATCGCCTACGGCATGATCACGGCCCTAATTTTGGACGCCACCGTCATCCGCCTGTTGTTGGTCCCCGCCGTGATGCACATGCTGCGCGAGGACAACTGGTGGGCACCCCGCTGGGTCCAGCGACTGTCCGAGAAGGTCGGCCACAACGAGCAGTTGGCTGATTCCCCGGTCGCCGTGGGTGCGGCCGAGCCGGCGCTGGTGGGTGCTGGCGCGCCGGTATCCGAGCCCACGAGCGATGCGGTGGCTAACGCAGCCACCGATCCGGCCCCGCAGTACTCCGGCCAGCGCTCGCCGCTGCCGGAGCCGCTCGCTGACGCTCACGCCGAGGACGGGCACGTTGACGCGGAGCCCACCGAGGATGCCGGGTTCGCGGACAACGTCGACGGCGCGGACGAGGACCACGTGGAGTACGAGGACTCCGGCCAGAACGCAGCCGCCACGGATGCCGACGCCGATGCGGCGACCACCGCCGATCTGGACGACGAGGCTGACGTCGAGGCGAACGAAGAGATCGACGTCGAGGCAGACGACGAAGCGGCTGCCGAGCCCACTGTTGACCCGGAGGCTAAGGATGCCGGGCAGCGCGGGCGCACCGTGCCCTTCGAGCAACTCATGGCGGAGCTGAGACGCCGCGAGGAGGGGCGCCAGGACTAGTGCTCGCCAAGACCTCCGCCTTCCTCCGCTCCCCCCTCACCCGGATCGCCATCTCACTGGCGGTGCTCGCCGCCATCGCTTTCATGGCGCACCGCCACTTCGGCTTCCTGGAAAATGGGTGGGAGGAGCTGAAGGCTGCCGATAACCGCTGGCTGCTGCTCGCCGTAGTGACCGTCCTGCTGTCGATGTTCGCGCAGGCCGAGGTCATGGTCGTGCTGCTGCGCTCGGCGGGAATCAGGGTACGGCGCCTCTCAGCCAACGTGCTGGGGCTGGTCGCGAATGCTTGGTCTGCTTCCCTTCCCGGCGGGCCTGCCATCTCCGTGGCGATGATCTTCCGGGAACAGCTGAAGTGGGGTGCCACGCCGGTGATCGCCAGCTGGTACATGGTCTTCTCCGGCCTGCTCGCGGGCGCGGGCATGGCATTGCTGGGCATCGGCTCGGTCTTCTTCCTCGGGCTGAAGGACAACCCACTCACGTTGGCTGTCTCGCTTGTGGTGTTGGTGGTGTTGGCGTCCTTAACGAATTGGGCCGCCCGCAACCCCAAGAAGGTGGAGGACTGGCTGATCACCCGACTGCGGGGTTTCAACCGCTGGCGCAAGAAGCCGAAAGATCGGCACGTGGAGCAACTCGCGGGATTCTCCGAGCAGCTGGCGACGGTGGAGTTGCCACTGCCGAAGCTCGCACTGGCGATCAACTGGTCCCTGCTGAACTGGATCCTGGAGATCATCTGCCTATTGGCCTGCACCTACGCGGTGGGGGCAAAGGCGCCGATCGCCGGAGTGGTGCTGAGCTTCATCTCCGCCAAGTTGGTCGGCCAGGCGCAGATCACCCCGGGTGGGCTGGGCCCGGTGGACATCGTGCTGACCAGTACCCTCGTGGCAGTTGCAGGGCTGACCTCCGGGCAGGCCTTCGCCGCCGTCATTGTCTTCCGCATGTTCAGCTTCGTCGGTCTCGTGGGGCTGGGCTGGATGATCTTCCTCGTGGCAAAACTGCCCAACCCCCGCGAGCTGGCACCAAGTGCCGCGGCCGACGACCAGAAGGCAGCCTCCGAGTCCGGGCCCATCTCCGGCTAAGCTGAGGGCATGTCTACTGCCCCGCACAACGCTGCTGCCCCCGCCACCACGGCACCGACCTCCGGCACTCGTGCTCCCGTGCTGGATCTTCTGGCGCTGCTGATCTTTGCACTGCTCGCGCGCTTGGCCCACGACGACGGCTCGGGCTTCAGCGTCCTGCGCTGGCTGGATACCGCCTGGCCCTTCATGCTGGGGGCCGCGATCGTCTGGGGCATCCTGCTTGCCACGAGCACTCGCGCCGTTGGCCAGCCCCTGCGCACCGGGGTCTTCGTGTGGCTGGGCAGCCTCGTCGTTGGCCTCGGCATCTGGGGCATCCGGCACGCGGCGATCCCCCACTGGTCCTTCATCCTGGTGGCCACTGTGATATCCGCGCTGCTGCTCTTCGGTTGGCGTGGGATCGTCCAGCTTCGGGCGCGAAAGAGCTAGAACTTCCGCGCCTGCCCCGACACTTTTTGGGAATTTTTTCACGGAGTTTGCACGAAACTTAGTTTCCCGCGCCTAGTGTTCTATGACATGGGACACACAAGGAAACTTCGATTCGCGGGAATTCTGGGTGTCGGCCTGCTGGCATCCGGCGGAATGGGCGTCGCCATGGCCGAAGGCGGGATCTCCGCCAACCTGGCGCTGTCCAACACGATCTTCAACATGGACGTCGGCGGTCTGGACGCGGACGGCTTCTCCCTCTTCGTCGATTCCGACAAGCTCGCCAACGGCGAAGAGACGGTCTCCCGCATCAAGATGACCAAAGCCCGCGTGTCCGACGTATGCATGTCCGCACCAATCAAGGTGCCGGGTATTGGGGAGAAGAAGTTCCAGATGCTCGTGCCGGGCCAAAACATGGAAGCCGAGAACATGATCATCGGCGCCCCTGACCTGAGCGGTGGCATGACTCTGGTCAAGCCGCAGATCGGCATCGATGCGAGCCAGGTCGACGACAACGCTGCCCCCGGTGCATGGGGTATCGCGGCCGAGAAGCTCCTTTCCGATGGGCAGACCATGCGCGCGTCCTCGCTGTCCGCGGACCAGCTGACCGCGGCGGGCAGCAAGATCACGCTGGAGAATCCAGATGACGCAGAGTGCTAACGGTGCAGCGGTGGAGGCGGCAGCCACCGACGCGGCGAGCACCGGTGGCACCCCCGTGACTGAGAGCACGGATACCCAGGAGCTGTCGACCACAGCAGGTACGGGAGTAGACGCCACAGCAGGCGAGCCTGGAGACGAGGCCACGGCAAGCCAGGACCGCTCCAAATTCACCCAGTGGCGGCGCAGCCGTCCCTTTTTCGCCGGGCTGATGATGCTGTTGGGTGGGGTTGTGATCCTCACCCCGGCGTACCTCTCGCTGGAGGTCTCGAACATCATCATCCAGGTCTCGACGATCTCGGGGGTGTCCACCTTCATCATCGGCGCCCTGCTGATCGCCTGCGGGCTGATGACGTGGTTCGGGGGCGGCAGCCGCATCCTCACCGGCGTGGCTGGCATCATCCTGGGCATCGTCGCGCTGCCGACGTCCAACTTCGGGGGCTTCGTGCTCGGCACCCTGCTGGCCCTGGTGGGCGGCGCCCTAGCGCTGTCTTGGACGGATTCCTCGAAGGAGGAGCTCGCCGCGCGGCGGGAGGCCAAGAAGCAGCAGAAGGCGGATCGGGCTGCCACCGAGTCGGACACGGCCTCCGGGGCCAGCAATTCCACCGCTGTTGCGGTCCTCGCCGCCGTCACCGCGACCGGACTGGCCGCGGGCCTGACCGCCACGGCGGGAGCCCCACCGGCGCAGGCGCAGCTTGAATTGCCGAAGTTCCCTGAGCTGCCGGGCGCCCCCAAGACCCCTGGGACGGCGAAGCCGCCAGCACAGCACCGGCCTGCCGCGCCCAAGCTGCCGGAAGCGCCGAAACTCCCGGATCCACCAAAGGTGCCTGGCCTCCCGAAGCTGCCGGAAGCGCCAAAGCCGCCGGAGATCCCGGAGGAATACGAGATGGACCTGACTCCCCCAGCCCCCATCGAGGGCTTGCGGGGAATTCCGGGCAACACCTTCCAGATCACGACCGATTCCACCGCGCTGCTGGGCAATATGAAGCTCTCCCTCATCACGCTGGAGACCCAGCAGGGCCCGAAGCCCGCTCTGCGCATCGACGCGGACAAGGCCATCCTTCACAACCTGGCCATGGAGATGCCCGGCCAGTCCGCGGGACCGATCTGGCAGCGCACGGGCCCCGGTAAGACCAGCGTGCTGAGCGGCAACTTCCACATCATCGTGAGCAAATTGACCATCACCCCGGAGATCGCCGGGGTGAAGACAATCCCGATCACCATCGACTCTTCCTGGGCGCCGGAGGAGATCAAGAAAGAAGCCGCGAAGATGGGACTCGGCCAGCCCGACGCGCTCTCCGAAAAGCTGCGAATGCTGGACGGCACGATGGATGCCTACGTTGTCTCCTCGGACCGCATCGACCTACCCAAGGGCACCTCGCTAGCACCCTAAGTGCATAATTAGCGGCATGAGCCACACAGAGAAGCACGCGACGGAGGACGTGGGTCCAGACACGACGGCGTCGGCTGCCAGGGAAGCAGCCGGCGCCTCTGGCGTATCGAGGGGGCTCACGCCGACCGATCCGGGCTACAAGAAGGCACTGATCGGCGCGCTTTTCGCCGGGTTGGCCTCCTTCAACGCCATGTATGTCACCCAGGCGGTCCTGCCGAGCATTACGGCAGACTTTGGCATTAGCCCCACCATCGCCGCGCTCTCGGTCTCGGCGACGACGGGTGCGCTGGCGCTGTCCGTCATCCCCGTCGGCATCCTCTCCGAGCGGCTGGGGCGCTACCGCATCCTGCAGATCAGCGTCATGGCCGCCACCTTCTTGAGCCTGCTGGTGGCCATCGCTCCCGGGGTCGGCTCACTGCTGCTCATGCGCGCGCTGCAGGGCGTGGCAGTGGCCGGCGTGCCCGCTGTGATCATGACCTACCTCGCCGAGGAGATCGACGCCAAACACCTACCGCGGGTGATGGGCTTCTATATTTCCGGCACGAGCATCGGAGGGCTCTTCGGCCGCCTCATCCCCGGCGCGGTATTGGAGTTCGCAGACTGGCGCGTCGCGGTGCTGACCTCCGGCGGGGTCTCCGTCCTCATCGGCCTGGCGATGCTCGTGCTGCTGCCGCCTTCGCGGAACTTCACGCCGAAGAAGATCACGGTCTCCCACGAGCTCGCCGCCTTCGCGGGCCACTTCCGCTCGCCGGTGCTGCTCGGGCTATTCGTGCTGCCCTTCCTGCTGATGGGAGCCTTCGTCTCCCTGTACAACTACCTGGGCTTCCACCTGATCGGCGAGTACGGGCTACCAGAGTCCCTGGCCGCCGCGGTCTTCGTCATCTATCTTTCCGGCACCTGGTCCTCCTCCCGGGCAGGAAGGGCCGTGCAGGCCTACGGGCAGGGGCGGGTTCTCACCGTCTCGATGGTGCTGGCGCTGGGCGGGTTGTTGCTGATGTTCATCCCGACGGTCTGGCTCACCGTGACCGGCGCGCTGCTGTTCACCGCCGCGTTCTTCGCCTGCCACTCCGTGGCCAGCGGCTGGGTGAGCGCCGCCGCAAAGAAGGACCGCGCCGAGGCCTCCAGCACCTATGTGCTGAGCTACTACCTGGGTTCCTCGCTGCTGGGCGCGCTCTCCGGTCAGTTCTTCGATATCAGCTGGGCGGCGCTGCTCGCTTGGCTCACCGGGCTCTACGTGCTGGCCCTGCTCATCACGCTCTTCGTGCATCGCAGGGCCAAGCAGCAGGCCTAACCCCAGGCGGCAGACCAAGTGGGGCCGCCGTCCCGCGCCCCTCACTCACACACCTCGCGCACTCCCCGAGGCGCTAACCCCAGGCGCACGCTGCCCCCAGGACACGAACCCCCCAGCGCGCCTGCCCCCTTAGCGAGACTTAAGGCTCGCCGTGGATGCGGGAATCCGGAAGCTGGCGCGGCATCACCTTGCCAGTCGGGTTATACGGCAGCTCGTCGACGAAGACGACATCCCGGGGCACGGAGTGCTCGGCGAGCTTCTCCAGGACCCAGTCCTGAACGGCCTTCTTCGTCAGGCGCCGGCCGGTCTCGTCGTCCTCCCGGACAATCCATACGGCCAGGCGTGCGAAGGTGTCCTCGTCCTCCACGCCCTTGACGAAGAGGTCGCGGATGCCCGGCATGGGCTCCAACACCTCAGTGACGGACTTCGGGTAGACGTTCTCGCCGCCGACGATGATCATGTCGTCGTTGCGGCCCAGGACGTAGAGGCGGCCGTCCTCGGTGAGGTAGCCCTTGTCGCCGATCTCCAACAGGCCCTTTTCGATCACCATTTTGTCCCGGTCGTTGGTGTACTCCTTCATGGTCAACCGCCCACGGCAGAAGATGCGACCGACCTGACCCGGGGGCAGCTCCTTGCCGTCTTCGTCCAAAATCTTGATCCGGACGCCGGCAACTGGACGCCCAGAGACTGCCGGATCCTTCGCCAAATCCTCGCCGGTCGCGATCACGCAGGAGGAGGCCTCAGTGGAGCCATAGTAATTCGCCAGGATCGGGCCGAACTTCTCGTGGATCCCGTCGATAAGCTCGGGGCTGATGGCGTGCCCGGAGGAGAAGATCATCTTCACGTTGGAGACGTCGTAGTCCCCCTCCACGGCTACGCGGAGCTGCTCCTTCAGGAAGATCGGGGAGGAGATAATGCCCTCGACTTGGTAGTTGACCAGGTCCTCCATCGCCTGCTTTGGGTCGAAGACGCGGCGCAGCACCACGGTCGCGCGGTGGGCGATGATGAGGTTGATGTTGGCCCAGCCCCAGGCATGGAACATCGAGGCGGACATCTGCACCATCATGTGCTTGCGCCATGGCACCTTGGTCACCAAGGTGACCAAGGGGGTGGGGACAAGCGGATCCTGGATGGACACGCCCTTCGGGATTCCGGAGGTACCGGAAGACATGATGATGATCCGATCCCGCTTAGGGAAGAGCGGTAGCTTTTCTTCCTGCTCGCCCGGGGCGGAGTCGATGACCTGCTGGAAAGTCGGCCAGGAGGCATCCCGCACCTGCGGGCTACTCAGATCCTCGGCGTGCCCGATGATGATCTCGCAGCCGCCGAGGTCCTCCGGCAGACGCTCGGCAAACTCCTCATCGATGATGAGCAGGTCCAGATCGTGCTCTGCCAGGGAGTTCGCGAGCTGCTCCGGAGAGCTGCCGATATTCAGCAGAAAGATCTTTGCTCCCACGAAGCCCTTGGCGCCGAGGGCGTAGATGATCGCGCGGCTATTGCGGCACATCACGCCGACCCGGCTCCCCTTGCCCACGCCGCGGCGCTGCAGGGCGCGGGCCAGCGCCTGGACGTCGTCCAGCATCTCACCGTAGGTACGCTGCCCCATGTCGTCGATGAAGGCTAGCTGATCCGGAGCGTGGAAGGCCGCGTAACGCATCTGGCGGGCGGTGCTGAAGCCGTAGCGGGCGATGCCCTCCAGTAAGGTCAGCTTGCCGCGCACGCCGCCTCCCTTGGCGACGATGTCGGAGCGCAGCACCGGGATCAGCCCGCGCCCCACGGCGGAGACCTCGGTGGCCAGCCCCTCTGCCGAGTACTTGAGGTTATTCGCGAGCTTCTTGATCTGGCTCAGCGGCGACTGCGTCGTCATATACTTCCCATCTAATTGGCCGGTTGTTTGGACCCAAAAATTACTATGGATATTACGCCGAAACAACACGAGCGTGGCTGGGTTCGAGAGGACCCGCCACGCTGTGCGTATCCACCGATGCGGCTACATCGGCAGAATCGTGTGCTTCTTCTTCTCGCGCGGGGTGCGCTTGTGCGCCAGCTGGCGCAGCGCCTGACGCAGCTGCACGCGAGTGTCCTCCGGGGAGATGATCGCGTCCACGTAGCCTCGTTCCGCGGATACATAGGGGCTGGTCATGTTGGCGTTGTAGAAGTCCATGAACATCTTCTTCGCCACCACCCGCTTCTCCGGCGGCATCGCGGCCAGTTCCTTGCCCTTCATCATCACGACGGCAGCCTCCGCGCCCATCACCGCGATCTGCGCGGTCGGCCACGCGAGGTTCACATCCGCCGTGAGGTTCTTGGAACCCATGACGGCATAACCACCGCCAAAGGCCTTGCGCACCACCACGGTGACCTTCGGCACCGTCGCATCGGCCAGGGCGAAGCCCAGGTGCGCACCACGGTGGATCAGGCCGACCTTCTCCTGCTCCGCGCCCGGTAAGTAGCCGGGGGTGTCCACCACGAAGACCAACGGGATGTTGTAGGCATTGTTGATGCGGATGAAGCGGGAGGCCTTATCCGCCGCCTCGGCGTCCAGGCAGCCGGCCAGCACCATCGGCTGGTTTGCGATCACGCCGACCGTCTGCCCGTCGATGCGCGCGTAGGCGGTGATGACGTTGGAACCGTAGTCCCCCTGCACCTCGAGGACGTTCTCGTCATCGAAGATGCGGGTCAACACGTCCATCATGTCGTAACCGGCGTTCGGGTCGTCCGGGATGATGGAGTTCAGTTCCTTATCCCGCTCCGTCAGGGAGTCGTTCGGCGCCCAGTACTGCGGCAGTTCGTCGAAGGCCGAGGAGGGCAGGAAGTCCAGCAGGTCCTTCGTGTAGTTGAAGGCCTCCTCCTCGGTGGCGGCGACGTAGCTGATGTTGCCGTTGCGGGCCTGCTGGCGCGCCCCGCCCAGCTCCTCCATGGAGATCTTCTCGCCGGTCACGGACTCGATGACGGCCGGGCCGGTGACGAACATCTGGGTGCGGCCGTCCACGGCGATGAGGAAGTCCGTCGTCACGGGGGCGTAGACCGCACCACCTGCGGAGGGACCCAGCAGGATGGAGATCTGTGGGCTCTGGCCGGAGAGCGGGACCTGGCGGCGCGCGATCTCGGAGTACATGGCCAGGGAGGTCACGGCGTCCTGAATGCGGGCGCCGCCGGAGTCGTTGATGCCGACGACCGGGATACCGACGCGGGTGGCCATGTCCATGACCTCGGTGACCTTCTTGCCGAAGGTCTCACCCACGGAGCCGCCGAAGACGGACTTGTCGTGGGCGTAGATCGCGACGGGGCGGCCGCCAATGCGGCCGTAGCCGGTGACCACGCCGTCGCCGTAGGGGGCAGTCGGGTCGCCCGGGGCCTGGCCGAGGGCACCGATCTCGGTGAAGGAGCCCTCGTCGAGGAGAGCGTCGATGCGCTGGCGCGGGGTAGTCAGCCCGGCGGCGTCGCGCTTGGCCTTCGCCGACTCGGAGCCGGGGTCCTGCGCCAGCTCGAGCCGGCGTTGCAGGTCCTTCAGCTTCGCGGACACACTTCTGTCCGCTGGAGCAGTATCTTCGACCTGCGGGTTGGCCTGGTCAGCAGAGTCTTCAGACACGTCTGGGCTACTCCTCATCCTGTGGTTCTTCGTCCGTGGCCGGGGTGTCCTGGATCACCTCGGTGAGCGCGCGGCCCACCTTCGAGATCTCGGGCTCGTCGACGATAGCGAGGTGGTCGCCCTGCAGCTGGATGATATCCAGCTCGGTGACGATCTCGCCCCAGCCGCCGTCCGGCGCAATATCACGATAAGCCGGTTCCAGCTCGATTGCACCATCGTGCATCCGCTCGGCGCGGAAGAGGGTGACCGGTACCTCGACGGCCGCCCATGCGTGGAAGTCGAGGGACTCGAGGATGCGGTTGTCCACGAAGCTGGCACGCTGGTGCTCCAGCACGCCCGCGGGCAGCCCGAGGCTGGCAGCCTCCGGGGACTGCAGCATCTCCTGGAACATCGCGAGCATGACGTCCTCGCCCTGCAGTTCCAGCAGCTCGTGCGGGACTTCCATGTCGAAGCCGTAGGTCTTGTTAACGAAGGCGGCGTAGCGGTCCCAGCGGGCGTGCATCTCTTCCTTCGTATCCGGCGCCGGGTTGGCCGGCTGCACGGTGTCCAGCAGGGCGATGCGCTGCACCTCGACGCTGGGCTCGCCTGCGGCGGCGCGCTGGGCGAGCTGGAAAGCGACCTCGTAGGCCAGTGCACCGCCGAAGCTCCAGCCGCCGAGCACGACCGGGCGGCCGTCGGCCAGGGCGATGATCTCATCCAGGTAGGCCTCGGCGCGTTCCTTCAGGCTGCCCTCGAGGCGTTCGACGCCGTAGACGGGGATATCCTCCGGCAGGCGGCGGGTCAGTGGCTGGTAGACCACCGAGGAGCCACCCGCTGGGTGGAAGAGGAACAGGCTTGGCTTTTCGGAACCAGCCGGGCGGGCGCGCAGCACGCGGATATTGCCTTCGACGGCGGTCTCGAGGCTGGCGCGGACGGTATCCGCCAGGGCGGCGAGGTCCGTGGCCTCAGAAACCTGCTCGGCAGTGACCTCGGCACCGGAGCGTTCGCTCAGGCGCTCGGCGATCTGCTGGGCCGTCTCAGCAGTGATCTCAGGCAGCGGGCTGGTGACACCAGCTGCCGCCTTGCCGTTGATCTTCGCCCAGGTGGCGAAGACGAGGCGCTCGGAGGCGTCGCGTGGGGCTACTCCTCCGGTGTTGACGGTGTAGTCGGTAGCGCCCTCAGCGCCGTCCTCCGACTGTGCGTCGGCCTGCTCAGGCGCCTGCTCCGCGGCACCCGATTCGCTGGTGCGGGAGGCGATCTCCGCCTCGACCATGGCGATCACGGTGTCCACGGAGCCGTCGCGAAGCTGCTGGACCTGCAGCGGCGGCAGGTCGAACTCGTACTCCACGCGGTTCTTGATGCGCATGCCCATCAGGGAGTCCAGCCCCAGGTCGATGAGCGGCAGCTCACCCGGCAGGTCCTCGACGTCGTAGCCCATGGACTCCGAGACGATCTCCCGCAGCCGCTGCGCCACGCTCACGCCGCTAGTCGGGGTCCAGCGGGCCTCGCCGTCCTGGACCTCCGGGAGGGCGTGCGCCGACTGCGTCACCGCGCCCAGCTTCGACCCTGCATGCTCGGTGGTTGTGGCAGCCACATCGGCTGGCGCAGCAGCTGCCGCGCCAGCGCCTGCGTCCCCGCCGAGCGTGCTGACGAAGGCCTCGCCCAGCACCTGGCCGGTGCCAGCGACGTCGAAAACTTGGAGGGACCAGCCGCCCAAGGTGCGGGTGGCGATGGTCGTGATCTCGCCGGCTGCGGGCAGCACCCCGTGGGACTGTGCCGCGCTGACGGCATGCCCCGGCGCGAGCTCGTCGGCCAGCGCCTCGGCAAGCACCTCCAGGGAGGCGACGCGATCCGCCTGCGTGGCAAAGGCCACCCGGCCGTCCGGGAGGTCCACTCGGCTGCCCGGCAGGCCCTGTGCGCCACCGCCGGATGGGTGCGCGTCGGTCCAGTGCGGCTGCTCCACCCAGTGCTGGCCCGGCAGCTGCAGCGCGAAGTTGCGTGGGTACAGCCGACCAAAGTCCAGCTCGGCTCCCTCGGTGTAGAGCGCCGCCAGCAGGTTCAGCAGCGTCTCCGTGGCCGGTTCCTTGCGCTTGAGCGCGTAGAGGGTCTTGGCATCGCCCGCGTCGTGGGCGAAAGCGTTGTTCATGATCGGCATGAGAGCGACCGGGTGGGCGGAGAGCTCCACGAAGGTGCGGTAACCGTCCTTGAACTGCTGACCGGTGGCGTCCGAGAACCAGACCGGGTGGCGGGTGCAGTGGACGAAGTACTCCGCGTCGTGCACAGCCTCGCCCGGCTGGTAGACCTCACCGCGGTGAACGGTGGAGTACAGCGGCGTGTGAATCGGGCGGGCGGTGATGCCGCCGATCTCGTAGAGAAGCTCGGAGAGGATCGGGTCGAGCATCGAGGTATGCCCCGCGCCCTTGACCTCCAGCATGCGGGCGAACTTGCCCTCGCCGTCCAGGTACTCAACGAGTGCCGCGACGGCCGCCTGCGGGCCACCGACGGTGGTCATGCCCGGCGCGGCGTAGACCGCTGGCTCCACCTTGGCGAACTCCGGGTGCTCAGCGCGGAAGGTCTCCAGCGCCTCCGGCCCCAGTTCGATAACGGCCATCGCCCCGGCCTGGTCGCCGGTGAGCTGGCTCTCGCCCTCGCCCATGAGGCGGGAGCGGTGGCAGGCCACGGTCATGGCGTCTTCCAGGGACAGCCCGCCGGAGCCGTAGGCGGCACCGATCTCGCCCAGGGACTGGCCGACGACCGCGGCCGGGCGCAGCCCGAACTCCCGCAGCAGGTCGGTCAGCGCGATCTGGACGGCGGTGATGGCGACCTGGGCGGATTCCAAGTCGAAGTTCTGCTCGTCATCGTTGATCTTCTCGACGAGCGACCAGCCGGATTCGCGCTGCACGATCTCGTCGATCGCGGCGAGGCGCTCGGCGAAGAAGCTGGAGATGCCGGCGAGCTCCTTGCCCATCTTGCGGTGCTGGGAACCGAAGCCGGAGTAGACCCACACCGGGCCGGTGGCCGCAGGAGAGTCCGCGGTAAAAACGGAAGCGCCCTTCTTGCCCTCGGCGAGGCGCTCCAGCCCATCGATGGCTTCGGCGGTGCTGGTGGCGCGGATGATGCCACGGGAGCGGCCGTGGTTGCGGCCGGCGAGCGCCCCAGCGACGTCCAACAGATCGGCAGACTCATGCTCGGCGAGCCAGTCGCGCAGGTCGCCTGCGGCCAGGCGGCGGCGGGAGGGCAGGAATCCGGAGACCGGCAGCAGAGCGGCCAGGGTCTCGCTGGCCTCCCAGTCGATCAGCGGGCGGGTCGGGTCCGCGTCCGCGGCGCCCGAGCCAGCGTCGGTCTTATCAGCGGCCCGCTCCTCATTCAGCGCAGCAGCGTCGCGCAGCTCTTCCTCGGTCGGAGCGGCGATCACCACGTGCGCATTCGTGCCGCCGAAGCCGAAGCCGGACACGCCGGCCACCGGGCGGCCGGAGTACTCCGGCCACTCGCGCGGATCCTCGACCACCTCGAGGCGCTGGGCGTCGAAATCGATGTGCGGGTTCGGGCCCACGTAGTTCAGACTCGGTGGCAGCACGCCCTCGCGCATCGCCATCAGGACCTTCATCACGCCGGCCACGCCCGCCGCGGCCTCGGTGTGGCCGAAGTTCGTCTTGGCCGACCCCAGCAGGGTCGGGCGATCCGCATCGCGCCCCGCGCCCAGCACCTCGCCGAGCGCTCGAGCTTCGATTGGGTCGCCGAGGATCGTGCCGGTGCCGTGGGCTTCCACGTAGTCCACGGTCGTCGGGTCGATCCCCGCGTCCTCGTAGGCGGCGCGCAGCACTGCGGACTGCGCCTCCGGGTTCGGCGCGGTGATGCCGTTGGAGCGGCCGTCCGAGTTCACCGCCGAGCCCTTGATGACGCCGAGGATGTTATCCCCGGCTGCCACCGCATCGGAGAGGCGCTTGAGCACGATCACGCCGGCGCCGTCGGAGCGCACGATGCCATCGGCGTCCTCGGAGAAGGCGTGGATCTTGCCAGTCGGAGACAGCACCCCGGTCTCGGAGAAGGCAACGGTAGCGAAGGGGTTGGCCAGCAGATTCACGCCACCGGCGATCGCCACCTCGGAGCTGCCATCGCGTAGGGAACCAACCGCCTGGTGGATCGCCACCAGCGAGGAGGAGCAGGCGGTGTCCATCGCCACCGACGGCCCGCGGAAGTCAAAAGCATAAGAAATGCGGTTGGCGACGATGGAGCTGGAGTTGCCGGTCAGCGCATAGGGGTGGGCGACCTTCGGGTCTGCGATGATGAGGTTCGCGTAATCGTTGTTCGTGGTTCCCATGAACACGCCCACATCAACCCCGCGCAGCGTGTTCGCCGGGATCAGCGCGTCCTCGAGGGCCTCCCAGGTCAGCTTCAGCAGGATGCGCTGCTGCGGGTCCATGTTCGCGGCCTCCAGCGGGGAGAGTCCGAAGAACTCCGCGTCGAAGGACGCCAGGTCCGGCAGGTAACCGCCCGTGAGCTGCGCGTCCGCCATGCGGCGGGCCATCTCCGGGTTATC
>JBHWRM010000064.1:0-47448 GCA_043426695.1 Corynebacterium sp. | reverse complement strand
CGGGGAGATCTTTCGCTTGTCATTGTCCACGCCATGCCCGCCCGACCGAAGTTCCTCAGGTGATCACCATGCCCCGAAGTATCCAGGACATCCTCGAGCTTGCCGACGAACTCGCGCGCCGCTTCGAGGACTACACCCCCCAGCCCGGTGACGAAGTCAATCTCGCCGCAGAACACACCCTCCAGCAGGCGGTGTTACAGCAGATCAACGCAGAGAAGGCCGTAGACGAGGCGGTCAGATCCGCCCGCACTGCCGGACTGAGCTGGACCTCCATCGGTTCCGTCCTCGGCACCTCCGGCGAGGCGGCCCGGCAGAAGTACGGTCCACGGGTGGGGTGAGGGTTCCCCTGGCACACCCGCCGCTGCCGCGTCCGCGCCCAGCTCCACCCGATCCTGCGCGCCGAGGAACACGACGAGCCGGCACCCCGTGAGGGATGCCGGCTCAACGACGTTCAGCTACGCGGGGCTATCAGCCCTGGGCGGCCTCCACGCGCTCGATGGCCTCCTTGGCCACCTGCTCCTGGATGCCCATGTCCAACTCGGAGGTGAAGCCGACGCAGGAGCAGTTGATCTCGCCGAGGACGTAGGTGTCGGAGCCGTCCTCGCCGTCGGCGAGCATGAAGTCGGCGGTCCAGATCAGCGGGATGTTGTCGCCGCCGAGCTTCTCGGCGATGACGGGGCGGGCGTCGGCGAACATGTCGACGAGCTCCTGCCAGGCCTCCGGCTTGTCGTAGGTGTACTTCGCGCCGGAGAACAGGGTGGCGGAGAAGTTGTCGCCGCCCTCGGCCGGCTTCTTGTGCACGACGAACACGGGGTGCGGGCCGACGAGGAGGATGCGGATCTCACCCTCGACGATGCGGGGCATGAAGCGCATGTCCACGAGCATGCCGTTGTCGCCGATGATGTACTGGTCGCAGAAGTCCATGAACTCACCGAGCTCGCGGACCTCAGTGTGGTTGTCCACGGCCTCGGTGGCCTTGAGCTTGGTGTCCAGCGGCAGGGCGGTGCCCGGCTCGACGGAGGCGGCCAGTTCCTTGTCCTCGAGCTGGACGCGCCAGATGCCGGAGCCGGTGGAGCCGCGGTTCTGCTTGAGCACGCGCTCACCGTAGGACAGGGAGGTGGGGAAGGTGTTGTGGAAGCTCTCGACGTCGTAGTACGCGGCGGTGTCGTCGGGGACCAGGTCGGTGTCGTTGAGCTTGACCAGGGCATCCTTAGCGCCGTAGGCCATCATCTCGGCCGGGGTGGACATGCCGACCAGGCCGGCGTCGGACAGGCGGGTGAGCAGGTCGAAGTAGCCCTTCTCGCCGCCGGGGATGTTGCCCGGGTTGACGCGGGAGATGTAGCCGCCGAAGTTCTCGGAGACGTGAGTGAACAGGTCGTCGGCCCATTCGGGGCGGTAGTAGACGACCTCGGCGTGCCAGCCGGCGTCCTTGATGGCGTTGACGATGGGCATGGTGTCGCGGCGGTGGCCGTCGATGTACTTGTCTGATCCGCCCTCAACCTCGAAGACGACGATTGCCTTGTTCATCTGGCGTTCCCTTTCATGAGGAATAGGCGACGTGGACCTCCGCTCATGAAAAGCACGGTCCATCTGCGATTTTAGGGCACCGGGGTGGCCTGCGTCGGGCGAGCGGAAAGGTAGTTACTAAGGACACAATGCCGGGTTGCGGGTGACCGTCCCCGCGCGAGCAACTAGTCTTGTGACAGTCTTTCCAACCTGCTCGATCTCACCGCCCGACATGAAAGGAGTGCCCGCTGTGGCTGCTCCGTTTGACCCGCTCCCCCAGTTCCAGGACTACGCCCGACCGGAGCGTCTGGTCTCCGCGTCCTGGCTCTCGGCCCGGTTGGGTTCTCCCGGACTCCGCGTCGTCGAGTCCGACGAGGACACCCTGCTCTACGACATCGGTCACCTGCCCGGTGCGGTGCGGATCGACTGGCGGCATGACCTGACCGACGATGTCACGCGTGACGTCATCGACGGGGACGCGTTCGCGGAGCTCATGCGGGACAAGGGCATCAACCGCGACGACACGGTGGTCATCTACGGCGACCAGTCCAACTGGTGGGCCTCCTACACTCTGTGGGTCTTCGAACTCTTCGGCCACGAGGACGTCCGGCTGCTCGACGGCGGGCGTGACGCCTGGATGGCGGAGGAGCGCGACACCTCCTTCATGGTTCCGGACCTCCCGCGTTCGGACTACCCGGTGGTGGAGCGCGATGACTCGAAGTACCGCGTCATGGTCAATGATGTGCTCGACTCGATCGGCCGGGATTCGATCGTCGACGTCCGTTCGCCCGAGGAGTTCGCCGGCACCAACGACGATTCCTCGCACCCGGCGACGGCGCCGGCCCTCCGGAACGGTCACATCCCCACGGCCCGGAACTTCCCGTGGGGGGAGTCGGTGCACGCGAACTCGCGGTTCCGTTCCCGCGCCGAGCTCGACGCGATCTACGGTGCGCTCGACACCTCGGAGGCGACGCTGATCTACTGCCATCTCGGCGACCAGTCGGCCCACACGTGGTTCGTGCTCACCCACCTGCTGGGCTTCTCACAGGTCCGGAATTACGACGGTTCGTGGGTCGAATGGGGCAACATGGTCCGGATGCCGATCGAGCGCGGCGAGTAATTTCCTCCACCCACCTGGGAAAACCCTCTCCCCTGCCACATTAATTCAGGCAAAACCCGAGACCTGACGGAATGCTCACGTTTTTGTGTGCAAGAATAGTCTGCATGCGTTGCGCAGCCGCCGAAGTTGTGGCGGTCCGGCGCGGCAGACATTCGTAGCACATGAAAGGGAACACCGAAGTGGCAGTTGAGACCAAGAAGATCACGAAGGTCCTCGTGGCCAACCGCGGCGAGATCGCCGTACGAGTGATCCGGGCCGCCAAGGATGCGGGCATCGCCAGCGTCGCCGTCTACGCGGAGCCCGACGCGGACGCCCCGTTCGTCGGCCTGGCCGACGAGGCCTTCGCTCTCGGTGGCCAGAGCTCCGCTGAGTCCTACCTCGTGATCGAGAAGATCATCGACGCCGCCGCCAAGTCCGGCGCGGACGCCGTCCACCCCGGCTACGGCTTCCTCGCCGAGAACGCCGACTTCGCGCAAGCCGTCATCGACTCGGGTCTCATCTGGATCGGCCCGCCACCGTCGGCGATCTCCGATCTGGGTGACAAGGTCACCGCCCGTCACATCGCGGAGCGGGCGAACGCCCCGATGGCGCCGGGCACCAAGGATCCGGTGGCCAACGCGGACGAGGTCGTCGCCTTCGCCGAGGAACACGGGCTGCCCATCGCCATCAAGGCCGCCTTCGGTGGCGGTGGCCGTGGCATGAAGGTCGCCTACGAGATGGGCGAGGCGGCGGAGTTGTTCGAGTCCGCCACCCGTGAGGCCGTCTCCGCCTTCGGTCGCGGCGAGTGCTTCGTCGAGCGTTACCTGGACAAGGCCCGCCACGTCGAGGCGCAGGTCCTCGCGGACCAGCACGGCAACGTCGTGGTCATGGGTACCCGTGACTGCTCGCTGCAGCGTCGTTTCCAGAAGCTGGTGGAGGAGGCTCCGGCCCCGTTCCTCACCGATGAGCAGCGCACCCAGATCCACGAGTCCGCGAAGGCCATCTGCCGCGAGGCCGGGTACTACGGTGCCGGCACGGTGGAGTACCTCGTCGGCGCGGACGGCCTGATCTCCTTCCTGGGGGTCAACACCCGCCTGCAGGTGGAGCACCCGGTCACTGAGGAGACCACGGGCGTTGACCTGGTCCTCGAGCAGTTCCGGATCGCCGAGGGCGAGCAGCTGCGTTTCACCGAGGATCCGGCCCCTCGCGGCCACTCCTTCGAGTTCCGCATCAACGGCGAGGACGCGGGCGCCAACTTCATGCCGGCCCCGGGCACCGTCGCGGTGTACCAGCAGCCGGACGGCCCGGGTGTGCGCGTCGACTCGGGTGTGCGTGCCGGTTCCGTCATCGGCGGCCAGTTCGACTCCATGCTGGCCAAGCTCATCGTGTGGGGCGAGGATCGCGAGCAGGCCATCGCCCGCTCGAAGCGTGCGCTGCGGGAGTTCCAGGTTGCTGGCCTGCCGACGGTCATCCCCTTCTTCCAGCAGATGCTGAACCACCCGGACTTCACCGCGGAGGATGGTTTTAAGGTCTACACCCGCTGGATCGAAGAGGAGTGGGACGGCTCCCTGCCCGAGGCCACCGAGGATGCGCCCGCTGCGGCGAGCGGCGAGGACAAGCTTCCCCGCCAGCGCGTCACCGTCGAGGTGGAGGGCCGGCGCGTGGAGATCACCGTCCCGGGTGAGCTGATGGCCGCCGGTGGCCGCACGAAGCGGGCGCCTCGCCGTCGCGCCGCCGCCGGCGAGGCCGCCATCACCGGTGATACCGTCGCCGCCCCAATGCAGGGCACGATCGTGAAGATCGAGGTCTCGGAGGGCCAAACCGTCGCCGAGGGCGATACGCTACTGGTGTTGGAGGCCATGAAGATGGAAAACGCCCTGCAGGCCCACAAGTCTGGCGTGGTCACCGGACTCGCAATCGCCCCGGGCGACAGCGTGACGAAGAACCAGGCACTCTTCGAGATTCTCGACGACTAACCCGCTGCCCTACCCCCCTCCCGGTCTTCCGCTCCCGGCACCCCCGACAGGGTTCGCCGGGTAACACGGGGCGGTCAAACACTGCGCGCAAAGTCCAACGCAGCGCGCTAGGTTGAATGCTGCGCGCTCGGTCGAGGGCTGGCTACCCACCGACATGTGGGTCTGTCTAGAATGGATTATTAGATCTGGGCCATGCCAGTGGTCACCAACGACCCAGTGCTGGGGCCTGGCCTATGCCCTGGGGGCGGCGCTCCTGACTGCGAACGCGGCTTTGAGTTCGCGGCACGGTTCGCTTGTTCCCAGTGCTCACCCTGTTTTGCGGAGTTTTTAAAGCTATGACCGATAACCACATCGACCCCACGGACCAGCCAGATGCGGTGACCAACAAGCCCACCGAGGCAGAAGAGCACGACCGCGGCACGCAACGGGTCTCCCCCAAGCTGCTGGGAATCATCGGGACTGTATTCCTGGTCATCGGCGCGATCACGTGGATCGTCAGCCTCTCCTCCATCAAGGGCTTCTCCGAGGATCACCCCACCGCAGTGAAGGCGGGCACCTCCTACTACCTGCTCGCCGATAAGGACGCCCTCGAGGCGACCGCCTGTGGCTTCTTCGGACCGGGCAGCAAGCCCATCCACGACAAGGTCGAGGACCTGGAGGACCTCACCGACGAGGACGTCAAGATCAAGGACGTCTCCCTGCCATTCACCAAGGTCAAGGGAGTTTACGCCCGGGTGGAGTTCACCGATAACCTGCAGGGCGCGCACATCCAGTGCAACGAGGGGAAGAACTACATCTCCACCAAGTCCGGCGGCACGCTGAATGCCCTCCGCTGGATCTCGATGATCGGCGTGGGCAGCGGCATCGCTCTGCTCGTCGTGTCCGCAGTTCTCCGCGGTCGGGAAAACAGCTAGGTCCCGCAACCGCACACGATGGATACCCTCGCGAATCAGTTTTCCAACCAAGTCGCCGAGCAATACGCCCGCCTGACCAACTCCCGTCGGGGATTCGTCCTCTCCATCGACCAGGGGACGACCTCCACGCGCTGCATCATTTTCGACGGTCGCGGTGACATCGCGAGCTGCAGCCAGCTGCCGCACGAACAGATCTTTCCGCACCCGGGCTGGGTGGAGCACGACCCGGAGGAGATCCGGCTCAACATCCGCCGCGTCATCGCCGATGCGGCTGCCTCCGAGGACATCACCCCGGAGGAAATCGCGGCCGTCGGTATCACTAATCAGCGTGAAACCACGGTGATCTGGGACCGTGCCACCGGCGAGCCGATCTACAACGCGATCGTCTGGCAGGACACCCGCACCTCCGACCTCGTCGACGCGCTCACCGAGGAAGAGCGGGAGCTCATCCAGGAACGCACCGGCCTGCCGCCGTCGACGTATTTCGCGGCGTCGAAAGTCCGCTGGATCCTGGACAACGTCGACGGCGCCCGCGAGCGCGCAGAACGCGGAGAGTTGGCCTTCGGCACGATCGACACCTGGGTGATCTGGGAGCTGACCCGTTCCTCCCGCTCCCGTTCCGCGGACCGCTCCGGTCGCCGTTCCGGAGCCAAGCCAGGACGCCAGCGCGCCAAGCACGTCACCGACGTCACGAATGCCTCCCGCACCATGCTGATGGACCTGTCCACCCAGCAGTGGGACGAGGAACTCTGCAAAATTTGGGACATCCCAATGTCCCTGCTGCCGGAGATCGTCTCCTCCAGCGAGGTCATCGGCCGCGTGCGCCGCTCCGGCCCGGTGCAGGGCGTGCCCATCGCGGGAATCCTGGGCGATCAGCAGGCCGCTGCCTTTGGGCAGGCTTGCCTGGAACCGGGGGATGCGAAGTCCACCTATGGCACGGGCAGCTTTCTGCTGCTCAACACCGGCGACGAGCCCCAGCGCAGTAAACACGGGTTGATCACCACCATCGCCTACCGGCTCGGAAATCAGCCACCGAAGTACGCGCTGGAGGGGTCCATCGCGGTGACTGGTTCGCTGGTGCAGTGGCTCAGCGACTCCCTGGGCTTCTTCAACTCCGCCGACGAGATCGAGCCCCTCGCCCGCTCCGTGGCGAATAACGGTGGCTGCTACGTGGTCCCCGCCTTCTCCGGGCTGCTCGCGCCCCGGTGGCGTCCCGAGGCCCGCGGGGTAATCACGGGCCTGACCCGCTACGTCACGAAGGCCCACATCGCGCGCGCCGCCCTGGAGGCCACCGCTTTCCAGACCCGTGAGGTCGTCGAGGCGATGAACGCGGATTCCGGCGTCCCACTGACCAGCCTGAAGGCCGACGGCGGCATGGTGGAAAATAACCTGCTGATGCAGTTCCAGGCCGACCAGCTGGGAGTGAGCGTCACGATCCCGAAGATCACGGAAACCACCTGCCTGGGTGCAGCCTATGCCGCGGGACTCGCGGTGGGCTTCTTCCGGGATGAGGAGGAAATCCGGCGACTCTGGCAGGAGGAGCACACCTTCCCTCCGCGGGCATCTGAGGAGGAGCGGGACGAGCTCTACCGCATGTGGAATAAGGCTGTGGAACGCACCTTCGATTGGGACACGAAAGCGTAAGCTCTAGATATGACTTTTCCGAATGATCCGCAGAACCGGCCGGGGGCACACGGTTCGCGGCCCGACCCCCGCAGCGGTGTTCGCATCGGGAATAAGGAACGCGAAGAGGCCATGGACCTGCTCTCGAAGCACCTCGAGGCGGGCCGGCTAGACATTTCAGAGTACGACGACCGCTGCCGCCACATCGCCAACGCCAGGGTGCATGGCGAACTCTCGGAAGTCTTCCTGGATCTCCCCCGCATCCCACGCGACAATCAGGCGCAGCCATCGCAGGCGCTGGCGGTGCCGGGGTACGGGAGGCAGGTGTATACCGCCGAGGAGGTAGCCCTGGCCGCCGGTCGAGGCCGCAATATCCGCGGCGGGATCATGGCGCTTTCGGTGGTCAGCGCATTCATGCTGGTCACCGTGTCGGATTGGTTCCTGTGGATCATTCCGGTCGTGGCGATCCTGCTGTACATGCTCAAGGTCGGCCCGAAGTCCTGGTACATGCCGACGAACCGGCAGATTCAACGTGAACAGCGGCTAGCACTACGCCAGCAACGCCAGGTACTGCGTCAGCAACGGTTGCAACGCCGCATCGACGGGCACTAGCCCCTGCGGCTCAACCCGTGTGAGGGAGTGCTGGGGTGGGCCGCTTAAGGACGGAACTGGTCGATGACCCCGGCGAAGAGTCGGACTCCGATGCCCAGGGCGCGCTCATCGAAGATAATATTCGGCCGGTGCAGGTCCGGCTTGTCCCCCTCGCCGGTCCACGTTCCCAGGCGTGCCATCGAGCCCGGCACGTGCTCCAAGTACCAGGAGAAGTCCTCTCCGCCGCTGGACTGCGGCGCCTCCACCAGGGAGTGCGGATCGACATTGCGCACGGACTGCGCGAGCAGCGCGGTCGCGACGTCGTCGTTGGTCACCGGCGGCACGCCCTTCGTGTAGCGCAGTTCCGCGGTCGCACCCGTCGGGGCGACGATCTCCTCCAGCAGCTCCCGGACGATCTCCTCGCTCTCACGCCACACCCCAACCTCGGCGGTGCGGAAGGATCCAACGAGGCGGACTTCCTCGGGAATCGCGTTGAAGGCCTGGCCGCCGTGGATCGAGCCGAAAGCGGCGACGGTGCCGCTGCGCGGGTCCACTCGCCTGCTCAACAGCTGCGGCAGCATCGTAACGACCAGACCTGCAGCGTTGATGAGATCCGCCGTCAGGTGCGGGCGCGAGGTGTGGCCACCGGGTCCGCGCAGCACGATCTCCATGACATCCGTGGCGGAGGTGATCGCGCCAACGCGCACACCAATCTGCCCGCAGCGCAGCTTCGGCTCGCAGTGCACCGCGAAGATCTGGTTCACACCACGCAGGGCGCCGGCCGCGATGACGTCCTTGGCCCCACCGTCCAGCACCTCCTCAGCGGGCTGGAAGATGCCGCGCACCCGCACGCTCAGGGCGTCCTCGCCGTACTCCTCGACGTAGGCAGCCAGGGCAACCATGAGGCCCAGCAGGATGGTGGTGTGCATGTCGTGGCCGCAGGCGTGCATCACGCCCGGCACGGTGGAGCTAAAGTCCAGGCCGGTGGTTTCGGTGACCGGCAGGGCGTCGATGTCTCCGCGGAAGGCGATCATCGGTGCGGTCTCGGGCCCGATGTCCACGGTGGCTCCCTTGCAGGCCATCTCGTGCGGTTCGAGGCCGGCATCGCGGAGGATTCCCGTGATGAAGGCGGTGGTGCCGTCCTCCATGTGGGAGAGTTCCGGGTTCCGGTGCAGGTGGCGCCGCCACTCGATCAGACGGTCCACGTTCTCGTTCAGCCACAGGGTGACGAACTGAGTGAGATGGGCCGCCTCAGAGGTGGTTCCGCCGTGTTGCACTGCATGCCTCCCGGCTTAAAGCCAATAACTATCGATGTCTGCTGATTGTGGCGTTTCAAGACCGAGTTGTCTAGTTACGCCGCATAACACCCCATTCTATATGCCCACCCCTGTGGCGCGTGACTTCGCGGTAGCCTTGGGCCATGTCTAGCCACAATGCGCAATCCTCGCCCGCGGCCTCGAATCCCGGGCAGGCCCCCTACGAGCTCGCGGAGCAGGCTGCCACGGCGTTGCTGCAGAAGACTGGTTTTTCTGCTTTCGACGTCGCCATCGTCCTGGGTTCCGGTTGGCGACCAGCTGCGGACGTGGTCTGCGAGGCCGCGGAAAGCGACGTCCAGGAGTTCCCGATGTCCGATCTGCCGGGCTTTTTGCCACCCACCGCAGAGGGCCACGGGGGCACCATTCGTGCGCTGCGTATCGGCGAGCGCAACGTGCTGATCCTGCTGGGCCGCACTCACGCCTACGAGGGGCACGAGCTGTGGCGGTGTGCGCACGCGGTGCGCACCGCTGCCGCTGCCGGGGTGAAACAGGTCGTGCTGACCAACGCGGCAGGCGGGCTGACTGAGGGAATGTCTGTGGGCGAGCCGGTGTTGATCAGCGATCACATCAACTTCACGGCGAAGACCCCACTGGTGGGCGCAAACTTCGTGAACTTGGTGGATGCGTACTCCCCCGAGCTGCGCGAGAAGGTCAAGGCTCTGCGCCCCGGTATTCGTGAGGCGGTGTACGCGATGATGCCAGGGCCGCAGTATGAGACCCCGGCGGAGATCCACATGCTGCGCACTTTCGGAGTGGGCCTGGTGGGTATGTCCACCGTCTACGAGACCATCGCTGCCCGGGAGGCCGGCGTGGATGTGCTCGGCATCTCGCTGGTCACGAACCTCGCGGCGGGGGTGACCGGCGAGGCACTGAATCACGAGGAGGTGCTGGCCGCAGGCCAGGCCGCGGCTCAGGAAATGGGTTCTCTGCTTGCGAGCGTGATCCAGTCGTGAGCTCTGCCCAGCAGGACAACACTTCCCAGCCGACTCTGAGTTTTGGCACCGCAGGACTGCGCGCCCCAGTAGGCGTGGGCCCGGACCGGATGAACGTCACCACCGTCACCCGGGCGACCGCCGGGGTAGCCGACTGGCTGATCACCCAGCATCTAGACCGTCCCGCAGCTGATATCGCAGTGGCGGTCGCCCACGACGCCCGCTACGGTTCCGAGACCTTCGCGCGGGCCACCGCCGAGGTGTTCGCGGCCAAGGGCTTCACCGTCACCTTGCTGGGTGGCAACAACCCCACCCCGGTGCTGGCCTGGCTGGTGCGCGACCGCGGCCTGGACGCCGGCGTGCAGATCACCGCCTCCCACAACCCGAAGGGCGATAACGGCTACAAGCTGTACCTGTCCGGTGGTTCCCAGCTGGTCTCCCCCGCCGATCGCGAGATCGAGGCAGCCATCGCGGCCCAGCCGGCGGCCGAAGAGATCACCCGCTCCCGCAGCGTGCAGCTGGAACTCGGAGCGTCCCAGGGCTACGAATCCGCGATCAGCGCCCCGGTCGTCAGCAGCGAGAACGCGGTGCTCACTGCACGGCGCGCCCTGACCATCGCCTATACCCCGATGCATGGGGTCGGCGGGGACACGCTGGAGTCCGTGCTGCAAGCCAATGGCTTCGCGGATATCCATGCGGTGGCAGCGCAGCGCTGGCCGGACCCGGAGTTCCCGAGCGTGGATTTCCCCAACCCGGAGGAGCCCGGCGCGACCGACCTGCTGCTCGCGCTGGGTGCGCAGGTCGGCGCGGACCTACTGATCGCACTCGACCCGGATGCGGATCGCTGCATGATTGGCGTGCCCACCGGGGGCGAGCCTGCCTATCGGATGCTGAGTGGCAACGAGGCCGGCCCGCTGCTGGCCCGCCGCGTGCTCTCTGGCGTTGCGGCAGACCCCGCTGCCCCGCCGGTGGTCGCGACGACCTACGTTTCCTCCCAGCTGTTGGGCGTCATGGCCCAGGCCAGCGGGTGGGAGTACGTGGAGACAAAGACGGGCTTCAAGCACCTGGCGCGCGCGGCGGACGGCCGCCCCGGGGAGTTGGTCTTCGCCTACGAGGAGGCCATCGGCACCTGCCCTGCTCCCGGCATCGTCGCCGATAAGGACGGCATCGCCACCGCGCTGGTCGCGGCTGCGTGGGCGGCTGAGCTCGCCGCTGCGGGACGGAGCCTGGCAGACGAGCTGACGGCCATCGAGCAGGAGTTCGGGTGCTTCCGCTCCAGCCAGCTGTCGATCCGTTTGGAGTCCATTGCGCAGGCCACGGACGTCATTAAAAAATTCGCGGCCGCATCGCCGGAAAACCTGGCGGGGGCCACGATGAGCGCCGAACTGCTGGGCGACGAGGCCGCGGAGGGACTGCGGCTGGTGGGCGACGCGGATGGCGTGGCGCTGCGGGTCGTCGCCCGACCGAGCGGGACGGAGCCGAAGGCGAAATTCTACCTGGAGGCCGTGGGCGAGGCCGCGGGCTGCGCGCAGGTAGAGGCGGCGCTAGCGGCTCTCGAGGTCGATATTCCGCGGGCCGTAGAGGCGGTCGCCGGCGTCTCCTAGGCCTGGATCGATGTAGGCGTTCTCGTCGAGCGCCGGGTCGATCGTGGCGGTGACAAGCTTGCGCACCGGCAGGCCGGAGTTCACCAGCTTGTCCACGCCGGGCTGTGCAGAGACCATGCACACGCAGGTGATATCGTCCGCCCCGTGCTCGACGAGCAGCTCCACGGCGTTGAGCAGGGAGCCGCCGGTGGCGAGCATCGGGTCGACCAGCATGACGGGCTGGCCGGAGAGGTCATCCGGCAGGGCTTCGAGGTACGGGACCGGCTCGTGGGTCTTCTCGTCGCGGGCCAGGCCGATGAAGCCAACCTGGGCGTCCGGGATCATCGAGAGGGCTGGGTCGATCATGCCGAGGCCAGCGCGGATGATAGGGACGATGATTGGCGGGTTCTTCAGCCGGTGCCCCTCCGCGGTGGAGACGGGGGTTTCCACGTCGAAGGATTCGGTCTCGAGGTCGTTACTGGCCTCGTAGATCAGCATCGCACCGAGGTCCGCGAGGGCGTCGCGGAAGACAACGTTGTTGCTGCGGGCGTCGCGCATAATCGTCAGACGGGCGCGCACGAGAGGATGATTGACCACCTTGATGTCCATGACTCCAAATCTACGTTAAGCACCGGGCACGCGAGAAAATTGACATGGGCGGGAACCAAATGACCATCCCCGTTGTCTAATACCTCTGAGTTGCTTCACGCACCGAGACGATTCAGGAAGATTCAGGGGGAACAATGGTGCCTTTGACGAACGGTACTGGGCGAAACGGCACTGGGGGACGCAGTGGGGAACGCAGTGGCGGCCAGGTGATCGCAGAGCGAGAGCGGATTCAATCAGCGGCGCAGGAGGCGCGGGCGGTGGCGGAAGGACTGGCGGCGACAGCCCCGCCCCACACACCGCACGTAGAGCTGCCCTTCCTGCCGGAGCTGGGGAGGTTCCTGGCTGCACTGCAGCAGGCCCGGGCGCGGCACCACGAGGCCACCGGGGAGTTGGCGAGGTTCTATCAAGGTGCGGCAGGCGCGTTGGATGAGTTCCGGGGGCGCGTGGTCAAGCATGAGCAGGCCGCCCAGGCTGGCTTCGCCGCCCTCGAGGGAGGTGTTCGGTGATGAGTGCACCTGTATTGGCGCCGGCTGGAGGGGCCGTGATCGAGGAAATGGTCGGCTCCGCGCTTGGGCAGGTGGCTGGCTCCTTGCTCGGTGGGAGTGGCTGCGTTCCGGATTTTCTGGGGCTTGTAGAGCCCATCGCGACCCTCATCCCACAGCCGCTGCAGCCAGGTGTGTCCGCGCTGCTGGGATCCGGGGTTAGCGGGCTTGCCGGGGAGGTGGTCCGGACGGTCGGCTCGGCTGTGCTCGGGGAGGCCGGTGGGGCGATGGCCGCCAAGTTCGTGCAAGGCTCGGAGGCGGTGGACCTCATTGAGGAGGTCCGGCAGGGGCTGGATGCGGTCGCCGCGCGCGGGCAGCAGGCCATCCTAGCGGCGATCGAGGATATCGGAGCGATCGCGATGGAAGCTCTGGCGGAGATCGGCGCGGCGGTGAACCCAGTGCAGCTGCTCGGCCCGACTGCGCCGGTGGCGTTGGCAGAGGCACAGGCCATCGCGTTGAAGCACCTGGGCCGGGCGGAGGCCCGCGTGCAGTCGCTGGGCCAGGAGTTGCTGGGCCTGGCGAAGGATGCCACGGCCACTGTAGTGCCGGCGGAGGCGATCCCCGCAGCACCCGCGCCGTCCGAGGGGTCGAGCGAGGCGCCTGCCGCACCGGCGAACGCGGGCAGTACCGCAGGATCCGAGGTGGCTCGCGGTAGCGCGGCTGCGGATTCCAGCGACGCTGTTGATACCGGCGACGCTGTGGCGGGTGCACCGACCGAAGCGGCAGCCAAGGCCGTGGCCGCGGCGAAGACCCAGCTGGGCACCCCCTACGTGTGGGGTGGCACCACACCGGGCCAGGGTTTCGACTGCTCCGGCTTCGTTCAGTGGGCCTACGGGCAGGCCGGGGTGGAGCTGCCACGGCTGGCCGATCAGCAAGCGGTGGGCCCGCAGATCCCGATGGACCAGGTACAGCCCGGGGACCTGGCGGTATGGGACGGCCACGTGGCGATGGTCATTGAGGACGGACAGATGATCGAGGCGGGTGACCCGGTGGGCATCAGCCCGATCCGCACGGAGAATATCGGTATGGGTTTCCACGGTTTCTACCGCCCCACCGGCTAGCCGGGGCTAGTCTGTGGGAACTGAGAAGGTTCGCAGAATAACTAGTTCACGCAGGACCGGTTCAACAAAGGGGGATTCATAACATGGGTGGGGTGCATTCTTCCCGGGGCATTCCGGGCTTGGCGCGGATCGTCACGCAGCCGGAGGAACAGGAATATCTGGAGGCGCAGTTCCTGGGCGCGCCCCCGGCGGTGGTGCCGAAGGTGCTCGACGCCAGGCTACGCAATGTCGAGGCTATGAGTTCCGATCCGGCCGGGTAGAATCCGCAATCATGGCAGCTTCCAAACCGACAACGTTTAAACCAAACCAGCTTGTGACGCTGAAGATGGAGACCACCAGCGGCACCTGGTACACCGTCTGGGCCCCGCTGTGGGTCGTCAGGGGCGAAAAGTGGCAGGCATTCCTGGGTAAGGATGACACGATTTCCGTGTTCTCCTCCCCCGCCGAGCTCCACGCCCACGTTGTCGGCAGCAACGACCACGTGCTCGCCGAACACCCGAAGTGGCAGGAGTTCAAGGCGGACGCTGATGCCCAGATGTCGGCGCAGAAGATCCAGGAGATCTCCCTGATCGAGACCCCGAACCAGCTGGCCGACCGGGCGAGCTACGAAAACGTCCGGGACGTCGGCCGCGCCTACCGCCTGCTGCAGTCCATCGGCGGTGTCGCTGGCATCGAGTCGATCAACAAGTGGTGCGGCTCCTACTCCATGCTGCAGAACGTCTACCGCGGCGCGGACCACTACTCCGGCCAGAACGGCGTCGAAGAATGGACCGCGATGGGGCGCATCGTGCTCGGCGCGTGGGCGGAGATGCTCGACGACCTCGAGGATGGTCTCACCGAGGTCGAGGTGGCCGAGGACGCCGTCGCGGAGTCCCAGAAGCGCATCGACGCAGTCGAGAAGGCCGCCGCCGATGCCAGCGCTGCTGCCGCGAAGAAGCGCGAAGACGCCGCCGCGGAGAAGGCCGCTGCTGGCAGCGCCGCAGACGAGGACACCGATCCGTACGACAAGACGGTGTGGGCGCAGGCCGGTATCGACCCGATCCGCATCTCCCTCAACGGCCAGCGGGTCTACACCCTGCGCTGCTACGTCGGTGGCAAGCCGGTGTTCCTGGGCCGCCACGGCCAGATCAATACCTTCCCTAACCCTCGCTCCCTGGTGCGCTGGCTCATCGACGCCCCGCAGCACGACCTTGAGGAGATGGAGACCTGGGGCGACATCGTCCAGGCCGCGAATGCCGGCGAGTTGGAGATCACGGTCCACGACCTGAACCAGTACACCTTCACCGGGCTGCGCGAGGACATCTCCAAGTCCGTGGACGCGGTGGATCCGAAGCAGTTGAGCCGCGCTTATGAGCTGCTGGCCGACGCCGCCGACTGGGCGGGCGACGATGCCGTGAACAAGGTTCTGGTCGGCTTCCCACGCCTGCAGACCTACATCGCCTACGTCACGGGCTCGCCGTCGGGCACCACCCCGACCGCGCCCTTCGACGAGGAGGTGCGTGGCTGGAAGCAGCTGGAGGAGGACCTCATCAAGCGCTTCAGCAAGTTCTAGTATGAGCCGCTAGCTGCCTGGGGAAACTAAAAGGGCGCCTGACGAAAATTAGCTTTCATCAGGCGCCCTTTTCACGTCGGTATGCGCTGTACCGTCCACATCGCCCCCGCAGCCAGCCGTGGCGGCTAGCTTCGCAGCTCGTGGCTCAGCGCGTCCAGCTCCCCGCCACCGGACATCTCCACCGTCAGCTCCTCCAGCGTCACGTCGGCCAGGTCAGCGTTCATCACCTGCTCGCCCATGTTCAGCATCATGAAGCGATCCCCCACCAGGTAGGCGTGGTGCGGGTTGTGGGTAATGAAGATGACCGCCACCCCGGAATCCCGGGCCTTCTTCACGAAGCGCAGCACCATGCCGGACTGCTTCACGCCCAGCGCCGCGGTGGGCTCGTCCAGGATCAGCACGCGCGCGCCGAAGTAGATCGCCCGGGCGATCGCCACAACCTGCCGCTGGCCACCGGATAGCGTGCTGATCGGCACCTCCACATCCGGCAGATCCACGCCCATCTTCTGCAGCTGCTCGGCGGTGATCTCACGCATCTCGTCGGCCTTCAGCCGCCCCAGCGCGCCGGTGAGCTCCTGGCCGAGGAAGAAGTTCCGCCACACGGACATCTGCCCCACCACCGCGAGATCCTGATACACGGTGGCGATCCCCCGGTCGAGGGCGTCCTTCGGGTTACGCAGCTTCGCGGGCTCCCCGTCGATCAGCATCTCGCCACCGGTGGGCTGGTGCAGCCCGGACAGCGCCTTAATCAGCGTGGACTTGCCGGCACCGTTATCACCCAGCACGCAGGTCACGGTGCCGGGGCGGATCTCCATATCGATCCCCTTGAGCACCAGGCGCTCCCCGTAGGCCTTCTCCAGGCCACGCATCTCGATGATCGGCGGGGTGGCAGCGTCCTCGGAGCCGGCAGCGTCCTTATCAACGGCGTCCTTATCGACGACGACGCCACCCGCCGCGTCCGTCTCGGTCGACGTCACCATCGCCGCGTCCTTCCGCTTGTTTCCGCGAGTCACTTGGCACCTCCCTGCACCCGAGAGAAGGAATTATTGGTCAGCACGGCCAGCAGCAGCATCGCGCCCAAGAAGAACTTGAACCAGTCCGGGTTCCAGCCGGCGTAGACAATGCCCTGGTTGGTCATACCGAAGATCAGTGCACCGATGGCCGTACCGATAGCCGTTCCCCGGCCGCCCGTCAGCGAGCAGCCACCGATCACGGCGGCGATGATGTACAGGAACTCATTACCCACGCCCTGCCCGGCTTGGATCGAGTCGAAGGCGAAGAGGTTGTGCATGCCCACAAACCACGCCGAGAAGGCGACGAACATGAACAGGGTGATCTTCACGCGCCGCACGGGAACACCCACGGCGCGGGCGGCGTCGGCGTCCCCACCGACGGCGAAAATCCAGTTACCGAAGCGGGTCTTGAACAGCAACCAGCTGGCCAGCGCCACGAACAGCAGCCACCACACGACGGTGATCTGTACGTCCACCCCGAAGACCTCGAAGCTGGAGGCGAAGAACGCCTTGGCGGAGTTGTAGCCCTCCATGTCGGAGATCGTCGGGGTGGCGACCTGCCCGGTGACCAGCTTCGTCACGGCAAGGTTGATGCCCTGTAGCATGAGGAACATCGCCAACGTGATGAGGAAGGAGTGGATGCCGGTCTTGGTGACCAGGTAGCCGTTGATCGCGCCGATGGATAGCGAAATGATCAAGGAGAGGAACACGCCCGTCCACGAGTTCAGCCACAGGTTGTAGTTCAGCATCGTGGCGGCGAGCGCGGCGGTGGTCACGGCCACGCCGGAGGAAAGGTCGAATTCGTCGCCGATCATCAGCAGCCCCACGCCGAGGGCGATGATGCCCAGCGTGGAGCTGGAGTACAGCACGGTGGCGAAGGCATCCGCGCTGCGGAAGGCCGGGGCGAGGATCATGAACAGCGCGAAGATGAGGATCGCGCCGACCAGCGAGGTCAGCTCGGGGCGCTTGAAGGCCGCGAGGACGGCGTTCTCGCCGCCCTTGTCTGCGTTCTGTTCCGCTGCGTTCTTCGCGTTCTGGTCCGCGGTGTTCTCTTTGTCCAGGGACGACGTCGGGTTCGGCGCCGCCTGGGCATTCTTCTCCGCCGCTGCCGGGCCGGTGGCGTGCTCGGGTGTCGGGTCAGTCATTTAGCGCAGGCCCTCCTTGGCGGCATCCTCGATCTTGTCCACGTTGCTGGCATCCACGAAGGCCGGGCCGGTGAACACGGGCTGGCCGCCACCCGGGATCGCACCGTTACGCTTGGCGAGCCACAGGGCATCTACCGCGAGGTAGCCCTGCAGGTAGGGCTGCTGGTCGACGGCCCACTGCACCTTGCCGTCCTTGATGGCGGTGACGAGCTCGGCGTCGGTGTCGAAGGTGACGATCTTGGCATCAGACCCGGCGGCGCGGGCGGAGTTGACGGAGGCCAGGGCCACCGGGGCGACGAGGTTGAGCACCCAGTCGATGTTGCGGTCCTGGGCAAGCTTGGCCTGGACCGTGGAGGTCACGCTGGTCATATCCATGCCGTTGACGTAGAGGGTCTCCAGCGTGCCGCCGCCCTTGGCCTGGAGGGCCTTCTTAGCACCACCACAGCGGGCCTCCTGGGAGGGGTTGCCCTGCTCGTGGATCACGCAGAGCACCTTCTTGGCACCGTCCTTGGCCAGCCGCTCGCCCGCGGCCTCACCGGCGACGTGCTCGTCCTGACCGAAGAAAGCGGACACCCCGTAGCGCTCGTAGTGGCTCATTCCGGAGTTCAGGCCGACGGTCGGGATCCCCTGCTCGGTGGCGCGGCGGGCGATGGGGCCCAGCGCCTCGGCGGTGGGCATGGTGATCGCGATGCCGTCGACCTGGGAGTCGATGGCGTTGCGCACGAGGTTGGCCTGGTCGGGCGCCTGCGGGGAGCTGGCGTAGCGCAGCTCGATGTTGTTCTTCTTCGCGGCGTCCTCGGCGCCACGGCGGACCAGGTCCCAGAAGGTATCGCCGGGTGCGCCGTGGCTGATCATCGCGACGGTGTAGCGGGGCGTGTCGACGCCACCGGCCGCGCCACCCTCGCCGTTCGCGTTCTCGCGCGGGCGACCGCCGGTGGCGGAGCAGGCCGCAACCGCGCCCACCGACAGAGCCATGAGCACCGCGAGGGCCCGCTTGAACGCGGTGTTGATTCGGGGATTATTTTTCTGCACGTTTCCCGATTTTTCGCAGGTCAGAGGCCTAAGTCAAACCGCAAGCGCGCCTTCTGAATCCTTCAAGACGCGCTGTACTGCATCGATACCGCGCCGATACGCTCCGCCCCGCGGCACCACGGGCGTGGGGCGCGGTCGGCGGGACGTCGTGGTTACTACTTCTCCGCGGAGCCCTCATCAGCGGAGTCCTCGTCGCTGCCGGGCTCGTCGTCGAGGCTCAGGCCGAGCTGCTCCAGCTCTGCCTTGAGGTTCTCCATGGACAGCTCCAGGTTGGCGTCCTCCCCGAGTACGCTTGCCGCACCGTTCGGGCTGTGCAGGCCCTGCAGGCCCGCGGAAATGCCCTGCCCCGGCCCGCCAATGTGCTCGTGATCGTGCTCGTGATCATGAGCAGCACCCGCGCCAGCCACGGTGCTCAGGCCGAGCTCCTCCCCCAGCTTCGCGTAGGCCGGGTAGATCACGGTCTGCTCCAGCTCCGCGCGCAGCGGGGCATCGCAGAAGCCGTGATCGAGTGCGTTGGTGGTCAGCTCCAGCATCTGCCAGTACTCCAGGTCGAAGACCTCCGCGAGGCGCTCGAACTCCTGGGTCATCGTCGTGCCGGAGACCAGGCGGTTATCGGTGTGCACGGTGCACACGAAGCCCAGCTCGTAGAGCAGGTTGAAGGGGTGGTCGGCGATCTCGTCGGCAACACCGGTCTGGGTGTTGGAGGTCGGGCAGATCTCCAGCGGAATGCCCCGGTCGCGCACGTGGCGGGCTACCGGCCCCAGCTCGATGCCGGAGAGAGTGGCGTTGAGATCTTCGTAGATGCGCACGCCGTGGCCCAGGCGGAGGGTGCCCTGCACCAGCGCATCCTTGATGGACTCCACGCCCGCAGCCTCGCCGGCGTGGATGGTGAAGGGAACGAGGTTCTCGCGCAGCAGCTGGAAAGCCTCGGCGTGGTTGGCTGCGGGGAAGCCGGCCTCCGCGCCAGCGATATCGAAGCCGACCACGTAGCCCTCGCCCGGGCTGGAGATCGGGTAATTGTCCACGGTCAGCTGCGCGATCTCGGTGGCGCGATCGGCGTGCCGCATGGCGCACAGGATCAGGCGGGCGTGGATGCGCTTGCCCTTCGCAGCGGCAGCACGCTCGCCCTCCTTCACACCCTGCACGGTGGCCTCGACGACCTCCTGCAGGCTCAGCCCGTTGGCCTGGTGCTGTTCAGGGGCGTAGCGCAGCTCGGCGTAGACCACGTTGTCCGCGGCCAGATCCTCGACGGCCTCGCGGGTCACCCGGACCAGCGCCTCCTTCGTCTGCATGACGGCGGTGGTGTGGTCGAAGGTGGTCAGGTACGTCGGCAGGTCGCCCGAGTTCGCGGCGTCGTAGAACCACTTCTCCAGCTCCGCCGGGTCCGTGGTGGGCAGCTCGTAGCCGATCTCGGCGGCCAGCTCCACGATCGTGGCGGGCCGGAGGCCGCCGTCCAGGTGGTCGTGGAGCTCGACCTTGGGCAGGGATGCAATGACGTCCGAATCAATCATGGGGCACAGCTTACTCGGCAGCTGTGCCCCATGGTGGCGGGCGGGAGGGCTAAGAACCCCGCCCCGGTAAAGCCCGGTGAAGAAACCGGCGGCTTACTTGAACATAGAGCGGATGGCCCCGCCCAGGATCACGCCCGCAGCGGCTCCGATGCCCACCAGCCCGGCGCGGCCGGCGTCGGTGGAGCCGGTGCGCACCTCCTGGCGAACGCGGATCACTGCTGCCGGTGGCACCGGCGGGGTCATCATGGCCAGGGACTCCGGCGTGGTGGCGGCCCACGCGGAGCAGTACAGGGTGATGCGCCAGATGAAGTAGAACAGCACCATCACACCGATGATCGGGCCGAACGCCGCACCCGCTGGGTTGCTCAGCGCGTTGGAGAAGAACATCGTGGCGAACTGCTTGAAGATCTCGAACGCGACTGCGCCGATGATGGCCGCCTTGAAGGCGGACTTGCGGGGCACCTTCGCGCGCGGCAGGTAGACCATCAGCCAGAAGAACACCAGCAGGTTGGCCAGCAGCGCAACGGCCAGGGCCACGAGGAAGGTAATGAATCGGATGCCCGGCACTTCGTCGAGCCCCACCAGGCCAAGCAGCTTTTCAGTGAGCCCGGAGTTACCGATGGTGGTCACGGCGAAGGCCACGACCAGGGCCAGGATCAGGCCCAGCAGCCCCAGCAGGTCGGAGAGCTTGCCCTTGACGAAGTTCTCCGGGCTGTTATCGACCTTCCACATCTCGGAGGCGCCGATGCGCAGGTGGTTCATCCAGCTCAGGCCGGACCACAGCGCCAACAGAAGACCGATGGAGAACACGGACTTACGCTGATCGATCGCGCCCTCGACGATGGTTCCCAGGGTGTCCCCCATCTCGCCGCTGCCCATGGAGGTCACCTGATCCATGACCTTGTCCAGCAGATCCTGGTTATTCGCCAGGACGATCGCGACCGTTGCCAGCACGAGCATGGTCAGCGGGAAGATGGACAGGACGGAGAAGTAGGTAATGCCTGCGGCGAACTGGTTGCCGCCTTGCTCGCCGTAGCGCTCGTTCATCCGCATGATGTGGTCGAACCACGGCCACTTGTCGCGGAGCTTGACCAGCGCCCCTTCGTCGTCTTTGCGGCTGCGCTCCACGCCGTAGGCATCGAGCTTGTCATAGTCGGGCGTCGTTGATGTTTTCGCCATCAGCGCGTCCATCCTTCCTTGGGCAGACTTTCGGGGCTTCGGGTTGTCGATCCGGGCTTGGATCGTTCTGTGGCACGCGCCGGACGGCGGGTGGCCGACCTGGGCACGTACCTCATTATGTCGTTTTCAGGTTCGCGGTGTGCCGGTTTAGGGCTTTGGCAGGAAGCCGACGCGGTCGTAGACCTGCTCCACGGTCTTCGCAGCGATCTCGCGGGCACGCTCCGCACCCTTGGCCAGGACGCGCTCCAGCTCGGCACGGTCGTCCATGTACTCGTTGTACTTCTCGCGCAGCGGGGAGCAGAAGGCCTCAAGCACCTCAGCCGTGTCCTTCTTCAGGTCGCCGTAACCGGAGCCGGCCTCCTGGTACTGGGCGACGAGCTCGTCGATGCTCTTATCGCCGAGGGCGGACTGGATGACCAGGAGGTTGGAGACGCCCGGCTTGTTCTCGACGTCGTAGCGGATCTCGTTGTCGTTATCCGTCACCGCGCTCCGGATGCGCTTGGCGGAGACCTTCGGGTCGTCCAGCAGGTTCACCAGGCCACGCGGGTTCTCGGCGGACTTGCTCATCTTGGCAGTCGGGTTCTGCAGGTCGTAAATCTTCGCCGCGCCCTGTGGGATCATGCCCTCCGGCACCACGAAGGTCTTCTTGTAGCGGGAGTTGAAGCGCTCCGCGAGGTTACGGGTCAGCTCCAGGTGCTGGCGCTGGTCCTCCCCCACTGGCACGAGGTGCGGGCGGTAGAGCAGGATGTCCGCGGCCATGAGCATCGGGTAGGCGTAGAGCCCGGAGGTGGTGTTCTCGTTGCCCTGCTTGTTGGACTTGTCCTTGAACTGGGTCATGCGGCGAGCTTCGCCGTCACCGGTGATACACATCAGCACCCACGCGAGCTGGCTGTGTTCCGGGACGTGCGACTGCACGAAGAGGGTGGAACGATCCGGGTCGATTCCTAGCGCGAGCAGCTGCGCGGCACCGGCGAGGGTGCGGTTGCGCAGGTCCTTCGGGCTATATCCCGGCACGGTGATGGCGTGCTGGTCCGGGATGAAGTAAAAGGCGTCGTAGTCATCCTGCAGGGTAATGAACTGCTTGACCGCCCCGAGGTAATTGCCCAGGTGGTAGGAGTCGCTGGTGGGTTGGAGGCCGGAGACGACGCGCTGCTTCTTCGCGCCGTTGGGGCTCTGCTGTGGGTTTTCGCTGCTTGTCATGTTTTCTAATGCTACTCACCAGGTTTCGGCGGCGTGTCGCCATCCCCCTGTCCGTGGCAATCGCAGCCACATTCCTTGTCGACGTCCCCCTCAGGCGCCGGTTGCCCACCGGTCTGTGGATTTTTTCCTGTGGCAGTCACGCCCGGGTCTTCGCCGTGGTGGCGGTGCCGCAGACCGGCGATCCCCTCGGTGATGCGCAGCTGGCGTGGGCCTGCGGGGCGCAGCTCCCGGGCCTTGTTCAGCAGGCGGTTGGACAGGCTGTGCTCCCGGTCACGGGTGAACTCCCGCTCCTGGTACTCGAAGACAGGCAGGGACCAATGGAAGAAGATGGCGCACAGCCGCAGACCAAAGGTGAACGCGAGGACGATGATCGCGTTGACGTTGTCGTTGACCCCGGCGGCGTTGAGCGCCAGGTACAGGATCGACCCAGAGACCGCGACCGAGGCGTAGAGGTCACCCTGGAAAACCAGGGGGACGCGGTTACTCATGATGTCGCGGAGCACGCCGCCGAACACCCCGGTGAGTACCGCCGCGACGATTGCGATGAGCGCCCCGTGCCCAGCGCCCAGGGCGATCTGTGTGCCAAGCACCGTGAACACGGAGAGCCCGACGGCGTCGAGGATGAGGAAGACCCAGTGAAAGTAGGTCATCATCACGGGGATGGCCACGGTGATGAACGCAGCGACGAGCACGAAGACGAGGTAGAGCGGGTTTTTCACCCACACCAGCGGGTAGTTCCCCAGCAGGATGTCGCGGACGGAGCCGCCACCGATGGCGGTCACGCAGGCGATGATGGCCACGCCGAAGAGGTCCATGCGCTCTCGGCCGGCGGCCAGGGCTCCGGTCGCGCCTTCGGCGGTGATGCCGATGACGAAGAGGACAATGAGGAACATGCCGTCTCCCGGTGGGCTTAGCGGAACTCGAGGATCACGGGGCTGTGGTCGGACCAGCGCTGGTCGTAGGTGGGTGCTTTGTCCACCCGGGCACCGGTAGTGTGCTCCAGCAGCCCGCCGGTGACGGCGTGCAAGTCGATGCGCCAGCCCGCGTTCGTGTCGAAGGCCTTGCCGCGGTAGCTCCACCAGGAGTACGGGCCGTCCTCGTCGGGGTGGAGGTGGCGCACGGCGTCGTGCCAGCCTGGCTGGGTGGCGGCGCCTGCCGCGATGCGGGCCTGGGCGAGCTCGCCGGGCTGGTAGTCCACCGCACCGAAGAAGTCCTCGGCTGCCCCGGCAGGATTACCGGCCCGGCCGGAGTCCTCAGCGTCCCCCACCTGGGTTGCGGCGTCCGGGTAGGTGCCGAGCACGTGGTCGAGGAAGGCACGCTCGGCGGGTAGGAAGCCGGACTTATTGCGGTTGGGCTTCCAGTTCTTTAGGTCCGCGCGGCGGTGGCAGATATTCCAGTCACCGCCGATAAGCATCTGCTGGCCACCTGCCTCGGCGGCCGTGGCGCGCTGGTGCATGAAGGGCGCGAAGGCGTCCAGGAAGCGGAACTTCTCGTCCTGCTTCTCGGTGCCGCTGGCGCCGCTGGGCAGGTAGAGGGAGGCCACGGTGATCGGCTGGGTCGTGCCCCCGACCTCGGCGTCGACGGTGGCCTCAATGTAGCGGCCAGAGTCATCAAACTCGCGGGCGGCTTCCTCGGCGCCCGGGTGCTCCGGGTTGGCCTCGTAGCCGAAGCCGATCTGCACGTCCCGCAGTGGCAGGCGGGACAGGATAGCCACACCGGCCCGCCCCTTGGCCGCGGCTGGGGCCTGGGCGAGATGCCAGCCATCCTCCAGGGCGGGAGCGATCGCCTTAGCGGTCTGCGCTTCATCGGCGCGGACCTCTTGCATCAGCACCACATCAGCCGGGTGGGTGGCCAGCCACGGGAGGATGCCCTGGTTGTTCTCGTGGCGCACCTTCGCGGCGGCCCTGATTCCGTTGACGTTAACCGTAGCGACTGTAAAACCCATGCCCACCAATATAGGCCGTGGCCCGGACATACCAGCAGCCGCGTAGCGGACGGACTAGGCGGCAGCGAGCTGGCGACGTCGTAGCAGGAAGGCCAGCAGCCAGACCACCGCACCGGTGGCAGCCAGCGCCGAGCCCGCGAGCGCGGGGGCAGCGTAACCGAAGCCAGCTCCAATGACCGCGCCACCGATCGCCGCACCAGCAGCGTTGGCCATGTTCAGCGCGGAGTGGTTGAGGGCCGCGGCGAGGTTCTGGGCGTCCCGGGCGACGTCCATCAGGCGGGTCTGCAGGCTTGGGACCAGGCAGGATCCCAGGAACCCGATGAGACCGAAATTGGCGATGCCTGTGATGGCATTGGTGGACGTGAAATAGAACGCGGCAAGCACCACGATGAGTAAGATGAGGCTGCCGGCGATGGTGTATTCCAGGTTCCGGTCGGCCAGCACTCCGCCGAACCACGTGCCGAGGACCATGCCGATTCCATAGGTCATCAACGGGATCCACATGAGGGTCTCATTGAACCCGGCGCGCTCGGTCAGCGTCCAGGAAATGTAGGTATAGACCGCAAACATGCCACCGAAGCCGACCGTGCCGATCGCCAAGGTGAGCAGCACCTGCGGGTTGATCAGGGCGCCGAGCTCGGTGATCGGGTTGCTCTTCGGCATGAGAGTCATGTGCGGGAGGGAAATATACAGCGCTACGAAGGTCACCAGGCCGATCACGGCGACCAGCAGGAATGCGAAGTTCCACCCGAAGTGGGTGCCCAGCCACTGTGCGGCGGGCACACCCGCGACGGTGGCTACGGAGAGTCCCAGCCCGGAAAAGGCCACCGCCTTGCCGCGCTGCCCCGGCGGGGCCATCGAGGCGGCGATGAGCGCGGTGACGGAGAAGTAAGCGCCGTGTGGCAGGCCGGCGATAAAGCGGCTGAGCAGCAGCATGTTATAGCTGCTGGCCAGCACCGTCAGGCCGTTACCGATCGTGAAGGCGATCATGAGCACCAGCGCCAGTCGGCGGCGTGGCACGGTACTGGTCAGCGTGGTGATCAGCGGTGCGCCCACCACCACGCCGAGAGCGTAGGCGGAGATGACGTGCCCGGCGGTGGACTCCGAGATCTGGAAGTCCTCGGCGATGAGGTTCAGCAGCCCCATCGCCACGAACTCGGTGGTGCCGATGCCGAAGCCACCGAGCGCGATGGCCAGCATGGTGATGATCCTCCTGCGGCTGCCCATGGTGGTTTGGGTTGGCACGGGGCGGCGGTTCGGCATGGTTGGCACGGGGCACGCTTTCCTAAAATTTTTCGGCTGGCTGGATGAATGCGAAGTAACGAAAAAGAATCAATATTTTTAATAACTTTTTTCGCCTTTCGCAAGCGAAGTTGCGACAGTACCCGTATGATTCATGATTTTTCTACTTCACGTAAGCTGGGTGGCACGATAAAAATCGAGTGACTTTAACGGTTCACCGACAACGAAGTGAAAGCAGGGAGATACCGCCTTATGGCCAAGATCATTTACACCCGTACCGACGAGGCCCCACTTCTGGCCACGTATTCGCTGAAGCCGATCGTGGAAGCTTTTGCATCGACTTGTGGCGTGGACGTGGAAACGCGTGACATCTCGCTGGCAGGTCGTATCCTGGCTGCTTTCAACGATAAGCTCCCGAAGGAGCAGCAGGTCAACGACGCCCTCAAGGAGCTCGGCGAGCTGACCCAGTCCCCTGAGGCTAATATCCTCAAGCTGCCGAACATCTCCGCATCCGTTCCGCAGATGCGCGCAGCCATCGGCGAGCTGCAGAAGGCTGGCTACGACCTGCCGGACTTCCCTCTCGAGGTCAACACCGAGGAGGAGAAGGACGCCTACGCCCGCTACAGCTCCGTCATGGGGTCCGCCGTGAACCCGGTGCTGCGCGAGGGCAACTCCGACCGCCGTGCGCCGAAGGCCGTGAAGAACTACGTGCGCACCCACCCGCACACCATGGGTGAGTGGGCCGCCGAGTCCAAGACCAATGTGGCGACCATGGAAGCCAACGACTTCCGCCACAACGAGCAGTCCGTCATCATGCCGGCCGAGGATGACCTGCGCATCCAGCTGGTGAAGGCCAACGGCGAGACCACCGTGCTTCGCGACTCCCTGCCGGTCCAGAAGAACGAGATCGTGGACTCCACCGTCCTGCGCGCTGCCGCGCTCGACGAGTTCCTGCGCGCCCAGGTCGCCCGCGCTAAGGCTGAGGGCGTGCTGTTCTCCGTGCACCTAAAGGCCACGATGATGAAGGTCTCCGACCCGGTCATCTTCGGCCACGCCGTGCGCGCTTACTTCTCCGACGTCTACGAGCAGTACGGCGAGCAGCTACTGGCCGCCGGCCTCGACGGTGAGGACGGCCTGGCAGCCATCCTCGACGGCCTGTCCGAGCTGGACAACGGCGAGGAGATCCGCGCCGCATTCGACAAGGGCCTCGAGGACGGCCCGGATCTCGCGATGGTTAACTCCCACCGCGGAATCACCAACCTGCACGTCCCGTCCGACGTCATCGTCGACGCTTCCATGCCGGCCATGATCCGTGACTCCGGCAAGATGTGGAACAAGAACGACGCCCGCCAGGACACCCTGGCCGTGCTGCCGGACTCCTCCTACGCCGGTGTGTACCAGGTCGTCATCGACGACTGCCGCAAGAACGGCGCCTTCGACCCGACCACGATGGGCACCGTCCCGAACGTTGGCCTGATGGCGCAGAAGGCTGAGGAGTACGGCTCCCACGACAAGACCTTCAAGATCGAGGCGGACGGCAAGGTCCAGGTCCTCAACAAGGCCGGCGACGTGCTCATGGAGCACGAGGTCTCCGAGGGCGACCTGTGGCGCGCCTGCCAGGCCAAGGACATCCCGGTTCAGGACTGGGTGAAGCTGGCCGTCGAGCGTGCCCGCAAGACCGGCGACCCGGCCGTCTTCTGGCTGGATCCGGAGCGCGCCCACGACCGCAACATGGCAACCCAGGTCGAGAAGTACCTGAAGGACCACGACACCGAGGGCCTGGATATCCGCATCCTCTCCCCGGTCGAGGCCTGCCAGCTCTCCGTGGACCGCATCCGCGAGGGAAAGAACACCATCTCCGTCACCGGTAACGTGCTGCGTGACTACCTGACCGACCTGTTCCCGATCCTGGAGCTGGGCACCTCCGCGAAGATGCTCTCCATCGTTCCGCTGATCGCGGGCGGCGGCCTCTTCGAGACCGGTGCTGGTGGTTCCGCACCGAAGCACGTCGAGCAGCTGACCGAGGAGAATCACCTGCGTTGGGACTCCCTGGGCGAGTTCCTGGCGCTGGCCGAGTCCCTGCGCAAGCTGGCCGACACGGATAACAACCCACGCACCCCGGTGCTGGGCGACGCGCTGGACGTTGCCACCGAGCGGATCCTGGAGGAGGGCAAGTCCCCGCAGCGCGAGGTCAAGACCCTCGACAACCGTGGTTCCCACTTCTACTTGGCAATGTTCTGGGCTCGCGCCCTGGCCGACCAGAAGGACGACGCCGACCTGGCTGCGCTCTTCGCCCCGGTCGCCGACGCACTAGAGGCTGCCGAGGAGGATGTCATCAAGGAGCTCAACGACATCCAGGGCAAGGCCGTGGAGCTGGGTGGCCACTACCACCTGGACGAGGAGAAGGCGAACGCTGTGATGCGTCCTGTCGCTGCATTCAACAAGATCATCGACGATCTCGCTGCAGCAGATAACTCCCTGGAGGGCTAGTACCTCTCCCCGACTGGGCCTAGCGCGCTAGAGATAGCGCCGCTAGGCCCAGGTTTTCTTTTCTGCCAGCCGGGCCCCGGCCCGGCCTGCCGGTTTTAGTTCAGCAGGCGACCGAGCTGCTCATGGTGGTGGCCGGGGAGCACCCCAGCATCGAAGACCTTGCGGGCCGCATCCTTATCGCCCAACTTGGCGGCGAAGGCCTCCCCCATCGTCACGCCATGCTCCGGCACTGGCCCGAAGCGGACTTCGTCCAGCGGGCGGATACGGCCGGCGGTAATCACGCGGAAGTAGGCTCCGCAGTCGCCACGCTGCGCGAAGCGCTTCACCCAGCCCTTCTCATCGAGCCAGGCAGCGAAGGTCGCGCACGGGGTGCGCGGAACGCTCACCTCAAGCTCAGCGCTGCCCATGGACACGCGCTGGTCGATGTAGACCTCCGACCACTTCACCCCGGCGGTGGTGATGTTCTCCCCGAAGCTGCCGTAGACGAGCTCGCGGCCGAGCTCCCCCTCCCAGTAATCCAGCTCCTCGCGAGCGAAGGCGTAGACGGCCTTATTTGCCCCGCCGTGGTGCTTTTCGTCGCCGATCGTGTCCCCCACGACGCCGCTGCCGTCACCGTAATTCGGGCCCGGCGCGAGCACATCGATGTGCGACTGCGGCAATTTCTCGATGCCGGTGTGTTCATAGGTTCCGGCGGGGTTGGACTGTGGGCGACCAACCGCCACCTGGAGCACGCTCGGCTCTGCGTCAATCAGGAATGCAGCGTCTGTGTTCACCATGGTGCAGGTCCTCTCTGGCGCCTTGTGGCCCGATTTTTGCTGGTTGCGCTGGGATTTTTTCTCAACCCGTGCACCATCCCACCCTAGTGGCTCAACGGCACTTGCTGGTGCGACCCGCAAATTTTTTTCTCGTCAAAAGTTTTTACCCTTCGCCCATTCTCATCCGGCGAGGCGGCACACGCCAGCCCTCCGCGCACCGTTGCCGCCAGCAACACAAGCCCATACCAAGCGGTACTGAAACACCACCGATATGGCCCCAGAAGCGCCAATAAACAGCCCCCAAAACACCCAAAAGTAGACCAAGTGGTATAACTTTTTAAACACGCTTGACCTGCTCCGTTAATGCCAAACAGGGCCAGATCTAGACAGAGCGGTTTACTTTTTTCAACGCGGACTATAAAGTGAATCACCACACAGCGATCGAGCGGCACAATCCACCCGGATCCACCCGGGATCGCCACGATTCACAACATCACCTCAACCACACGAAAAAGACAGGAAAAGCCATGACAAAGTACGACAATTCCAACGCGGCAGAGTGGGGCTTTGCCACCCAGCAGATCCACGCCGGCCAGACTGTGGACCCGACTGGTTCCCGTAACCTGCCGATCCACATGACCACCAGCTACGTCTTCGACAGCGCCGAGCACGCCAAGCAGCGCTTCGCGCTCGAGGATCCGGGCCCGATCTACTCCCGCCTGACGAACCCGACCGTTGAGGTCCTCGAGAACCGCATCAACACCCTCGAGGGCGGCGTCCACGCGGTCGCCTTCGCCTCCGGCATGGCCGCCATCACCGCCGCGCTGATCAACGTGGCTAACGCTGGCGACCACATCGTCGCCTCCCCGCGCCTCTACGGCGGTACCGAGACGCTGCTGTTGGTCACCCTGCCGCGCCTGGGCATCACCACCACCTTCGTCGAGAACCCGGACGACCCGCAGTCCTGGCAGGACGCCGTGCAGGACAACACCGTCGCCTTCTTCGGCGAGACCTTCGCCAACCCGCAGGCGGACGTCCTGGACATCCCAGAGATCAGCAAGGTTGCCCACGAGAACAAGGTCCCGCTGATCATCGACAACACGCTGGCCACCGCAGCGCTGGTCAAGCCACTGGAGCTCGGCGCCGACGTCTCCGTCTCTTCCCTGACGAAGTTTTACACCGGCAACGGCTCCGCCATCGGCGGCATCCTCGTCGACGGCGGTAAATTCGACTGGACCCAGGAGCGCAACAGCAAGCCGGTCTTCCCTGGTTTCGTCACCCCGGATCCGGCCTACCACGGCCTGAAGTACGCCGACCTCGGCGAGCCAGCCTTCGGACTGAAGGCACGCGCTGGACTGCTGCGCGACACCGGCGCCACCCTCTCCGCCTTCAACGCATGGCTGGCAGTCCAGGGTCTCGACACCCTAAACCTGCGCGTCAAGCAGCACAACGAAAACGCCAAGCAGGTTGCTGAGTTCCTGGACAAGCACCCGAAGGTCGCCAGCGTCGCCTACGCCGGCCTAGAGTCCAGCCCGTGGTACCAGGTCAAGGAGAAGCTTGGCCTGGAGTACACCGGCTCCGTCCTCGCCTTCGACCTGGCCACCGGCGACGCCGACCCACGCGAAGCTGCATGGAAGTTCATCGACTCCCTGAAGCTGCACTCCAACCTCGCTAACGTCGGTGACGTACGCTCCCTGGTCGTCCACCCGGCCACCACCACGCACTCGCAGTCCACCGAGGAGAACCTGCGCAACGCTGGCATCTCCCAGGCGACGGTTCGCCTGTCCGTCGGTATCGAGGACGTCCGCGACATCATCGCCGACCTCGAGCAGGGCTTCGAGCAGATTTAACTCCGAGGTTTTCTATGCGCTCCGACTTGCTGCCCGCCTCCGGTACCTACGCCGATATCCCCATTGGCGAGGTTCTCACCGAGGCGGGCGCAAGCATTCCCGAAACCTCGCTGCGGCTCTACGCCTTCTACGACACAGCCGAGCGGGCGGTGGCAGCCACACCGCCAGAGGAGCGCTCCATCATTTTGATTGAACACGCCCTCACCGGCGACGGCAACGCTGCCGACTGGTGGGCGGACATGGTCGGCGTTGGCAAGCCGATCGATACCGCCAAGTACCTGGTGCTCTGCGCCAACGCGCTGGGCGGTTGCGCAGGCTCCACGGGCCCCAGCTCGCTGCACCCAGAGGGTGGCTTCTGGGGATCCCGATTCCCAGGGCTGTCCATCCGCGACCTCGTGCAGGCCGAAAAACAGCTGCTGGATGTGCTGGAGATCCCACGGGTCCACGTGATCATTGGCGCCTCCATGGGCGGGGCACGCACCCTCGAGTGGTCGCTGCTCTACCCGGAGATGATGGACGCCATCCTCCCCATCGCCGTCTCCGCCCGCGCCTCCGCCTGGCAAATCGGCATCCAGTCTGCCCAGATCCGCGTGATCGAGGCCGACCCGCTGTGGCACGGCGGAGACTACTACGAAGCCGGCATGGGCCCGGTCTGGGGCCTGGGCGAGGCCCGCCGCATCGCACACCTGACCTACCGCGGTGAGCTGGAGGTCGATGAGCGCTTCGGCGCCGAGCCACAGCGTGGCGAGAACCCGCTGGGTAAGTACCGCTCCCCCAATCAGCGCTTTTCCGTCGAGGGCTACCTAGACCGGCAGGCTTTGAAGCTGCGCAACCGCTTCGACGCCGGGTCTTACGTCACCCTGACCGACGCCCTGAACCGCCACGATGTTGGCCGGGGCCGCGGTGGCATGAACGCCGCCCTGGGTAATTCCACGGTGCCCACGATGGTCTGCGGCATCGACACGGACATCCTTTACCCCTATCACCAGCAGGAGCACCTCTCCCGCAACCTGGGAGCCTTCCTGGGGCTGTCCCAGATCACCTCCCCCACCGGCCACGATGGCTTCCTCATCGAGGCCCGCCAGATGGGCAATGTGCTGGAGAAGTTCCTCGTGACAGCCGAGGAGCTGGCCAAAAATCCAGAGCAGCGCGCGGACATCCTGCAGCAGCTCCATCACTAAAGGGCGGCCACCAAACAGCCACTACCCTTCTTCTCCCCAGCGCCGCGCGGGCCCCACCCGCGGGACCCGCCGGGGTGTCCCTAGCTAACCAGCGTGTCCACGCTGATTGCCAGGTACATCATCAACAGCCCCACGCCCCCGGCGAAAAGGCAATCAAACTTGCGGCTGCGGACCGCGAAAATCCCCAACACGTCGGAGTCCACGACCCACCGGATCATGGCCAAGAACACCAGGCTAGCCCCCATCGCCGTGGTGCCGCGGCGCCAACGATCCGCCGCGATGAAGAACACCCCCACAGCCAATAGCAGCAAAAACACCCCGATGAGTACCCGCTGCGCGACCACCGGCAACGGCGAGGTCGGCACGTCCCGGTCATGCGGGTTCGCCAGCAGCTTTCGGCGATAGGTACCGATCTGCGCGGCCTCCGCCCGCTCCTTCGGAGTGTCTGGCATCGTGCCCAGCCCCTCTAGCGCTCTATACCCCTAGTTCTCGCCCTGCTCCGCGAGGAGCTCGGCACGTTCCACGACATTGTGAACCAGGAAGGCGCGGGTCAGTGGGCCCACACCACCCGGGTTCGGCGAGATCGCTCCCGCGACCTCCCAGACATCCGGGTGCACGTCGCCCGCGAGCTTGCCGTCCAGACGGGAGACACCGACGTCCAGGATCGCTGCACCCGGCTTGACCATGTCCTTGGTCAGCATGTGTGGCTTACCTGCAGCAGCGACGATGACGTCCGCGTTGGTGGTCTCTGCCTTCAGGTCCTTCGTGCCGGTGTGGCACAGGGTGACGGTGGCGTTCTCGCTGCGGCGGGTCAGCATCAAGCCGATCGGGCGGCCAACGGTCACGCCACGACCGATGACGACGACCTTCGCGCCGTCCAGCTCGACGTCGTAACGGCGCAGCAGGCTGATCGCACCGTTCGGAGTGCACGGCAGCGGGGCGGGCTCATTGAGCACCAGCTTGCCGAGGTTTACCGGGTGCAGGCCATCGGCGTCCTTGGCTGGGTCGATGCGCTCCAGCACCGCGTTTTCATCGAGGTGCTTCGGCAGCGGCAGCTGCACGATGTAGCCGGTGCACTCCGGGTCCGCGTTGAGCTCATCGATAACAGCGTTGAGCTCCTCCTGGGTCACGTCCGCAGGCAGATCCTTGCGGATGGACTTCACACCGATCTGCTCGCAGTCCTTGTGCTTCATCCGCACGTAGGAGTGGCTCGCCGGGTCGTCCCCGACCAGAACCGTTGCCAGGCCCGGGGTGATCCCCTTGGCCCGCAGAGCGTCGACTCGTTGCTTCAGGTCCGCGAAGATCTCGTCGCGGTACTTCTTTCCATCCAGGGTAATCGCAGCCATGCCCGCCATTATTCCACAGCGCCACCGCTACCCAACCGGCGTGCGCCCCGATTCCCCCACTTCAGGGCAAGCGGCCGGAACACGGGTCACCGCCCGCCTGGGAAGCCCAGCTGCCGCCACGCCTCGTAGGCCGCCACCGCCGCCGCGTTGGAAAGGTTCATGCTGCGACGGGCCGGCAGCATCGGGATCCGCAGCTGCGCGGTGATCCGGGGGTCCGCCAGGGTCTCCTCGTCCAGGCCGGTGGGCTCCGGACCGAAGAGGAGGACGTCACCGCGGCGGAACTCCACGTCCGTAAACCAGGTGCCCGCCTGCGTCGTGAAAGCGAAGACCCGGGTCCGCGGCTGCGCGCCACCTGCCGCCTGCTGCCGGCTCAGCCCGGTCAGATGCGCGGCCGCGGCCTCGAAATCCTCGTGGAGATGCACATCCGCCAGGTCGTGATAATCCAGCCCGGCGCGGCGGACGTGCTTCTCCTCGAAGTTGAAGCCCAGTGGGCGCGCCAGGTGCAATGCCGCCCCGGTGCCCGCACACATGCGGATAGCATTGCCCGTATTCGGCGGGATCTGTGGCTGATCGAACAGGATATGGAAGGGTGGATCGGCGGCCGGCCGGGGCGACGTCGTGAAAGAAGAAGCGCCACCTGCGGCGGAAGCGGGAGTGGAGGGCTGCGAAGACACGACACTCACCTTAACCCTGCCCGCAGGGGCTCCCGGCACCGGAACACGGTAAGAATGGAGGGGAAGAACCCCGACGATCGGGCACGACGCCCATCAGACGATGAAAGAGGTCGATCAGACATGGCTGATGCACCGAAGGACGCAACACCGCAAGGCAAGAAGACCCCGACCGGCGGCACGCAGCGCCCGGTGGACATCACCCTGTTCGGCGCGACCGGATTCATCGGCAAGATCCTCGCGGGTTGGTTGGCAGAGCACGCGCCGAAGGACGTCACCATCGCGCTGGCAGGCCGCAACCGCGAGAAGCTGGTCTTCCTCAAGCAGCAGCTGCTGACCGTCCACCAGGGCGTGATGGACTGGCGAATCGTGGAGGCGGATGCCTTCGACGAGGACGCCATGACCGAGCTGGCGAAGAACACCCGCGTGGTGATCTCCACGGTCGGCCCGTTCGTGCGTTATGGCGAGGACCTCGTGCGCGCCTGCGCGGAGGCCGGTACGCACTACGTGGATTCCACCGGCGAGGTGCTGTTCATGCGGAAGATGATCGACAAGTACGACGACGTGGCGAAGGCTCACGGGGCGCGCATCATCCACGCCTGTGGCTTCGACTCCGTGCCCTCCGATATCGGCATGCTGCTGATCAACGAGGCCGCGGCCAAGGATGGCAAGAAGCTGGCCGAGGTGACGAACCTGGTCAGCATGCGCGGGGCGATGTCCGGTGGCACCGTGGAATCCGCGCGCGAGCAGTTCCAGGCCGCGCAGCGCGACCCGGAGCAGCGGCGCGTCCTGGCCGACCCGTACTCCCTGAGCCCGGCGCGCGAGGCAGAGCCAGAGCTAGGCGAGCAGCCGGACTATGGCGTGCTGCAGACCGAGACCGTCGGCGCCCCGGAGGGCTGGGCCGGTCCTTTCCTCATGGCCTCGGTGAACACCCGCGTGGTGCGCCGCTCCAACGCGCTGAGCGGCTTCAAGTACGGCAAATCCCTGCGCTACCGCGAGTTCCAGACCACCGGGCCGGGTCTGAAGGGCCGCGCGCAGGCCTACGCACTGGGCGGGGTGCAGCAGATGATGCTGACCGCGATGAAGGCGCCGAAACTGCGGGACTTCATCTCCCAGTGGGCACCCGAGCCGGGCGAGGGTCCGACGAGCAAGGCGCAGGAGAACGGCTACTTCCGTTGCGTATTCCACGGCTTCGTGAAGCCGAACCCGGTGCCGAACGTGGAGCCGGATTACATCGCCACCCTGTACTCCCAGGGGGATCCGGGCTACCGCTCGACCTCCCGGATGCTGGGCACCGCGGCGCTCACGCTGCTCAAGGACGAGGCGGAGCTGCCGGGTACTGAAGGTGGCGTGCTGACCCCAGCGACGGGACTGGGCATGGTGTACGTGCGTCGCCTGCGGGAGTCCGGGATGCGCCTGGACGTGGCGCGGGGCGGGCTGTACCGCACCTCCACGCCGCAGTAGCTGCAGTAGCTGGCGAGTCAGGCGCCGCCTCGGGCGGGGTCGGCGGTCTAGCCCTTCGACCGGGCTGGGCCATTGTCGACGATGAGGTCCGGGGCGGGGCGCCGGGCGATGTGGGCGCGCTCCTGTGCCTCCCACATGGTCCACCAGGGGGCGTAGTAGGGGTCGCGGTGCAGCGCACGGTGCTTGCGCAGCAGGGTGGGGGCATCCAGCACCAGGGTCCGGTGTGGGATACCGCGGCGGCGGAGCACGGCCAGGACCTCGGGGCTTAGGGAACCGGCACCCTCGACGACCAGCGGGCGGCCGGGATCCAGGGGCTGCCACGGCCCGGGAGTGTTCTTCTCCCAGTCCCAGCGGCGAAAACCCGGGCAATTGGGCTGCAGCACCTCGGCTGCGAGCATGCGCGCCGCGGCGAAGAGCCCACCCCAGCCGGGGTAGAAATCCTCCAGGTGTACCAACTGGGGCGTGGTGTTGGGGGCCGGCAGCGTGCTCGAGGATGCGCCGGCCTGTTGGCTGGGCGCGCTGAGTGTGGTCATCAGGTGTTCTGCGAAGTGGGTCTTGCCGGAGCCGCTGCGGCCGTCAATGAGGATCACCCACCGCGGGTCGCAGCCTACGCGGGGGCAGGGTGCAGAAGCTGGCTCGATCTGCGCAGTTCGGTGGCCTGGCTGGTCTGCGACCCAGGTGGCGAGCTCCCCGATAGCCTCCGCCGGGGATATCGCTGGGGGCGCCAACGCAGCACTGTGAGCAGCAGACCCGCGGCTTCGCTCAGGATGCGGGTCTCCCGTCCCGCTAACCATTCTGCACTCCCAGCAGCACGAAGTGGCCGGTCCACACCGCGATGCCCAAGGAGAGCAGGCTCAGGGCCAACGAACCCACAACCACTGCCCAGTCCCAGCGGCCGAAGCGGGCCTGCCGGGCCCAGGTGCGCTCGATGGGCTGGCCCTCGGCGTTATGGGTGGCACCGAAGCCACGGGCCTCCATCGCGGTGGCCAGCTTGGAGCCGCGACGCAGCGCCAGCACCAGCAGGCTGAAGGATTGCTGGACCGCACGTTTCAGCTTGCCTTCGTCCCCTAGGCCGCGGGCTCTGCGGGCACGCTCCACGGCCGTCCAGTCTTCCCGGAATAAGCTGACCAAGCGCACGCCGGCCACCGCGCCGATGACGAAGCGGATAGGCAGCTTCCACAGCTGAGCCAGTCCGTCACCCAGGCGGGTGGGGTCCATGTCCGCGGTGAGCACCACGGCGGGCACGCCGACCGCCAGCACGCGGATCATCACCGCGATCGCCAGTTGCACCGAGTTTTCGGTGATGTGGATGAAGCCCCATTCGAGATAGCTCTGCCCGCTGGCACGGCCGTAGAAGAGCATGCTCACACCCGTCAGCGGGGCTAGGAGCAGCAGCGGCCAGGCCCGGCGGAACAGCCGGGCAGGACCGACCCCGCACAGGGGTGCGACGACCAGCAGCGTCAGCGCGAAGGACACGCTGGCGCTCACGATATCGATGCTGATCAGCAGCGGGGTGGTCAGCAGCGCGAGCGCGAGCAGCCGGGTGGATGGGTCGATGCGTTCCAGGATCATGCCCGCACCTCCAGGCCGGGGCCCTGGGGCAGGTGCCAGTGGTGCTGGCCCAGGGCGGCGAAATAGTCCGCGTCGTGGGTGATGGACAACAACCCCATGCCGCTGTCCGCCAGCTGCTGCAGCAACCCGACCAGGGCGGTGAACGTGTTGAGGTCCTGGCCGAAGGTCGGTTCGTCCAGGATCAGCAGACGCGGCTCGGTGGCCAGCACCGCGGCCACGGAGAGCCGGCGCTTCTCCCCACCCGAGAGGGTGAATGGATTGGCCGCCGCGAGGTGGGTCAGCCCGAGGGTGCCCAGCAGCTCATCGGCGCGGTGCTCGGCTGCGGCGGCGTCCATCCCGGCGGCCTTGGGGCCGAGCAGCAGCTCGTCGCGGACGGTGCGGGCGGCGAGCTGGTGCTCCGGGCTTTGGAAGACGTATCCGATGCGGCGGACCAGGTCCTTCGAGCGCCAGCTGCGGGGATCCGGGGTTTCCCGACGCCTGGGTTTGGCGGGCTGGAGCCCGCCGGCGTCCAGCTCCCCGCCTCCCGCGGGCACGAGGCCTGCGAGGGTGAGAGCCAGGGTGGATTTTCCGGTGCCGTTGCCGCCGGTCAGGCAGGTCGATCCCGGTTCCAGGGCGGCAGTGATGCCGGTGCGGATGGCGTGGTCGCCCCAGCCGATGGCTAGGTTTTGGGTGCGAAGCAGTGGCTTCCCGCTCGTCTGTGCATTCCTTTCTCTGTGCGCGGGAGCAGCGTCGACCAGGTGATCAACATCGCCTCCATTATCAGCGTGGCGCTGGTGGCCAGTCGATCCAGGCGCAGCCTTCATAGCGCCCAGCTCGGGCGGCGGGGTTCCCATGCGACGCAGCGCGGGTGAGACGCCCGGCACCCAGATCCCGGACTCGGCGAGCCGGTCGGCGTGGGTGTCCAAGATTTCCCGGGCTGGACCATCGGCGAGCACTCCCCCGGCCTGGCGCCCGGCGCTGGCCTGCTCCTCCACGCCGCTGGGGTTGGTTTCCCCGAGCACAAGGACGCGGTCGACGTGCCCGGCCCAGGTGGCCGCGCGGTGTTCGACCACGATCAGCGTGGCGCCGGTCTCTTCGCAGGCCCGAATGACGGCGTCGCGTACCTCGGCCACGCCTTCCGGGTCGAGGTTGGCGGTGGGCTCATCCAGCACGATGACCCTGGGTCGCATAGCCAGCACCCCGGCCAGCGCGAGCCGTTGTTTCTGCCCGCCAGACAGCCGATGGGTGGAGCGGTCGAGGTCGAGCTCCCCCAGTCCGACGGTGCGCAGGGAATCCGTGGCGCGCTGCCACATCTCCTCGCGCGGGATGCCGAGGTTCTCGCAACCGAAGACGGCATCGTCGCCCACTCGGGCGGCGATGACCTGCGAGTCTGGATCCTGCAGCACCATGCCCACCAGGCCGCGGGCCTGGGCGGGGTCCTTGCCATCCACGCGGATGGTGCCGCGCTGCTCGCCGTCCTCTGCGTCCCCCAACACCCCGGCGATGCCTGCGAGCAGGGTGGATTTCCCCGCACCCGATGCGCCGAGCAGTAGGACGCGCTCGCCGGGTTCAACGCAAGCGGTGATGTTCGCGATGGCTGGGTTCTTCCGGCCGGCGTGGCGCCAGCCGAAGTCGGTGATCTCCACGACCGCCCCGCCCGACGGCCGCCCGTGGCTTGTCATGGCCTTTCTCCCCTTTGACCTGCCTAGACCAGTTGTTGGCGTTGCCTGCCCGCCGGGAAACGGTCGAGCGCCCCGGTGGCGGCTAGACCGCGGACGAGCAGCCAGCCCACCAGGCCCGCCAGCAGGATGCCGGAGAGAATCATGGTGGACAGGTAGGTGGCATTGAAGGCCAGGGACTTCGCGTAGTTTCCGCTGGTCGCCAGCTCCAGGATGTACTCGAAGATGGCTGCCACGGCGCCGGCGGCCATGGCCACGCCCAGCCCAGCGCGACGGTAGGCGAAGATCGCGAAGACCAGCTCCGCGCCCAGCCCCTGGGCCAGGCCGGAGTAGACGGTCTCGATGCCCCAGTGATTACCCAGCAGCGCGGAGACGGCGGCGGCGAGCACCTCGACGAAAAGTGCTGCACCTGGCTTGCGGATGATCAACCCACCCAGCACGCCGCCGAGCAGCCAGATGCCGACCGCGAGCCCGCCGAGGCCTGGCGTGGCGGCGTCGAAAACGCCGTAGGCTGCGCCCCCGATGCCGTTCCACACCCAGAAGATCAGGCCGCAGGCCACGCCCAGCACGGCGGCGACGATGATATCCACCACGCGCCACGACGTGCCGTGCTGGGTAGCGTGCTGCTCGGCTGAGAAGCCGCTGGTGGTGCTGTTCTGTGGTGGGTTTTCGGACGTGATGCTCACGGTTATCCTCCCTATCGCCGGCATGATCCGGATCAGGTGTAACGGTCGGCACCACGGTGCTGGCGCCCTCTCAGCCCGGACGTTCTCCCGGACTCCCGCGTTGGTCGGGTCTAACCCTAGCAGCCGCCGCGGACAGCCCTATTTCCGGTGGCGGGTGAAGAAACTCAAGATCTCCGCCCCGGCATTGACCGCACGGGTGGGGTTCGCTTTCTCCTGACCCCCGTCGTTACGACCCCCGGCGATACCCGACTCACCGGGCCGGGCGGCTTCGCCCTCGCCGGGCCAGGTGTGCCCCATCCCCTTCACCGCAATGTGCATGACGTCCTTGTCCGCCACGCAGTCGCGCCACTGGTAGCGACGGACGACGGGAGTGACGTTGCGGACCGCGGGCGCCCCGAAACAGGAAGCGCGGTGGGCGTAGGCGGAGGAGAAGCTCATCGCCCCGAGATAAGGGGTGCCGTAGCGGGAGCCTCCCTCATAATGGATGCGACCGTCGTTCTCCCCGTGGATTTCCAAGAAGGACGTCGCCCTGCTGCCACGGAACTGTGGGTGCTCCTTGCCACGCTGTGCCCGTGTTGCGCAGCCCTGCCAGGTGCCCTTGTAATACGCCCCTGCCACCGAGGCGAAGGCGGCGAATTCCTGGGGTATCTCGCAGGCGAGCTTGGCGACGAAGCCACCGCCATTGCTCATGCCCGCTGCGTAGATGCGCAGGTCGTCAACCTGGTAGGTGGCGGCGATGCGGTTGATGAGGTCCCGGACCAGGGCCAGGTCTTGCTTCCCGGTGGCAGTGGCGTAGGGCGCTCCCGCCCAGGCCTTGTCTATGCCGTCGGGGTAGGCGACGATGGCACCGTCCCGGGCGAGATCGCCGAAGCGGGCGATGGATTCGCCGGACTGCCCATAGCCGTGGAAGGCGAGGATCAGCGGCTTGGGCCGGGTGGCCTGGGACTGGCGAGGCACCACGTCGGCGGGCACCTGCAGCACCGCCTGCCGGTTGAGCCCGCCGGACTTCAGTTTGACCAGCCCTTTATTTCCGGGGCGTGGGGCGCCCCTCAGCGGGGCGGAATGCTGGGTGTTGCGCAGCACGGGTGCGGGGTTGGTGCTGGTGGCGGGGCCCACAGCAGCACCCTGGCCGGGCTCCCCACCGCGGTTATCGCGAGCGTTGGGTTCACCCGCGCCAGGCTGATTTTCCTTGGCGTCACCAGCCCCTGGGGTGCGGTCGTTGCTGGTTCCCGTCGCCCGGCTCGAGCGTTCCGGAATGGCCACGGCAGATTCGTGCTCGGTGCGATCGCTGACCAGGCTGTGTCGGCTTTTTCGGGTGAGGTGATCGACGCTCCAGCCGGTATTTTTCTGCAGCCACACCCCGGCCCCGGCCGCGAGCAGAATGGCCACGGCTGCCAATGCGAGGGCGATGATTCGCCGCAGCATATAGCGCCGCTGGCTGGTGGGTCGCCCGGGAGGGTCAGGGGTGGTCATTCATTCGATATTGGAGGCTGGGCGAGGTGATTGTCAATCAGTGAATCGCATAAGTGTTATTCCCCACGTTTTGATCAATCTTTGCGCTCTCCCCTCCCGAGCGCGAGCGCACCCTAACCACTATTCAGCCACCCCCTGTTATTCCAGCTCTCCCCTCCCGAGCGCGAGCGCACCTTCACCCGCGCCGCAAACGCCCTGGGCTGCCCCACCGGCCTGGCCCAGGGAGGCGAGTGTGACACAGCGGGGCGAATGTGGCGCAGCTCAGCGGAAGTCCCGCGACGGGCTGCCCAGCGCCGTCGTGCCGCTCAGCTCTGGTTCCACGGCCTCCAGCAGATCCGCGGTAACACTGGCCGCGCCCTCCGCGTTATGCACGATCCCGCGGACCACCACGATGCGCGCTGTCATCGCTACCTGCCGTTGTTTGGCCCATAAGCCCTTGGTGAGCATCACGTTCGCGATGCCGGTCTCGTCCTCCACCCCGAGGAAGACGACCCCACCCGCGGTCGCCGGGCGCTGCCGGTGCGTGATCACCCCGGCCACCCGGATCCGAGTCCCATCCGGCACGTGCAGCAGGTCCACGGCGGGCACCACCGCCGCCCCACCCCGGCGTTGCCCGCGCCGCACCCCGGCGCGCACCGGCAGCTCGTGCCACTGGGAAAGCTGGCCCCGCAGCAGCTCCACCGGGTGGCCGTCCGGGGTCATCGCCGTGGCCGCGAGATCCGCGGCGGCCAGTTCGAAGGCGCTCATGCCGGGCAGCGCGGGCACCGAGGGTGTGGACGTCCCCGGCAGCATGCCCTCCCGCTCCGTGGCCGCCAACCCCGCGGCCCATACCGCCTGCCGCCGATCCAGCCCGAGGCTCTCCAGAGCCCCGGCCCGCGCCAGGGCCGCCACCTGCGCCACGCTGAGTCCGGCTTCCCGGGAAAGATCACTCACCTGCCGGTACTCCCCCTTCTCCTCCCGCGTGGCGACGATCCGCTCGGCCGCCTCCTCACTAATCCCTGCGATGGATGCCAGGCCCAGACGGATCGCACCGATGGGTTCCGCGGTGCCCCGCCCCAACCCGTGCACCCCGCGGACGCGGTTGACGTCCTTAAAAGAAGAGGAAGAAGACGCAGCAGAACCCACCGAAAGGTCGGTATCCGCCTGCACCCCGGAGGCGTTGACGCACACCGGCAGAATCCACACCCCGTGGCGGCGGGCGTCCGCGATCAGCGACTGCGGCGAGTAGAAGCCCATCGGCTGGGCGCGCAACAGGGCCACGCAGAACTCCGCCGGATAGTGGTACTTAAACCAGGCGGAGTAGTAGACGAGCGCGGCGAAAGACTGGGAGTGGGACTCCGGGAAGCCATAGGCCGCAAACGCCGTGATCTTCTCCCACAACCGGTCCGCGACCTCCCCGGCGATCCCATTGGTGCGCTCCAGGCCCTCGTAGAAGCGCTCCTTCAGCCGCGCCATCCGCTCCGGGGAACGCTTGGACCCCATCGCGCGGCGCAGCGTATCGGCCTCCGCGGCAGTGAACCCGGCGGCATCCACCACGACCTGCATCAGCTGCTCCTGAAACAGCGGGATGCCGAGGGTTTTGCCGAGCGCGGGTTCCAGGCACGGGTGGTCGAAGGTCACCGGCTCTAGGCCGTTGCGCCGCCGGATGAATGGGTGGACCGAACCGCCCTGGATGGGGCCGGGGCGGATGAGCGCGACCTGCACCACCAGGTCGTAGAAGCGCCGGGGGCGCAGGCGGGGCAGGGTGTTCATCTGGGCGCGGGATTCCACCTGGAATACCCCCACCGCGTCGGCGCGGCTGAGCATCTCGTAGACCGCCTCCTCGGTCGGGGCCAGCCGCCACAGTTCGATGTGGCGGCCGCGGTGGGTGGCCACCTGGTCGATGGCGTGGTGCAGGGCTTCGAGCATGCCCAGACCCAGCAGGTCGAATTTCACCAGCCCGACGGCCGCGCAGTCGTCCTTATCCCACTGCACCACAGAGCGGTTCTCCATCCGAGCCCACTCGGTGGGCACCACATCCGCAATGGAGCGGTCGCAGATAACCATGCCGCCGGAGTGGATGCCCAGGTGGCGAGGCTGGCCGATCAGCTGTTCGGCGAGCTGCCGGACGTGCGCGGGGGCTTCAGCGGTACCTCGGGTCCAGGCGTCCACCTGGCCTGCCGGGTAGCCGAGCGCGCGGGCGGCATCCCGCAGCGCACCCTTACGCCGGTAGGTGATGACGTTCGCGACCTGGGCGGCGTTATCCCGACCGTAACGGCGGTAGACGTACTGGATGACCTCCTCGCGGCGGCCGGATTCGATGTCAAGGTCGATATCCGGCGGGCCTTCACGTTCCGGGGAGAGGAATCGTTCGAAGAGCAGACCGGCAGCGACGGCGTCGACGGAGGTGATGCCGAGCGCGAAACAGACGGCGGAGTTCGCCGCCGAGCCACGCCCCTGGCAGAGGATGTTATTGCTGTGGCAGTGGTCGACGATGTCGTGGACGATGAGGAAATAGCCGGGGAAGCCCAGTTTTTCGATGACGCCGAGTTCCCGGTCGATGACCTCCCAGGCCTTCTGCGCCGCCGCGGTGGAGCCGCGCCGCCCGTAGCGGTGGGTGCCGTTTCTTTCCACGAGCTCGCGGAGCCAGGACATCTCGCTGTGGCCGTCCGGCACGGGGAAGTGCGGTAGTTCCGGGGCGACGAGGTTGAGGGTAAAGGCGCATTCTTTGGCGACGTCCACGCTGGTTGCGGTGGCTTCCGCTAGCCAGGCGCAGTCCCCGGCGAGCTGCTGCATTTCCGCCCCGGAGCGCAGCCAGGATCCGCCCACGGGGTGGGTCACGGGTTCGGCGCGGGTGACATCCCAGCGCCGTCGCAGGGCGGCCTTGGCACCGGCCAGGCGGGCCTGGCTGGGGGTCGCGCAGGTGGGCTGCGAGGAGAGGATCTCGCGCAGCCCGTGGGTAGTGGCGAAGGCGTGGAGGGCCTCGTTGTGGTCCACGTCGGCCGGGTCCATGCTCAGCTGCAGCTGCACGAGGCAGTGCCGCGCACCGAAGGCTTCGAGTACTTCTGCAGCCCGGCCGGGGATGGCAAGCTGGGCGGCGTCGATGAGGACGAGCCAGTGGCCGCCGGCCGCTTCGGCGAGCTCGCTGAGGCTGGGGTATTCGACCGCGTCCTTATCCCGGTGGGCCATCCGGGCGGCGGTGATGCTGCGACTGAGCCGCCGGTAGCCCTCCTGGCCGCGGCACAACACCGCCAGGCCGGGCGCCTGTACCCCGTCGATACTTAGTTCCGCCCCGAAGACGGTCTGGAGCTCCCCTTCTGCCTCCGCGGCGGCGGTGGCAAAACGCGCGGCACCGTACATGCCGTCCCGATCGAGGCAAGCCAGCGCGGTGAGCCCAAGCGCGATGGCCTGCTCCACCAGCTCCTCGGGCTCGCTAGCGCCGTGGAGGAAGTGATAGCTACTGGCGGCGCGCAGCTCCGCGAACTCCACGTGCACCCCGGCTGCGCGCGTTCCGCTGCCCGGCTCCCCCACTGTCCGTGGCTCCCCGCCACTCCGGGGCGGTTTCCCACGCCAGCTGTCACGCCGCAGGTCGTTCCGAGATCGAGCTTCAACGCTCTCACCTGTGGTTTTCCCCGAAAGAATACGCTCGATCCGCGACCAGCTGAGGGCCTTGGGGTTATTGAATCCGCGCGTATACGTCACGGAGGAGACCCTACCTTAAATCGAACACCCATTCGATATCGGGTAAACCTCTCTCCTTCGTCCCACCACTCAAAACCGCCATTGCCTCAAGGCGAAAATCGGCGACACCACGTGCATAAATAACAAGAAAATAGACCAAGTTGTCCACCATGGCCCCGCGGTGCTAAATTTGCCTTCAAGAAAACTGACCTGCCGAACAACCAACACACCCGTGCCATGGACGGCACACGGCGGGCACCTGAACCTAGGAGGATCACCATGTCCCTTCGACGCAAGGCCCTGGCCGCGACGCTCGCCCTGACCACCAGCTTCAGCCTCGTTGCCTGCTCCGGCGGCAACGACGAGGACACCATCGTCATCGGCACCACCGACTCCGAGCAAAAGCAGTGGCAGGTCTTCAAGCAGGAGCTGGATAACGCCGGCCTGAAGACTGAGGTCAAGTCCTTCAACGACTACTCCATCCCGAACCGTGCGCTGACCGACGGCGAGATCGACGTCAACAACTTCCAGCACATGATGTTCCTGGCCGAGTACAACAACGGCAACAACACCGACCTCGCACCGGTCGGCGCCACCGAGATCCTGCCGCTGGGCCTGTACTACAAGGACCACTCCGACCTGAAGGACATCGAGAAGGCTGGCGAGGTCGCCATCCCGAACGACTCCACCAACCAGGGCCGCGCCATTAACGTCCTCGTCCAGGCTGGTCTGGTCACCCTGAAGAAGGAGGGCCTGCTGACCCCGACCCCGGCTGACATCGACACCGACAAGTCCAAGGTCAAGGTCACCCCGGTCGACGCAGCCCAGACCGCTACCTCCTGGCTCGACGGCACCCCGGCCATCGTCAACAACTCCTTCCTGGACCGTGCGGACATCGACCCGAAGACCGCCATCTTCCAGGACGACCCGGAGAAGGAGGAGGCACAGCCGTACATCAACGGCTTCGTGACCACCAAGGACCGCAAGGACGAAGAGGATCTGAAGAAGCTCGTCGAGATCTGGCACTCCAAGCCGGTCCAGGACGCCATCAAGGAGCAGACTAAGGACACCTCCGTCGCCGTAACCATGTCCGGCGATGAGCTGCAGAAGGTGTTGGACACCACCCAGCAGAAGCTCAAGGAGCAGTAAAACCCAACCCAAGAGGCGTGTCTCGCATGGCAGGCTCACCAGCCCGCCTGCCGAGGCACGCCTTTTAAACCGGAAGGCACTCCAATGGCCCAAGGCACATCCGCCGCCCTCGACACGGCCAGCCCCGCAACCCCGCAGGGCGACCGCACGGGAACGGGAATCGAATTTCGCAACGTCCACAAGATCTTCAAGCAGGGACGCAAGTCCGTCACCGCTCTGGAGGACGTGAACATCACCATCCAGCCGGGCTCCATCGTGGGCATCATCGGCTACTCCGGCGCGGGCAAGTCCACGCTGGTGCGCCAGATCAACGGCCTGGACAAGCCGACCAGCGGTGAGATCCTGCTCGATGGGCAGGACATCGTCCCGCTGAAGGAGTCGGAGATGCGCAAGCTGCGCTCCGACATCGGCATGATCTTCCAGCAGTTCAACCTGTTCTCCTCCCGCACCGTGGCGGGCAATATCGCCTACCCGCTGAAGCTGCAGGGCATGCCGAAGGCCGAACGCGAGGCGCGCGTCGCCGAGCTGCTGGAGTTCGTCGGGCTGGCGGATAAGGGCCGCAGCTACCCGGAGCAGCTCTCCGGTGGCCAGAAGCAACGCGTGGGCATCGCCCGCGCCCTGGCAACGAACCCGAGCCTGCTGCTCGCCGACGAGGCCACCAGCGCCCTGGACCCCTCCACCACCCGCGACGTGCTCGCGCTGCTGCGCCGCGTCAACGAGGAGCTGGGCATCACCATCGTGGTGATCACCCACGAGATGGAGGTCGTGCGCTCCATCGCCGACCAGGTGGTCGTCATGTCCAACGCCCGCGTGGTAGAGCAGGGTTCGGTCTACGAGGTCTTCTCCAACCCGCAGACGGAGGTCGCGAAGAACTTCGTTTCCACCTCCCTGCGCAACACCCCGGACAACGTGGAGGCGGATGCCCTGCAGGCCGGCGACGGCCGCCTGTTCACCATCACGATGAACCAGGGCGTGGGCTTCTTCGACGCCGTCTCCGAGCTCTCGGCTGCGGATGTGAGCGTGAATATCGTCCACGGCGGGGTCACCACCCTGCAGAATCACTCCTTCGGCCGCCTGACCGTGCGCGTGACCCCTCAGGATGCCGCCGGCGAGGCCGCGATCGAGAAGTTCTACGCCGACCTGTCCCAGCGAACCGATATTGAGGAGATCCGATGAGCGCGCTGACTACTTTCCCGACCGCCGCGGGCTCCACCGCCACCACTACCCCAGCCACCGCATCCCCGGACACCCTCGTGCTCGCCGCGATGGACTGGGGCCGGCTGGGAGACACCTTCACCCAGGCGATCTACGACACCCTGACGATGGTGCTGGCCACCCTGGTCATCGGTGGCCTGCTGGGCCTGATTTTCGGCATGCTGCTGTACACCACCCGCCCGGGTGGAGTGCTGTCGAATAAGCCCATCTACTGGGTGATCAACTTCCTGGTGAACTTCGTTCGCCCGATCCCGTTCATCATCTTGCTCACCGCCATCGGCCCGTTGAGCGACGTTCTGGTGGGCAGCCGTATCGGACTGGAGGCCGCGGTGTTGGGCATGGTGATCGCCGCAACCTTCGGCGCGGCCCGCATCGTGGAGCAGAACCTGGTGTCCATCGACCCGGGCGTGATCGAGGCGGCGAAGTCCATGGGCGCCTCGCCGCTGCGGATCATTTTCACGGTGATCATCCCGGAGGCCCTGGGGCCGTTGATCCTGGGCTTTACGTTCATGTTCATCGCGATCGTGGATATGTCCGCGATGGCTGGCTACATCGGCGCTGGCGGTTTGGGTGACTTCGCGATTGTCTACGGTTACCGCGCCTTCAACGACGAGGTCACGTGGATCACCGTGCTGGTCATCATCGTTATCGTCCAGGCTGCTCAGCTGTTCGGTAACTGGCTGGCCAAGAAGGTTATGCGCCGCTAG
>JBHWRM010000063.1:0-24153 GCA_043426695.1 Corynebacterium sp. | reverse complement strand
GAACTAGGGGTCCGGGATGGTCTCCAGGCCCGGGGTCGCTGCGGCGGCGGCCGGGGCGTGGGCGACCTGGCCGACCACGTCCTCCTCGGTTCCGGAGCCACGGGACTCGTCGACGTGGCCGATCTTGACCACCGACGCCAGGGAGGTCTTCTCCCCGGCGGGCTTGTTCGCGTCGGCTGCGGCGGCCTGCATCTCCCGGGCGTGGAGACCCAGGGTCACCGCGGCGCCGATGAGGTCGGCGACCTCCGGGAGGACGAGGCGGTAGATGACCTCGCGGCCCCGACGCTCGGAATCGACGATGCCGGAGCGCTTGAGCACGCGGAGATGCTGGGAGATGAGCGGCTGGGACTTCCCGAGACCGTCCACGAGCTCGTGGACGAAGTGGTCGCGGATGGACAGACGCCAGATGATCTGCACCCGCAGGCGAGAATCAAGCGCGCCGATGATGACTTCGGCGGCGTCAAGATCAGTGTCCGAATAGGTGTTCATCCCAGCCCAATTCTTTGTGAAACAGGTCCGAACGGACAGCAGGGGTTCCGTTCTGGACCATAGGTAATATTAGTAATGTTCTGCTTTTGCCGGCATAAGTGCTCAGACATGCTGGTTTCTGGATTATACCTGTACCGTATATCACTCTAGACATTTGCCTTATTGCGCGAAAGTTGTCGCCGGCTTCTGCCCCTGTACGGGTTTGAATGGGTGGGGTTTCCGCGGACACGACCATTGTCCCATGTGGTCCGGTCAACCCCCGAATGACCGGGCGGACGGGGTGCGGCTAGACTCGTTGTGAATCATCAACGACTTATCCCCTACCAGAGGAGTCTGAAGCCACATGGCGTCCGTCATCGATACCGTCATCAACCTGTGCAAGCGTCGCGGATTCGTGTTCCAGGCAGGCGAGATCTACGGCGGTTCCCGTTCCGCATGGGACTACGGTCCGCTCGGTGTCGAACTCAAGGAGAACATCAAGCGCCAGTGGTGGCGTCACATGGTCACCTCCCGTCCTGACGTCGTCGGTGTCGACACGTCCATCATCCAGCCGCGTCAGGTGTGGGTGACCTCCGGCCACGTCGAGGTCTTCACCGACCCGCTGGTGGAGTCCCTCCACACCAACAAGCGTTACCGCGCTGACCACCTGCTGGAGGCGTACGAGGAGAAGCACGGCCACCCGCCGGCGAACGGCCTGGCGGACATCAATGATCCGGAGACCGGCCAGCCGGGTAACTGGACCGAGCCGCGCCCGTTCTCGGGTCTGCTGAAGACCTTCCTGGGCCCGGTCGATGATGAGGAGGGTCTGCACTACCTGCGTCCGGAGACCGCCCAGGGCATCTTCATCAACTTCAAGAACGTCATGGGTGCGTCCCGGTCGAAGCCGCCGTTCGGTATCGCGAACACCGGCAAGTCCTTCCGTAACGAGATCACCCCGGGCAACTTCATCTTCCGTACCCGCGAGTTCGAGCAGATGGAGATGGAGTTCTTCGTCGAGCCGGGCACCGACGAGCAGTGGCAGGAGTACTGGATCGAGCAGCGCCTGAACTGGTACGTCAACCTGGGCATTGACCGGGAGAACCTGCGCCTGCGCGAGCACACCGAGGACGAGCTGTCCCACTACGCCAAGCGTACCGTGGACGTCGAGTACGCCTTCCACTTCACCGGCTCCAAGTGGGGCGAGCTCGAGGGCATTGCCAACCGCACGGACTATGACCTGAAGACCCACTCCGAGGGCTCCGGCGAGGATCTGTCCTACTACGACCAGCAGAAGGAAGAGCGCTGGATCCCGTACGTCATCGAGCCGGCTGCCGGCCTGGGCCGCTCCCTGATGGCCTTCCTCGTCGATGCTTACACCGAGGAGGAGGTGCCGAACGCTAAGGGCGGCACCGATACCCGCACCGTCCTGAAGCTGGACCCGCGCCTGTCCCCGGTGAAGGTTGCCGTCCTGCCGCTGTCGAAGAAGGAGACCCTGACCCCGACCGCGGAGAAGATCGCCGACAAGCTGCGCGGTCTGTGGAACATCGACTACGACACCTCCGGTGCCATCGGCCGCCGCTACCGTCGTCAGGATGAGATCGGCACCCCGTACTGCGTGACCGTCGACTTCGACACCCTGGAAGATAACGCCGTCACCGTTCGCGAGCGCGACACGATGGAGCAGGAGCGCGTATCCATCGACGAGCTCGAGGGCTACCTCGCACAGCGCCTGGCTGGCTGCTAATGAACAGCGACATCCGATGGGGAGTGCCCAGCGACGGGCACACCTTCCCGATCTACGCCGGACCAGCGGATGATATGGACCGCATCGCGGAGTTCGCCGACGAGCGCGGGGTACAGCACATCCGCTTCGGCGGAGATACCTGGCGGCTCACCGCCGATGAGGGGCCGGAGGCGCAAGCGGAGACTGCGACGGGAACCTGGACTGCGAAGGGGAACAGCGATAAGTTCCACACCGCCGACCGGGTGACCATCAACGCGGACCGCCACGAAATCGGAATCATTGCTGAATCCCGACGCAACTTTGTCCTCGACATCGACGGCGAGAAGGCGGGGCAGTACAGCTCCGATAACCGGGGCCTGCGCAACCTCCACGTGGAGTTCGAAGGGCCGGGGGAGAAGCTGCCGCTGGATGTCCAGGTCTTCGTATCCTGGGTTGCCCGGCGTACCCTGGAAACCCGAGTGGTTCGAACCACGGGGATGTTGACGATGGCGCTGGCCATTTGCGTGGTCATCGCGATTGTCGTCTGGTTCACCACCTAGCCGAAGAATAAAATTCTTAAGGAGCATCATCAATGCCAAGTGGTCGCAAACTCATCCGTAAAGCGGTGAAGTACGGGGCACTGGCTGCCTCTGCCGTCGCGGCGGTGGACATCATCCAGCCTAAGCACGCTATTCGCCGTAACTACCCGGTCCTGGGGCGCGCCCGCTGGATGATGGAATCCATCCGCCCGGAGATCCAGCAGTACTTCGTCGAGTCCAACACCGACGGTCGCCCGTTCGACCGCGTGACCCGCACGATGGTCTACCAGAGCGCGAAGAACATCCCGGCGGAGGAGGCCTTCGGTACCCAGCGCGACCTCTTTGTGCCGGGCCGCGACCACCTGTTGCACTCCACCCACCCGGTGCCGGCCCGCACCGATGCGCCACTCGTGCGCCTCGGCGGCCCGGAGTGTACCCAGCCCTATGACATCTCCCTGTTCAACATCTCCTCGATGTCCTTCGGCTCCCTGTCTGCCAACGCTGTGCTCGCCATGAACAAGGGTGCGGCGATGGGCGGCTTCATCCAGGAGACCGGCGAGGGTGGTCTGACCAAGTACCACCTCGAGTACGGCGCGGACCTGATCTGGGAGATCGGCTCCAGCTACTTCGGCTGCCGCACCGAGGATGGCCACTTCGACCCGGAGCAGTTCCGCGTCAAGGCGAACTACCCGGAGGTCAAGGGCATCCTCATCAAGCTCAGCCAGGGCGCGAAGCCGGGCATGGGCGGCATGCTGCCGGGCCACAAGGTCACTGCGGAGATCGCCGAGGCCCGCGGCATCGAGGAGGGGCAGGACTGCCTCTCCCCGGCGTGGCACTCCGAGTTCGACACCCCGCTGGAGCTGATGCACTTCGTTAAGAAGCTGCGCCGCCTGGCCAATGGCAAGCCGGTGGGCATCAAGTTCTGCGTGGGTTCCCGCCACGAGGTACTCTCCCTGTGTAAGGCGATGCTCAAGGCGAAGACCGCCCCGGACTGGATCACCGTCGACGGTGCCGAGGGTGGCACGGGAGCGGCCCCACTGGAGTTCCTGGACCGCGTCGGCACCCCGCTGACCGAAGGGCTGATGATCGTCCACAACGCACTGGTGGGCACGGGTCTGCGCGACCAGGTCGCCGTCGGTGCGGCAGGCAAGGTCGTCGGTGGCGCGGATATCATCCGCCGGCTTGCGATCGGCGCGGACTTCACGATGTCCGCCCGCGGCATGATGATGGCCGCAGGCTGCATCCAGGCCAAGAAATGCCACGACAACACCTGCCCGACCGGTGTGGCAACCCAGAACCCGTGGCTCTCCCGCGGTCTGGACGTGGACAGCAAGGCCGAGCGCGTGGCGAACTACCACCGCAATACCCTGAAGTCCGCCACCCGCATTCTGGGAGCCATGGGCCTGCATGACGTCAGCCAGCTGGGCCCCGGCCACCTGGTGCGCCGCGTGGACCAGACCCAGGCCCGCCCGTATGAGGACCTCTACCCGTGGCTCGAGCCGGGCAGCCTGCTGGAAGGCAAGGCCCCGGACGACTGGCAGCGCGACTATGACCGCGCGACCTACGACCAGTACTCGGTGCTGCCGCCGGTGCAGGGCCGTGTGCGCCGCCCGGGCCACCACTTCTTCGCCGAGGGCAACGTCGGCAGCGTCTAGGGGTTAAACACCCCCGTGGGCTGGGGCGGTCTGGCGGTGCGCCGGCACCGGGGGCTGCCTCCCACGCGGACGGGCACAGGACTAACGGAGCGCGAGATGCAGGGGTATCAGTACACGGAGCACGACTGCGCGCGCCGTCATGCCGTCGCACCCAAAACCCTGGGGTTGGCAGGATCGGTCCCGGACGGTCGGGAGGACTTCGACCGTGACCGGGCGCGCGTCCTGCACTCCGCGGCACTGCGCCGTCTGGCCGATAAGACCCAGGTTGTGGGGCCCGGGTCGGGGGATACGCCGCGCACCCGGCTGACGCACTCCCTGGAGGTTGCACAGATCGCCCGTGGCATCGGCAAGACCCTGGGTGCGGACCCTGACCTCGCGGACCTGGCGGGGCTGAGCCACGACATCGGCCACCCGCCCTACGGCCACAACGGCGAGCGCGCCCTGGACGAGGCCGCGGCCAGTATCGGCGGCTTCGAGGGCAACGCGCAGACCCTGCGCATCCTAGCCCGCCTGGAACCGAAGACCCTCGGGGCAGATGGCACTTCCTATGGACTGAATCTCACCCGCGCGGCCCTGGATGCGGCGTGCAAATACCCCTGGGGCCCAACCGCCCCGGACGGCACCCCGCGCCGCAAGTACAGTGCCTACGAGTCCGACCTACACATCCTGGAATGGATTCGGCAGGGCGCGCCCGAGGGGGAGCAGTGCCTGGAGGCCCAGATCATGGACTGGTCGGACGATGTTGCCTACTCCGTCCATGACGTTGAGGACGGCATGCTCTCTGGCCGCATCACCCTGGGCGTGCTGTGGGACCTGGTGGAGCTGGCCGCGCTCGCGGACAAGGGCGCACACCACTTCGGCGGGGAGCCCGAGGAGCTGTTGGCTGCGGCGGATCGCTTGCGGCAGATGCCCGTGGTCTCCCGGGCCGCTGACTTCCGCCACAGTCTGCAGGACCTGGTTGCGCTGAAGTCTATGACCTCGGAGCTGGTCAGCCGCTTCGTCACGGCCGTGGTCACCGCGACCCGCCGGGAGTACGGCGCCGGACCGCTGGGCCGTTATGCCGCGAACCTCGTCATCCCCGCGGAGGTTAAGGCCGAGGTCACGCTACTGAAGTCCATCGCCGTGCTCTACGTGATGGATGAGAAGCTGCACCTGGCGGAGCAGGATCGCCAGCGGGAGCGCATCTTTCGGGTCACGGAGTTCTTGGCCCGTGGCGGTGCCGGGGCGCTGGATCCGGTCTTCCGTCTCTGGTACGAGAACGCGACCACCGAGGTCGAGCGCCGTCGCGTGGTCATCGACCAGGTCGCCTCTCTCACCGAATCTCGGCTGGAGCGCTTGGACGCCTCTGCCGCAGGTATCAGCGCCGCGTGGGCTTAGTGTTTTCTCCGCGTTAGTCCTCGGCGTCGGGGATTTCGCAGAAGCTCTCGAAGTGGTCAGAGGTGTAGTACCAGACCTCGGGGTCGGTCTCCGTACCACCACCGACGACGAGGCGGCGCTCGCCTCGGTGGTTCAGACCCGGGGTTTTGACGGTGTACTCGCGGTAGTAGCTGGACTTCTCCTTCGGTAGGAGGCCCTCGTAGTTTCCGAAGTGCTTGCCGTCGTGCGGGCCGTCGTCGGAGGGAGCGCCGGTGAGGATGTCCTCGATCTGCTCCCGGGCCTCCTCCGGCAGGGTTCCCACGGCGCACTCGGAACCGGTAGCGCTATCCGCGCCCGGATTCTGTTGGGCGGCGTTGGAGGACTGCCCGGACTGGGAATTGCCGCCCTGCCCGCCGCCGGCGTTATCGTCATCGCCGAAGAGACCGAGTTGGCTCGCTCCGGCGAGTGCCAGGGCGACGACGACACCGCCGATCGTGCCGTATTTGCCAGCTTTAGGACCGTTATTCTTCTGCGCCATAACAGCCAGTTATACCGGGCAGCGTGGGGCTAGTGACCCACCGGGGTGATCGGAAGGCGCAGCGCGGCCGGGGCGGTGGCCGGCACCATCGGGGAGGCTGGCTCCACGGCCTCGATGCGGTGATAGCCCTCGGACTGCTCCGGCCGCGGGTCCTCTTCACCCTTATTCGGCCACATCGCGGCGGCGCGCTCCGCATTAGCGGTGATGGACAAGGAGGGGTTCACCCCGGGGTTGGCGGCCATGGCGGAGCCGTCGACCACGAAGAGGCCCGGCAGGCCCCAGACGCGGTGGTAGGGGTCCACCACGCCGTCGTCCGGGGAGCTGGAGATCGAGCAGCCGCCGAGGAAGTGGGCGGTCAGCGGGATGTCGAACACCTCGGACCACACCCCGCCGGCCAGGCCATCCTTGCGCAGGGATGCCAGGATGCGGGTCGCCTTGTTGCCCTCCGGGATCCAGCTCGGGTTCGGCTCGCCGGTGCCCTGCTTGGAGGTCAGCCAGGTGAACTTGCCGAGCTTGCGCGGGTAGGTGGTCAGCGAGTTATCGCGGGATTGCATCACCAGGTTGATCACCGTGCGCTGCGACCACCGGCGCAGGTTCACCAGGCGTGGCACATGGTTGAACTGCAGGACCAATTGGCGGAGGAACTCGAGCACGCGCGGGCGCAGCTTATCGCCGTCGGTCATGAGCGTCTGGAGTAGGCCCATGGAGTTCGACCCCTTGCCGTAGCGCACCGGCTCGATATGCGTATCCGGGGCGGGGAAGTAGCTGGAGGTGATGGCCACGCCCTCGGAGAAATCCCACTCCGGGTCGTACTTCTTAAACTGGGCGCCGAGCAAGGCCTCGGAGTTGGTGCGGGTCATCGTGCCGAGGGAATCCGGCAGCTGGGGAAGGTTTCCGTTGAGCTTCTGCCGGTGCAGCAGGTTCTGGGTTCCCCACGCGCCCGCGGAGACGACGACCTTGTCCGCGGTGAAGCGTCGAGTCTTCTTCTTGCCCAGCAGGCCTGACGTGACCTTCGTATCGACGTTCCAGCCGCCACCCGGCTTGTGGGTGATGTCGGTGACCGTGGTCAGTGGGTGGACCTCGGCGCCGCCCTTCTCTGCGAGGTAGAGGTAGTTCTTCAGCAGGGTGTTCTTTGCTCCATGGCGGCAGCCGGTCATGCACTCGCCGCACTCGTGGCAGGCGGTGCGCTGCGGGCCTGCACCACCGAAGTAGGGGTCCTCCACGGTTTCCTTCGGCTTGCCGGTCAGCCCCACTTTTTCGCCGAAGAACACTCCCACCGGTGCCATGCGGAAGGTATCGCCCACGCCGAGCTCCTCTGCGGTCTGTTTCGAGAGCTTGTCCGCCGGGGTCATGGTGGGGTTGGTGACCACACCCAGCATGCGGCGAGCCTGGTCATAATAGGGGGTTAGCTCGTCCTTCCAGTCGGTGATGTGCGCCCACTGCTTATTGTGGAAGTACTCGTCCTCGGGCTGGTAGAGGGTATTCGCGTAGTTCAGCGAGCCGCCGCCCACGCCGGCGCCGGCGAGGATCATGACATTGCGCAGCAGGTGGATGCGCTGGATGCCGTAGCAGCCGATCGCGGGCGCCCAGAGGAACTGCTTGAGGTGCCAGGAGTTCTTCGCGAAGTCCTTGTCCGCGTAGCGCTTGCCGGCCTCCAGGACGCCGACCTTGTATCCCTTCTCGACAAGGCGCAGGGCGGTGACGGAACCGCCGAATCCGGAGCCGATGATGAGGACGTCGTAGTGGGTTGCGGTCATGGCGACCTACCTTCCCGGGTTTGTGGTGCACGCGATGGGTAAACATCGTGGCAGATAAGTATGTCAGGGAACCTATGTTAAAAAGTCGGCCCCGTTTTTTCTGGCGAATGGGCGTTCCGCTCGGCCGCATCCCGTATCTGTCGGGTGTATTAGCATGTCCCTTATGGGTAAGGGCAGGATCCCGGAGCGGGACATCGAGGCGATTCGCGAGGCGACGCCGATCGAGGAAATCGTGGGGGAGTACGTCCAGCTCACGCCCGGTGGTGTCGATTCCTTGAAGGGGCTCAGCCCGTTCAAGGATGAAAAGACCCCGTCCTTCCACGTCCGCCCGAATAAGGGTTACTTCCACTGCTTCTCGACCGGCGAGGGCGGGGACGTGTTCAGCTTCCTCATGAAGATGGAGCACCTGACCTTCCCGGAGGCCGTGGAGCAGGTCGCCGAGCGCATCGGCTACCGCATCAACTACGAGGGCGGTGGTCCGGGGCGGCGGGAGAAGCCCGGCACCCGCCAGCGCCTGGTTGCGGCGAATAAGGCGGCCTTCGAGTTCTACCGGGAGCAGTTTTCCTCGGACGTCCAGGGCGCGGACGTGGCCCGTCAGTTCCTCATCGATCGTGGCTTCACCCAGGAGCACGCGGATCAGTTCGGCTGTGGCTACGCCCCACCAGGCTGGGACACCCTCACCAAGCACTTGCTGCGTAAGGGCTTCGAATTCCAGGAGCTGGAGGCCGCCGGCCTCTCCCGGATGGGATCCAAGGGGCCGATCGACCGTTTCCACCGCCGCCTGCTGTGGCCGATCCGCTCGGTGGCGGGTGATGTCATCGGCTTCGGCGCCCGCAAGTTGTTCGAGGACGACAAGCTGGGCAAGTACATGAACACCCCGGAGACCTTGCTGTACAAGAAGTCCAAGGTTCTCTTCGGCATCGACCAGGCCAAGCGCAGCATCGCGCAGAAGCACCAGGCCGTGGTGGTTGAGGGCTACACGGACGTCATGGCGATGCACGCTGCGGGAGTGGACACGGCGGTGGCCTCCTGTGGCACGGCCTTCGGCTCCGAGCACCTGGCGATGCTGCGGCGCTTCATGCTGGACGACCGCTACTTCCGTGGCGAGATCATCTACACCTTCGACGGCGACGAGGCCGGCCAGAAGGCCGCGCTGCGCGCTTTCGAGGGGGACCAGAAGTTCACCGGCCGCAGCTATGTCACCGTCGCGCCGGGCGACCAAGACCCCTGCGATATTCGCCTGGAGCGCGGTGACGAGGCGGTGCGGGAGCTGGTGTCCAACCGCATCCCCATGTTCGAGTTCGTGATCCGTACCCTGCTGGAGGGCTACGACACCGCCGCCGTGGACGGCCGTATCCACGCGATGCGGCGGATCATCCCGGTGCTCGCCGGGATTAAGGACGACGCCCTGCGCGACGAGTACTCCCGCCAGGCCGCCGGTTGGGTGGGGTTCGACGACCCGGATGACATCGTGGCCCAGGTGCGCGAGGAGGCCCGGCGTGGCCGGTCGGAGAAGCCGAAACTGGAGCTGAAGCGCGGCGCGGCACGCCGGGAGAGGCTCGCGGAGGATGGTGCTCCGGCAGGTCAGGGCGTGGCGAACCACGGTGGTGTGCCTGGTGGCGAGGACTCCGGCGGTCACCTGCGGGTCGTGGCGGGCATGGAGCGCCCGGATCCGAAGGACGAGTTTTTGTTGGGGATCCGGGAGGTGCTGAAGTTGGGTCTGCAGGAGCCGGAACTGGCGGGGCAGATCTTCGACCTCATGCCCCCGGAGAGCTTTGTGCACCCGACGTATATCGCGATCGTGAACGCGATGGCTGCGGCCGGCGGCACCGCGCAGGCCAAGTCCGGTTCGGGTTGGTTGGACGCGGTGAGCAATAACGTGCCCGATGCTATGGGGCAGGCAGTGGTCTCCGAGCTCGCGGTGGAGGATCTGCAGTGCCAGCAGGAGCGGTTGCCCTACTATGCCTCGGCGATCATGGCGCGGATGCAGGAGCGTTGGGTGAGCAACGAGGTCGCGGAGCTGCGTGCGCAGATGCAGCGCATGCGCCCGGACGAGGACAAGGATGCCTATATGGCCACCTTCGCCGACCTCACCGCGCTGGAGAAGTACCGGCGCTCGCTCAACGAGCGGGCCAACGCCTACGGGGATTTCACCTTTGGCAACTAAGCCGCCCGCCGATCATGGGCGGTACGGCGGGCATCCAGCACTCGGGCCAGCGCCGGTGGCGGGGCGGCCGGCGAGCAGCGGAAGAGGGACGAGACCCTAGCTCTAGCGAGCCCTAGCGGGGCTTCTTGGGGGAGCGGGGGCGCTTGAATTCGGATGCGGAGCGGAGCGGACGGTCGTTGGGGTGGGCGTCGTCCGGCTCGACGATGCTGTGCCCATCGGCCAGCGAGCTTCGGGTGCTGGCGTTCAGGTCGCGCACCTCGTGCATACGCGGGTCCGGATCCAGGCGATTGGCCAGCGCCTTGCGGCTGGCGCGTAGCGCGGACTGGGCGACCTCAGAGTTGATCGCGGTCTCATAGCCGCGCCGGATCTGCTCGTAACGGCGACGCCCGGCCTTGGTTCCCATCAGATAGCCGGCTGCGGCCCCGACAACGAACTGGATCATGAAGTTCAAGCCCTCCCAAACGTGGTGTGCACTCGGCCACCGCCTGCCCGGATGTTCGTCGACGGCGGTGGAGCTTTAAAAGCCCAGTCTACGTCATAACCCCGCCGCGGGAATCAGCTTCGCCCGAGCGCGAGGGGCTTAGATGCTACCGGCAAGTACGCCGCGGGGCGCGCGGTGGGAAGTTATGCCACGATGGAAAGTGCAAGTCAGCGCCACGCTGCCGGGTTGACGTCCTAAAAAATGGCGGAACGTGGCAGCGGTGGCGCCAGAAATTTAGACACAGCAGGAGGAAAGCATGACACAGAGCGTTAAGGCAGTGGTCTCGCGCGGCAAGGGCGACCCGGTGGAACTGGTCGATATTCAGGTCCCCGCCCCGGGTGCGAATGATGTGGTTGTGCAGGTGCAGGCCTGCGGTGTGTGCCACACTGACCTCGCGTACCGCGACGGCGGCATTACGGACGATTACCCCTTCCTGCTGGGCCACGAGGCCGCGGGCGTGGTCTCGGAGATTGGCGAGGACGTCACCCACGTCGCGGTTGGCGATTATGTGGTCCTGAACTGGCGCGCGGTGTGCGGCGAGTGCCGTGCCTGCAAGAAGGGCCAGCCGCAGTACTGCTTCGATACCTTCAACGCCTCGAAGAAGATGACGCTGACCGACGGCACCGAGCTGGAGCCAGCGCTGGGCATCGGTGCGTTCGCGGAGAAGACGCTGGTCCATGAGCGTCAGTGCACGAAGGTGGACCCGGAGGCGGACCCGGCGGCTGCGGGCCTGATGGGCTGTGGCGTGATGGCCGGCCTGGGTGCGGCGGTGAATACTGGCGAGATTCAGCGTGGCGAGTCCATCGCCGTCATCGGCCTGGGTGGCGTGGGCATGGCTGCTGTCGCCGGTGCCGAGGTCGCGGGCGCAAGCACGATCATCGCGATCGACATCTCCGAGGACAAGCTCAAGCGCGCGAAGGAAGAGTTCGGCGCGACCCACACCATCAACTCCCGCGGCCTGTCCACCGATGAGCTAGTGGAGAAGGTGCAGGAGCTCACCGGTGGTTTCGGCGTGGACGTCGCCGTGGACGCGGTGGGGATTCCGGAGACCTTCAAGCAGGCCTTCTACATCCGCGACCTGGCCGGCCGTGTGGTGCTGGTGGGCGTGCCGACCCCAGAGATGACGCTGGAGCTGCCGTTCCTGGACGTGTTCTCCCGCGGCGGTGCGCTGAAGTCCAGCTGGTACGGCGACTGCCTGCCGGAGCGGGACTTCCCGACCTATATCGACCTCTACCGTCAGGGCCGGTTCCCGCTCGACCGCTTCGTCGATGAGCGCATCGGCGTCGCGGACGTGGAGGCTGCCTTCGAGAAGATGCGGGCAGGCGAGGTCATGCGCTCCGTGGTGGAGTTCGCTTAAAAACCCCTTGCTGCGGGGCTCGCAGCGCTGAGTTGCCGGGGCGCCGGCATCCCAATGAAGGAGAAGAACAATGAGCGATAATGCGATTACGGACATCATTTCCCCAGGCCAGCTCTCTGGTGCGGGCGAGAAACTGCGCGTGACTCGTGTGATCACCAACGGCACCTTCGCCCTGGACGGCGGCGAGTGGGACGTGGAGAACAACATCTGGGTCATCGGCGATGACAAGGAGTGCTACATCATCGACGCCGCCCACGAACTGGACCCGATCCAGGAGGCAGTCGACGGCCGCGAGGTCAAGGCCATCCTGTGCACCCACGCGCACAATGACCACATCACCGTGGCACCGGAGCTGTCCCAGATCTTCGGCGCGGACATCTACGTCCACCCGGCGGACCGCGTGCTCTGGGACCAGAGCTACCCGGACCTGGAGCCGAAGGAACTTGCCGACGGCGACGTCTTCGAGGTCGGCGGCGTGGAGCTCAAGACGATGAATACCCCGGGTCACTCGCCGGGCTGCTGCGTGTTCTACGTGCCGGCCGCGGACGTGCTGTTCTCCGGCGACACGCTGTTCAACGGCGGTCCTGGGGCGACGGGGCGTTCCTTCTCGGACTTCGACACGATCATCGAGTCGATCAAGACGAAGCTGCTGCCGCTGCCGGCGGAGACGAAGGTGCTCACCGGCCATGGCGATTCCACCACCATCGGGGACGAGGCCCCGCACCTGGACGAGTGGATTAAGCGCGGCTACTAGCGCCTCGGCAACTAACGTCTAGTACCGAGGCCTGTGGGCCGTCGGTTCTTGGGGTCGTGGGAGTTCTTCCCGCGGCCCCTTTTCTTGTGCCCGGTGCGTCTTTCTTCGCCTTCCTGTGCCGCTGCGGGACGCTTGCCTCATACCCCCAGGGGGTATAGGATCGGGGTCGAAAGGGGATGGAAAACTTGTCCGAACACCAGAACCACTCAGCGGCTGAGGTGGGCGTCAGCACGGCAGCCCAGCCAGTTGTGGACCTTGACTACCAGATCACTGGAATGACCTGTGCCTCGTGCGCGAATCGAATTGAGCGTAAACTCAACAAGCTGGACGGGGTGACCGCCTCCGTCAACTACGCCACGGAGAAGGCGCACGTTGAGCGGGACGCCGATGCCGCCGTGGCGGTGACGGATGAGCGGATCCGGGACATCATCGCGGACATGGGCTACGGGGCTCAGCTCTCTGGGTCGCTGACACCGCAGCCTGCCGCTGGGGGCCCGCAGGGCGGGGCCAGCGAGTCAGGAGAGGCTGACGCACCTGGGCCTGTGGCGGAGCCGACGTCCCAGACACCGGCGGAGCAGGCAACAGAGCGTGAGCTGGCGGGCCTCCGTAATCGCCTGATCGGCTCCCTGTGGCTGGCGATCCCGGTGATCGTGCTGGCCATGATCCCGAACCTGCAGTTCACGAACTGGCAGTGGCTCTCGCTGACGCTGGCCGCGCCCGTGATCGTGTGGGCGGGGTACCCGTTCCACCGGGCGACCTGGCTCAACATCAAGCACGGCGCGGTGACGATGGACACCCTGATCACCGTGGGCACAGGGGCGGCGTTCCTGTGGTCGCTCGTCGCGCTATTCTTCGGCAGTGCCGGCGAGCCGGGAATGAGCCACACCTGGAGCTTGTTCAATACCCACGGCGACCCGATGGGGGATATTTACCTCGAGGTCGCCGCGGGCGTGATCATGTTCGTCCTGGCTGGGCGCTACTACGAGAAGCGCGCGAAGCACCGCGCTGGCGAGGCGCTGCGTGCGCTGGGTGAGCTGGGTGCGAAGGACGTCGCCGTCGTTGACGACGCCCAGGGTGGCAACGAGCGCCGCATCCCGATCGGTCAGCTGGCCGAGGGCATGTACTTTGTGGTGCGCCCGGGCGAGAAGATCGCCACGGACGGGCGCGTGGTCGCGGGCAGCTCGGCAGTAGATGAATCCATGCTGACCGGCGAATCCGTGCCGGTGGAGGTCGCCCCCGGCGATGTGGTGACCGGCGCGACCGTGAACGCATCGGGCCGACTGATTGTCGAGGCCACCCGCGTGGGCAACGATACCCAGCTGGCGCAGATGGCCAAGCTGGTGGAGCAGGCCCAGTCCGGCAAGGCTGATGTACAGCGGCTGGCCGACCGGATCTCCGCCGTATTCGTCCCGGTGGTCATTGCCCTGGCGGTCATCACGCTGCTGGCCTGGCTGCTGATCACGGGCGATACAGGTGCGGCGATGGCCTCGGCCGTCGCGGTGCTGATCATCGCCTGCCCGTGTGCGCTGGGGCTTGCAACCCCGACCGCGCTGCTGGTCGGTACAGGGCGGGGTGCGTCGATGGGCGTGCTGATCCGTGGGCCGGAGACCCTGGAACAGACCCGTGGCGTGGACGCCATCATCCTGGACAAAACCGGCACCATCACGACCGGCGAGATGACGGCCACCGGGGCCTGGCTCGCGCCGACTGCAGACAAGATCGAGGATGGCTCCGGCAAGGTCGGGATCAGCGAGGCGGCGCTGTGGCGCATTGCCGGTGCGGTGGAGATTCACTCCGAGCACCCCATCGCCGAGGCGATCGTTGAGCGTGCGCGTAAGGAGATCGGCGGCGAGCTGCCCGAAGCGAAGGACTTCGAGTCCGTCCCAGGGCGCGGCGTGACTGCCACCGTTGACGGTGTGACTGTCGAGGTCGGCCGCGGTTTCGAGGTCGCCGACGGCACCACCGTTGGCTCCGAGATCGTGGAACACAGCGGGCTGGGAGGCACCGTGGTTCCGGTGCTTGTCGACGGCCAGCTGGCTGGTGCGATCGCCGTCGAGGATGCGGTGAAGTCGGACAGTGCGGAGGCCATCGCACAGCTCAAGGAGCTCGGTCTGGAACCGATGCTGGTCACCGGTGACAACGAGCGGGTCGCACGTGAGGTCGCCGACGTCGTGGGGATTGACCCCGACAGCGTGCGGGCAGGCGTGATGCCCGCCGATAAGGTCACGGCGGTCAAGGATCTGCAGGCCGAGGGCAAGCGCGTGGCGATGGTTGGCGATGGTGTCAACGACGCTGCCGCGCTCGCGCAGGCGGAGCTGGGCATCGCCATGGGCACGGGCACGGACGTGGCCATCGAGGCTGCGGACATCACCCTCGTGCGTGCCGAGATGAGTGCGGTGGTGGATTCCATTCGTCTGTCGCGCAAGACCCTGCGAACGATCAAGATGAACCTATTCTGGGCCTTCGCCTACAACGTCGCGGCGATCCCGCTGGCTGCCTTCGGCCTGCTGAACCCGATGCTGGCGGGTGCGGCTATGGCGCTGTCCAGTGTGTTTGTGGTCTCGAACAGCTTGCGGCTGCGGGGTTTTAAGTCCATCCAGCCTGAGGTTGAGGAGAGGTAATCACCATGGGTACTGCGAAGGCAGCAAACAAGAGCGACTGTCATACGCCACAGAAAGGTGAGCCTGAGGCCAACGGCAAGGTTGATCACAGCGAGAAGCCGCTGAGTGGCCACGGCGACCGTGCCAAGCTGATCGCGCGCATGAAGCGCATCGAAGGCCAGGTGCGCGGTGTGCAACGGATGATCGCCGAGGAGGAATACTGCATCGACGTACTCACCCAGATCGCGGCACTGCAGTCCGCGCTCAAGGGGGTGGGCCTGGTGCTGCTGGAGGAGCACATGGCCCACTGCGTGGTGCAGGCCGCCCGAACCTCGGATCAGGCGGTGGAGGAGAAACTGGAGGAAGTCTCCCAAGCGATCGCGCGCTTCACCCGCTAACTACCTAAGGCCGGGGTGAAGGATACGAAAACCCCGGCGGGCTGGGCCGCGAAGTTGGGCCCAGCGCGCCGGGGGGAGCCGCCGTGAGGCGGGCGGTGAATGATTCTTGTGGGACCAGCGGGGCTCGAACCCGCGACCAGCGAATTATGAGTTCGCGGCTCTAACCGACTGAGCTATGGTCCCGCCACCAGGTCATTGAACCACACTGCACCCTTAAAGCCGATATTGCGGTCCTGACCTGCCGATTTGGCGCTTATAAGCTTGCTGGGTAGAGTGTCTATTCGTTGCCAAGATGGCATATTCCCCCATAGCTCAATGGCAGAGCACTCGACTGTTAATCGAGTGGTTGCTGGTTCGAATCCAGCTGGGGGAGCAACACCAAACCCAGGGTCCACGGCCCTGGGTTTCTGCTTTTCCACGGCGCCGCGAGCCAGTTCTCAGCGCTGGTTTGAGGGGTGGTGCCAAGATTTGGTGGGCTGAGTAAGCCTTAGTAAGCTTCCTCCTGAGCATTCCCCCATAGCTCAATGGCAGAGCACTCGACTGTTAATCGAGCGGTTGCTGGTTCGAATCCAGCTGGGGGAGCAAAAAGACCCAGGCTGAAAAGCCTGGGTCTTTCTTTATTTGCAGTGCAGCGAGCTAGCGGGAACTACCGCTCTCGTCGCCAGAACCTTCCTCGGAAGCTTCCGCTGAGTCTGAGTCCGAATCGGCGCCAGCAACACGCTCGGTCCAGTACTCCTCCATCGCGCGGGCATCGTTGGTGATCGCCGCCTCTGCTTCGGCCTTGGCCTCGGCGTCGGCGACAGCCTGATCGAATTTCTCGCGTTCGATCTGCTCGCTGACCTTCTCCTCGACCCGGTGGATGATGAAGTCTTCCGAAGCGTTATCGGTGTACCAGGTGTGGAAGGACTCGTCCTCCACGTCCACGGCTTCGGCAGCACCCTGGCCCTCCGGTACCTGGGTGGCTCCGAAGATGAAGTGACCATCGTGCTCGTCCAGGCCCCGGCGCACGCCCCGGTCGATCGCCTCAACGGCGAAACGACGTCGCAGCATCACCGGGTCATTGTGCAGGTCCTTCGCCCACGCCACCATCACGCCGATGAGGATTACCGCGAACGGCAGTGCACAGGAGACCATGATGGATTGCAGGCCGGAGAGGGCGTCGTCGCCACCGGCGAGAAGCAGGAACAGGGCGACCGAACCCAGGGCAGTGCCCCAGATGATCGTCACGGGCAGGGACGGGGTCGGGCGACCGCTCTGGGACATCGAGCCCATGACGTTCGTCGCGGAGTCCGCGGCCGTGTTGAAGAAGATGACGATCGCGATCAGCGCGATGATGTTCACCAGACCGGAGAACGGCAACTTGTCGATGAGATCGAACATGACGTTCTCGCCCGAGCCCTCGATCTCGATCGGGTCGCCATTGAGGCTGTTCCAGATGGTCGTGCCGCCGAAGACGACGAACCAGACGATGGAGAGCCCAGATGGCACGAGGAGCACTACGGTGACGAACTGGCGCAGCGTGCGGCCCTTGGAAATCTTCGCGATGAACATGCCCACGAACGGGGACCAGGAGATCCACCAGGCCCAGAAGAGCATGGTGTAGGCGGTGACGAACTCCTTTTCCACCGGGCCCTCAGAGGGGTTGGTGGACATCATGTCGATGAAGTTCTGGATCAGCTGCATCACCGTGACCGGCAGGAGGTCGAAGATGAACAGTGTTGGGCCGGTGATGAGCACGAACAGCCCCAGGGTGATGACCAGGCCCATGTTCGTATTCGACAGGATGCGGATGCCGCGCTTCACGCCCGAGGTCGCGGAGAAAATGAAGATGACGGTGAGGATGGCGATGATCGCCACCATCACACCGTCGCCCTCCAGAGGCTTGCCGGTGATGATCGAGGTACCCGTGCGGATCTGCAGGGCGCCAATACCCAGGGAGGTCGCGGTGCCGAACAGGGTCACCAGGACGGCGAAGATGTCGATGATCTTTCCTGCGACCCGATTATTCGAGTCCGTGATCAGCGGCTCGAAGAGCGAGGAGATCAGCGGTAGCCGGCCGCGACGGAAGGAGGCATAGGCAATAGATCCGCCGACCAGCGCATAGACCACCCAGGGCAGGGAGGCCTGGTGGAGGATCGCGGCGGTCAGCGCCGGAAACACGGCATCCTGGGTGCCCGGCTCTACGTCCGCAGATGGTGGCGGGCTGAGGAAGTGGGTCAGTGGCTCCATCGGACCGTAGAAGATCAGACCGATGCCCAGGCCTGCGGCGAAGAGCATGGAGATCCAGGCAAAGGTGGAGAACTCAGGTTCGGAGTCATCCTGACCAAGCCGAATTTTGCCCGTCGGCCCGAGCCCCACGACCAGGAGGAACGCCAGGGTGGCGATCATGATCGAGGTGAACATCCAGCCGAAGTGCACGACCACCCACTCGCGCATGGCTCCGCCGGTCTCGGCGAGGTTTTCGGGCGCGATGATCGCCCACGCCAGCACGACGATGGCGGCTGCGAGCGCCACGGCGAAGACCGGCTTATTGGTCTTGAAGTCTGCATCGGTGTTCTCGACGTCGATGCCCGGGATCAGCGCCGGGTGGATGGAGCGCTCACCGCTGGAGGCCTGCGCCAGGGCGATACGGGCTCGCCTGGTCATCGCAGCCTGGGTTTCGCGGCGCCGGGCGCGTTCCTGGTGGGCACGCTCGGCGGCCCGCTGCGCGCCGGCTGCGGCTTCTTCCTTACGCCGTTGTGCGGCTGCCTGTTCGGGTGGCAGGCCGCGGGGGTTGTCTGACACTGTGGGGTCCTTCCTCACACTTGCTTGCCGAAATGTTTAGTGATTTCGGCATAAATGAATTCAGTGTAATGAAGGCTGTGGCAGACATCCCCAAAACGCCGGTCAGCACCCGGTGTCAGATGATCGGATCAGATGATCGTGGCAGGCGCTCAGGCCAGCACTGCGGTGCCGGTCCGGCGCTACCGTGGCTGGGCTTAGCTATGCGCCCCAGCCAGTCGCGGCGCGCTGCTGTCCACGCTGGGCGGGAGGGTGGATTCCTCCTGGACGCCGTTGCCGGTCGCCCGCGTCGTGACGGAGCCGGTCGCACCCTGCGCGGTGCGGTAGGTGACCTGGACGGCGCCGTCCCCGAGGCGCTGAATCCCGGTGACGGCAGTGATCAGTCGCGGTTGCGGCGAGTTCACCGGGTTGCCGTTGTGGTAGAGCAGCACTGCCTCCTTGGGCCCGTCGTGCTCGCCGGCGATGTGGATCCAGGACAGCGTCTTGCAGGGGTTATAGCGGTTGGCCTTCAGCGTGTAGTGGAAGCTGCCGCCGCCGGCCATCGGGATGGTGGTGTTGTTCAGCGGAGGGGCGCTGCGGTTGCGGCAGTTGTAGTCCGGCGCGCTCGGTGCCGGCGTGCCCGGGGGGTTCGCCGCTCCGTTGCTGCGGTCAGGTTGGGGCGCCACGTTGTGGGGCGACGTCGCCGGCTTCGGCGTGCCCTCGTCCGCCTGATCGGTATCGCTGGCCAGGGTAGGGTTGGGGGCCGCCTCGCTCGTCGAGGTGGTGGGGGACGCACTGCTGCTCGTCGTGGGCTGGGTGCTGGAGCTCGTGGCCTCGGACGTCTTTCCGGTGGGCTCTTCTGATCCTGAGCCACACGCGGTCGCGGTGGCGAGCAGGGGGAGGGTGCACGCCAGGAAAAGTAGCTGGCGGGACCGAGATCGGGCATGTGCTGGGTGGGCCACGATCGCCTCCTTCTTTGGGCCTGCCGGTTGGGGGTGCTGATCACGCGGTGCTGTTGACACGGCGCCGATGGCACAACCGCTGACACGTGGGTACCGCAGACCCGGGGTGAGCTCTTGTGAAAGCCAGTCTAACGGTCAGCGCTGCGACGCGTTTGTTTAGGTCGCTCGGGTGCATGGTGTTGTCCGCGGCGTGCGCTAACTTTAGGGGCATGACGAAGCCACAAGATCACCACCCTGATGACACCGGCGCCGAGGGCGGGAGCGCCTCGGGTCCGCAGCCTCCGCAGTACCGCCGCCCCGGCGACACCCCAACCGGCGATGGTGCCGGACAACCGGGCGCCAATCCGTGGACCCAGCCGGGCGCTGGCCCGTCGGCGCAGGGGGGATCCGGCCAGTGGGGGCAGGCTGGTGCGGGTTATGGCGCTGGCGCATCCCAGCAGTGGGGGCAACAGAACCCCTATGGTGGCCAGGGACAGGGTGGCCAGTGGCAGGGCAAGGACTACGGCGGTCAGGGCTATAACAACCAGGGGTACGGTGGGCCGAACTACGGCAACCAGGGCTACCCGGAGCAGGGTTATGTGGGCCCGGGTGGCCAGTGGCAAGGTCAGGGCTATGCCCCGCAGGGATACCCTGAGCAGCCGGAGGAGAAGTCCACCGGGCGCAATATCCTGATCATCGTGCTGCTGATCATGGCGCTGCTGGCGGCCGCGGGCTTCGCCGCATTCTTGTTCACCGGCAAGCCAGGCGAAGGTAAGAGCTCCGAGCAGACCACCGTGAGCTCGGCTGAGGGCACGGACGCCCCCGGTACCGAGGACGACGAGGACGCCGGGAGGGACGACCGCGACGAGGACGCCAACCGTGAGGACGATGACGAAGACGCCGCCGACGAGGCCGACTCCCGTCCGAAGAATCCGAACCTGCCGGGGTATGTGACCCCGGTGAATGCGTCGGCGCGGGGCTCGAATCCGGGCGGCGACCTGAATAGCGTCTGGAAGTCTGGCCCGACCAGCGATAGCTTCGCCCTCGCGGTGCGCGATGCCTACGTGGACGCCTACTTGGACGGCGACGAGGACGATTTCAACCACGTGGTGGAGGCCTACAGCGATGTCACGGGCACTAGCTACACCATGACCTGCCGCGACAACGGCGAGTACGTGCACTGCACCGGTGGAAACAACGCCAATGTCTACATCGCGTAACCGGCGGATTGTCGTCGCCGGAACTGTCTTGGCCACCGGTTTGGGCTTGGCGTCCTGCACCATTCCCACCGACCACCGGGAAAAGGAAGAAACGACCGTGGCGCAGACCAACCCCCGCGAATCTGTAGGGCCCAAGCCTACGCGCGGGGCAGAACCGGACCGGGATGCAGGGCGGCGCGGACCGCGACCGACGGGAGAGGAGACCGCAGACGGAGCGCCCATCGGCCGGGCGAAACTTGATGCGATCGTCCGGGAGGTCGCAGCGCAATTCGGCGCACAGGTCGGCGTGGTCCTCGGCAGCGGGGCCGGATCGGTGAAGGCCGGCGCGCTGCAGGGCGGGGCCGAGCCAGCATGGTCGACGATCAAGGTGCCGCTGGCTATCGCCGCGCTGCGCTCCGGGGGAGGGGATAGCTCTGCTGCCGCCCGAGCTATTCAGTCCTCGGATAACGCCGCGGCGGAGCAGCTGTGGGCCTCGCTTGGCGGCGGGGCCGCTGCGGCTGATCAGGTCGCGGCGGTGATCCGCGAGTACAGCGGGCAGGAAGTGGCGGTGCAGCCAACCGTCACCCGCCCGGGCTTCAGCGCCTTTGGGCAGACCCGGTGGACGCTGGCGCAGCAGGCCGACTTCGCCGCGGGCCTGGCGGAAGCCGCTGGGCAGGACCCGGCGGCAGGCGAGGTCTACCGCCTGATGGGTCAGATCATGCCAGGGCATGCCTATGGCATCGGCCAGTTGCCCGGGGCCGCCTTCAAGGGCGGTTGGGGGCCGGACGAGTCCGGCGGCTACCTGGTCCGCCAGTTCGGTGTGGCGCCAGCACGTGCGCTCACCGATGGGGGAGCAGGGGGCGGCGGCTCCAGCGCAGCGGACGCGGTGGTGCCGATCGCGATCGCCGTGCGCGCTGCGGACGGCTCCTACGAGACCGGCCAGCAGGTACTCAATGCTATCGTCCAGAAACTCAAGGCCGGGGTGTAACCGCTGGGGCATAGCCTGAGTCCCATGCGCCCCGCTAACAAGGCCCAGCCGCTGGTGCCAGGGCAGGCCTAGTCGGCCATCGCCTCCCACAGTTGGGCGTTGAACTCCGGCCAGCGATCCTTGGACCACTCGCCGAAAGGCTCGTCGGTGAGCACCACCGCGGCCAGGTCCTGCTCCGGGGCGAGCCACAGGAAGGTGCCGGACTGCCCGAAGTGCCCGGCCACCGTGTCGGGCATGTTCTCGCCCATCCAGTGGGGCTTCTTCTCCCCGTGAATCTCAAAACCCAGGCCCCACGGGCACGGGGTCTGGCGGCCATAACCAGGCACAACGCCCACCAGGTCCGGGAACTGCACGGTCAGCGCCTCGGCCACGGTCTGCTCCGCCAGCAGTTTCGGGCGCAGGAACTCCTCGGCCAGGGCGGTCACCGCGGACGCCGAGGCGCTGAAGCCGTGGCCAGCGGAGCCTTCGACGGTGATCTCGATGCCCAGCGGTTCGCAGATCCCGAGGTCGACGTACTCCGCGAAGGGCATCTCGGTGGCCTGCTCGATGAAGCTGGCCAGCACCTCGTAGCCTGCGGAGGAGTAGATGCGCCGGGTGTGCGCCGGGCGCATCTGCCGGTGCTTCCGGAACTCGATGCCGGAGGCGTGGGAGAGGAGCTCGCGGACGGTCGGTGGCTCCTCGAAGGAGGGTGCCAGCTCGGCCGGAACCTTGTCATCCAGCTCGAAGGCACCTTCCTCGACGGCCATCAGGGTGGCGTAGGCGGTGATGAGCTTCGAGACACTCGCCAGCTGGAAGACGTGCTCCATGTCGCCGTGGGTGACCACGCCATCGTCCTCACCCTCAAGCGTGATGGCCGCGGCCGCCACGTTCTTCACCGGCCAGTCCGCGACCTGGTTGAGCACATCCGTGATTGCGGAATCAGTCATGCTTACTCGCAACTTTCCTTTCTCGGTGCGGTCCCGTCGCCGTCTAGTTGCCCGCCTGCCGGGCCTCGATGAGCTCGGCGAATTCCTTCACGGTCATGCTGGCCTGCAGGTCCACCTCGTCGATGCGCACCCCGAACTTATCCTCGGCCTGGGTGATGATGTCGATGCGCGACAGCGAATCGATAGCCAGGTCCTCTTCGATCCGCGCATCTGGGGTGATCTCCTCCAGGGGCAGGCCCGAGGCAGCTTCGATAATCCGGGCCAGCCCGGCCACCACCCCAGCCTCCTCAGCGGGAGTCTCTGCAGCCTTAGCCTTCGCGGCGGACCCCGAAGCCTTCGTTGCGGGCTCCTCACCGGCGGCACCGACCGAGCCGCCGAGGGCCGCGGCGAGCTTGGCCTTGGCGTCCTCGGAGAGGCCGGATTGCGGGGTGGCAGAAGAATTCTCGGGCATTGCTTACCTTCCTGAACGTCCTGAACTTCCTGAACCTTAAGCCTTCGTCGGGTCGCCGACGTTCAGGTCCTCGGCGGCCTTGATGGCAATCTGCCGATCAATCTTTCCCTCACGAGCCAGGCTGAGCAAAGTAGCAACCACGATGGACTCGGCGTCGATGTTGAAGTACCGGCGGGCGGCGGCGCGGGTATCGGAGAAACCGAAGCCGTCAGCACCGAGGTTGATGAAATCACCCGGCACCCAGCGGCGCACCTGCTCGTGCAGCGCGGTGGCGAAGTCGCTGACCGCGATGAACGGGCCCTCGTAGCCCTCCAGCACCTGCTGGATGTACGGCGTACGCGGCTTCTCGCCCGGGTTGCGCAGCTCCTCCAGTCCGGCCTCCTGGCCGTCGCGGGCCAGCTCGTTCCAGCTGGTCACGGAGAAGATATTGGTGTTGACCCCGTACTCGGCGAGCATCTGCTTGGCGCGGATGGCCTGTCCCATACCCACACCGGAGGCGAGGATGTTCGCGGTGTGCTCCAGCTCCTCGGCCTCGCCCGCATCGCCGGTGATGCCCTCGTCGGTGCCGACCAGCTTCTCCGCTGGGCTCCACAGGTAGATGCCCTTGAGCAGGCCCTCGACGTCGAGGTCCTCCGGCTGGGCAGGCTGGTGCATCGGCTCGTTGTAGACGGTGAGGTAGTAGATGACGTCCTCGCCCTGGCCGTCGCCGTCCGGACCGGAGCCTTCGCCGTACATGCGCTGCACACCGTCGCGCAGGATGTGGGCGATCTCGTAGGCGAACGCCGGGTCGTAGGTCACGACGGCCGGGTTGGTGGTCGCCAGGACAGGGGAGTGGCCGTCCATGTGCTGCAGCCCCTCGCCGGTCAGGGTGGTGCGCCCGGCGGTCGCGCCGATCAGGAAACCACGGCTCATCTGGTCGGCGGCCGCCCAGATGGAATCGCCGGTGCGCTGAAAGCCGAACATCGAGTAGAAGATGTACAGCGGGATCATGGCCTTGCCGTGGGTGGCGTAGCTGCTGCCGGCGGCGATGAAGCTGCCCACGGAGCCGGCCTCGGTGATGCCCTCGTGGAGGATCTGGCCGTCCTTGGCCTCCCG
>JBHWRM010000062.1:0-6117 GCA_043426695.1 Corynebacterium sp. | reverse complement strand
AATCCGCACCAAGGGGCTATGGCGCAGTTGGTAGCGCACCACACTGGCAGTGTGGGGGTCAGGGGTTCGAATCCCCTTAGCTCCACAGGAGAGAAAACCTCCGGTCTTATCGACCGGAGGTTTTTTCGTGTTTAGTTGGGGCTGGCCCGCTGGCATGCAATACCCGCTGGGGGCGGGCACGCCGGCGAGCCTGGTTGCCGGCGCGATCATGCGACGGCACGCCGCCCGAAAGATAGGGTGCTACTGGTAGTCGCGGAGCACCTGGAAAGCCCGGCGGATGAGCTCGCGGCCCTTCTCGGGATCGCGAGGCGCTGGCTGCTCCAGGAATTCCCTGACAGCTGTCGCACTGGCGACGGTGTAGGCGCCAATCAAAACCTGTGCATCAAAATGTGTTGCTCCAGGAATTCTGTTCTTGAGGGCCTTCACCATGGAGGAAGAAATCTCCGTGACGTTTTCTTCGCTGGGTGGGCGGCGCGAACGAGAGCTAGCGTGGCTGCCCAGCAGTACCAGTGTGGACGCGGAGTAGAGCTCTACGCCGTCGTCATTCAACGCGTCAGAGACGATCGCTTCCATCGCTTGGGCCACTGTCCATTCTTCAGGAAGCGCATTGATCTGGTCACTGATCTTGTCGAAGGTCTGGCGGAGGAACTCGAAAATCGCCTCATCGGTATCTGCGAAGTAATTGTGGAAGGTGCGAACCGAGATATCAGCTCGATCCGAAATCTGTGCGACGGTCGGCATCCTGTCCGGGTGCTCCAGCATCAGTTGAACCGTCGCCTCGGAGATTGACCGCCGTGTCGCGGCCTTCTTTACTTCCCGGTAATCCATGGCTTATACCGTAGCCTTCACCTGCGCCTGGGAGTGCGATCGATGGAGCTTCTCACCCTCGATGTCTAGGTTCGGCAGGATCTTGTCTAGCCAGCCTGGGATCGACCATGCGCGATCGCCCAGGAGATACATGGTTGCCGGGATGAGCGTCATGCGGACCACAAAGGCGTCCAGGAGAACGCCTGCCGCAAGGGCGAAGCCCATGGCCTTAATGAAAGGCTCATCGATCAGCATGAATGCCGCGAACACAGAAATCATGATCAGTGCAGCAGCGGTCACCACACGCGCACCATGCTTGTACCCATTGGCCACGGCGTTGCCAGCCTCCTTGCCCCGCGAGACATAACCTTCGCGCATGCGAGTGACCAGGAACACCTGGTAGTCCATCGCCAGACCAAAGGTCAGGCCGATCAGCATGATCGGCAGGAAGGACAGCAACGGCTGGGGGTCGTCGATTAGGCCGAACATGCCCTCCTGGAAGATCGCCACGGTCACACCGAAGGTGGCGGCCATGGACAGGCCGAAGCCGAGCGCCGCGATAAACGGCACCCACAGTGAACGGAAGACCAGGGTCAAAACGATGAAAGCCAGGCCCAGAACAATGGCGATATAGGGCACGAGCACGTCCGCGAGCTTTTCGGAAATGTCATCGAAGATCGGGGTGATGCCGGTGATGCCGAAGGTTCCGCCAGTTTCTTCCTCGAAGGGCCCCTTGAATTCACGGAGGCGCTCGAGGGTCTCCGTGGTTGCCTCATCGGTTGCGCCGGTCTCCGGGGTGATGAGCACCTGGGCAGCGTCGTGGTTCTCCGTCGTGTCCATGATCTGGGCGTTGACGACGCCTTGAGTGGTGGAGAAGTTCTGCAGCAGCTGCTGAAAAGCGGCCGGACGGTCCTTCGCATCGACGTTGGCGGTATCCACGAACGCGATCATGGGGGCGTTGCGGCCATCACCGAACTTTTCGGCGACCATCTCGTAGGCATCGCGCTGCGGGGATCCCAGTTTTGCCGTGCCGTCGGTTGGCATAGCCAAGCGCAGTCCTGCGGCGGGGATCGCCAAGATTCCGAGCAGGACCACGCCGGCCACCAGGGTCACCCATGGGCGCTGTCGGATGGCGCGAGCCCACTTGAGTCCCATCGTGGGCTTTTCGTCCTCTGGGTCGGGAACCTTGGGTCCAGGAATGCGGATCGCGAACGCGCGCGTACCCAGCAGTCCAAGGAGTGCGGGCAGGAAGGTCAGCGCGACCAGCACAGCGACCAGCACTGTGGCTGCCGCAGCGAAGGCCATCGACGTCAGGAAGGGGATGCCGATGATTGACAGGGCGGCCAGCGCGATCAACACGGTCGCACCAGCGAAAACAACCGAGCCACCTGCGGTTCCCAGCGCCATGCCCATTGCGTGGGCGCGCTTGTCCACGCTCATCGTGCGCAGTTGTACCGCCAGCTCCTTCGGGGAGAGATCGTTGAGTCCCGAGGAGAAGATCAGCTCGTTGCGGAAACGGGCAACGATGAACAGCGAGTAGTCGATACCCACTGCCAGGCCGATCATGGAGGCCAGCATCGGGGTCATGTCCGAAATCGAGTCGGTGGCAAGCGTGGCCAGCTGGATACCGAGGATCCCGACACCCACGCCGACCAGCGCAGCGATGATCGGCAAGCCAGCCGCGAGGAGCGAGCCGAAGGTCACCAGCAGGACAATCGCCGCAACAGCGATACCGATCAGCTCGGCGGTGCCATCCATTTCGGTTGCCCCGGAGAACGCATTGCCGTTGTACTTCACGGTGAGGTCTGTGTCGTCGTATTTATTGAGGACGTCAGTGACTGCTCCGCGCGCGTCCGCAGGTACCTCAAGGATGGAGTCGTAGTCGAAGGTAATGCTGACGGTGCCGGTGGTTTCATCAGCGCTCAGCGGGGAGAGAGCTTCAAGATCGGATTTGATCTGCTCCTTCGGCATGCCCTGTGCTGCCTTCGCCTTCGTCATCTGCTGTTCCATGCCCTTGGCGGCAAGGACAGGGTTGACGATGGCCTCCTGGTCGGCCAGCTCGCCGGTGGCCTTGAGCTCATCCAGCATCTCGTCGACGTCTGCCATGACGGCGGGGTCGGTCAGCTTCTTACCTTCCGGCGCTTGGACGACAACGGAGCCCGAGGGCACGCTCATGGCATCGGTGTCGGAGCCGAAGCGGTCGTTCATCTCCTCCTGGGTAACGGTGGAGTCCATGTCCGGCATGGCGAAGGTGGGGCTTGGGTCTTTCGCGTATGTGGCGGCGCCGAAGCCTAGTGCGCCGAGAATCACAATCCAGGCGACCAGGAACGGCCATGCTTTGCGGTAGGACGTCTTGCCTACCCGGTATAAGAATTCAGACATGTTGCAGAGACTATGCAAGCGCAAATTTTTGAGCAATCTAGAGCTCGGCTCAGCATGTATGAAAACATACCAAGAGCTGTATTTATGTGAATATCATGACGGGTCATGAGGAGCGACGTTTGAAGTCGCGGAAAGCTGGGTGAGCGGCCTCGTCGAAGGGGTGCAGACGGGATATAATGACGCAGGATGACCCGGTGGGCCCTTTCGTCGGGTACCCGTTTTCGACTTGAAGGTGATCCCATGTCAACTGCCTCCGCAGAGGCGAAGCAATCGTCGGTCGAGCCTGCTGAGGCCGGTGTCGAGTTCGCTGTTGAATACCGCACCATCGGGGCAAGTTCAGCCTTCGGCGCCCTCATGGCTGTGCTCGGAGCGGTGGGGCTGTTCTTCTCGGGGCTGATCATGCAGGACAAGGTCACGCTGCTCTCCAACCCGGGCTACATCCCCGCCTGCACGGTCAACGCGATCGTGTCGTGCACGGACGTCATGGCCTCTCCGCAGGCCTCCGCCTTTGGCTTCGCCAATCCCTATATCGGTCTAGTTGGCTTCGCCCTGGTGACCTTCTTCGGCGTCTCCCTGGCCGCGGGCGTGCGCTTCCCCGAGTGGATGTGGGCAGGCGAGCTGCTGGGCCTGATCTTCGCCGTGGGTTTCGTGCACTGGCTAGCCTACGAAGCCGTCTTCGAGATCGGCGCCCTGTGCATCTACTGCATGGCCGTCTGGACCGTCACCCTGCCGCTGTTTCTGATGACCCTCGTCCGCTTCACCCGCGACCGGGCGTACAACCGCGGCAAGGCGACCGGCCAGGGGGTGGCCCAGCCGGTGATCGTGCTCATCGCCTGGTACCTGGGCTTCGTGGTCATCATCGGCAGCCACTTCTTCTTCTAGCCGCTCTTGCCTAGGCTCTAGACATCATGGCCTTTTTCTTTTACGACGCCCATTGCGCCGTCTGCGGGCGCCTCGCCCAGACTCTCACCCGGCTCTCCCCGGGGCTGAGCTGCGTGGCGGGCTCCGCCGATGACCCGTCCCAGCCCGCCGAGGTGCGAGCCAACATCGCCGAGCACGCGGTGTACCTGGGCGACGACGGCGCGCTGGCCCTGGGCCACCGCGCCATCGGCGAGGCATTGTGGCGCCACGGGCGGAACTTTCGTGTGCGCCTGGCGGGTCGGGCGCTGCTGATCTGTGCACTCTCGCCGATCTACGCGCTGGGCTACCGGCTGTTCTCACACAACCGGGCCCGCATCGGCAGGGCCATGGGGCTGGGCGCCTGCGAGTCCGGCGGCTGTGCCGTGCCCCGCGGCTAGTCGCGCCACCAGGTGTCGGCCGGGCCTGGGGGAGTGGTGCGCTTGTGTCGGCTGACGCGCCAGAGGTGCTCGATGCGCTCCGCCGCCGCTTTCGGGACGTCCCTGCCCTCCAGGTAGTCATCGATGTGCGCGTAGGTCACACCCAGCGCCTCCTCGTCGGAGAGCATGGGGCGGTCTTCCTCCAGGTCTGCGGTGGGAACCTTCTCCCATGTCGACGCCGGCGCGCCCAGGTAGCGCAGGAGCTCAGCGCCCTGGCGCTTGTTGAGCCCCACTAATGGCATGAGATCGGCGGCGCCGTCGCCGAACTTGGTGTAGAAGCCTGTAATCGCCTCGGCCGCGTGATCGGAGCCGACCACGAGGGTGCCGGTCTCGCTGGCCAGGGTGTACTGGGCGATCATGCGTTGCCGGGCCTTGATATTGCCCTTGTTGAAGTCGCTCACCGGCTTGCCCGTGAGGCTCTCCGAGACTGCGCTTGCGATGGCCAGGGTGGCGTCCTGAATGTTGATGGTGACGGACTGCGACGGCTGGATGAAGCGCAGCGCGATTTGGGCGTCCTCCTCATCGGCTTGGGTGCCGTAGGGGAGGCGCACCGCGTAGAAATCGGCCGGGACACCGCGGCTGTGCAGTTCCTCGACGGCGAGCTGGCACAACCGGCCGGCGAGGGTAGAGTCCTGCCCGCCCGAAATGCCCAGAGTGAAGCCCTTCGCGCCGGTGCTGAGCGCATAATTCGCGAGGAAGTTCACGCGTGCGGTGACCTCGGCCTCGGGGTCGATGTGGGGTTTGGCGTAGAGTTCGGCGATGATGCGGCGCTGCAGGGCGGTGGTGTTCATGGGCGTCCATGCTAGCCAATCGTTTTTGCTTTTGGCTGTTCAGCCGCTACAATCAGTCGTTGTGTTTCAGCTTGGCACGTTGCCGCGCGTGAAGAACGTGTGAACGTGCTGCTTCACGCAGCGCTCGCAGTAGTGCGAAAGTGTCGAGCTTTTGAGAAGTCTATAAAGAAAGGAGCGCCCGATGAAGGTCCGTAAGTCCCTTCGGTCGCTGAAGAACAAGCCGGGCGCTCAGGTTGTGCGTCGCCACGGTAAGGTCTACGTCATCAACAAGAAGGATCCGCGTTTCAAGGCTCGCCAGGGCTAATTCTTAGCGGATAGTTTCTGCCGCTAGCGCGGTGCGAAGCCGGTCACATTCCGTGTGGGGTGTGGCCGGCTTTTCCGTTGCCTTGGGTGTCTCCGGCGGGGGTGGGTCGGGGGAGTAGTGGGGGATACCGCATGTGGAATTACAATCTTGTATTCCGGGGCTCAACATGTAGTGGCGAGCTGAAATCATTACCTGCGCTTTTAGTCACGGCAACCACAATATCTAGTGTTTTGGCCCCTATTGTGGCCCAAAATATTGTGGCATTACGGGTTGTGTGTGTGGTGACAGGTGTGTAATCTCAGGGCAGTCAACACGCCACAGACTCCGCCCATACGGGCGGCGCGATATAGGAGATTTGCGCGGATATGATCACCGTTTACACCAAGCCAGCTTGCGTCCAGTGCACCGCAACCCAGAGGGCTCTCGACAAGGCTGGACTGGAATACGAGATGGTCGATATCAGCCTTGACGATGAGGCCCGCGAGTACGTCCTGGC
>JBHWRM010000061.1:0-41755 GCA_043426695.1 Corynebacterium sp. | reverse complement strand
ATCTCCTGGCCAGCTCTCATCGGCCAGGCCATCGCGGCCATCCTGGTCGGCATTGGCGTGTTCCTCGGCTTCAAGCTCCTGTGGGGCTCCCTGCCAGCGGTGCTGGTGCTGGTGCTCGCCCTCGCGGTGACCCTCGTGATGGTCGGCGTGGTGCACGCGCTGCTGCGCCACCGCGACAAACTCATCATGATCCTCACCTTCGTAGTGGGTTTGGTGCTCACCATCGGCCCACGGCTGATCATGAGCATCTAAGTTTCTGCGCGCCGCGAGGCGCGCTTTTCTTTTAGCTGCACTCGCCACGCTGGGGCGAGGGTGTTGTGGCGCTAGCGGGCGACGTCCTGAGAACCGGGACGAGGAGACCACCGAAATCGGGGGAGTGGCACGCAAGTGCTGCAATCAGCGCGCCGGGCTGGCAACCTGGAGGGCATGACTCGAATCGCAATCATCGGCGGCGGGAACATCGGCGAAGCATTGATCGCCGGGCTCGTCGCAGACGGAATTGACCCGAAGAACATCATCGTCGCGAACCGCAGCGAGGACCGGCTCACCGAGCTGGCGGACCGCTACAGCGTGCTGACCGCGGAGGACTCGGTCACCGCCGCGGTGGAAGCGGACGTCCTCTTCAACTGTGTGAAGCCCGACGGCACGCTATCCGTGTTCGACGAGGTCGCGGAACAGCTGGACGACAACGATGCCACGACGGTCGCGGTATCCGTTGCCGCCGGTGTGACCATCGGTGCGATGGAGAATGTGCTGCCCGCCGGCACTCCGGTGGTGCGCGTGATGCCGAATACTCCGATGCTGGTCGGCAAGGGAACCAGCGCGATCGCGGGTGGCCGCTTCGCGACGAAGGAGCAGCTGGAAACGGTGCGTGAGCTGCTGGCCAAGGTGGGCACGGCGGTGGTCGTCAAGGAGAAGGACATCGACGCGGTCACGGCGGTGTCCGGTTCGGGGCCGGCCTACTTCTTCCTCGTTGCCGAGGCGATGGTGGACGCGGGGGTCAACCTGGGTCTGCCTCGGGCGCTGGCCGAGAAGCTTGCCATCAGCACTGCGGAGGGCGCGGCCCAGATGATGGCCAATGGTCTCACCGAGGGCGGCGACGGCCCGGTGGAGCTGCGGGCGAAGGTCTCCAGCCCGGGTGGGACGACGTCCATGGCGACCCGCACCCTGGAGGAGGAGGGGCTGCGTCGCGCTTTCTTCCGAGCGATGGAGGCGTGCCGCGATCGATCCGTGGAACTGGGTGCCCCACCGAAGGGGGACTAGCGGCAAAGGGGGGCGCTGGGGGCGCATCGCAAGGTGCGCGAGAGATGGCGAGTGGGGGGCGAAAGTCGGTGCGTGAGGGGGCGCATCGCGGGGTCTGACGCAGTGCGCGGCAGGCCCTATTTTTGTAATTTCAAGACTGACGGGTCGGAGAGAGTCTCAAGTGAAACTTGAGGTGGCTGCGCCAGGGTCCGAGGCGTTTGCACTGGTCAACCCGAGTCACAAAAAGAAACAAATGGCACTTTCGACATATTCGTCCCTGAATGCGCAAGCGTCACTTGGTTCACGTTATAGTGGTGAGGAAAGCGTGGCCGCGTGACGTCCTGCAGAAGGGGAAGTCTGCAGCGCGGGGCCGTGTGAAGAAAGAGATAAGACTTTTATGGCTAACCCAATGGGTGGAAACGACAAAGGAACCTTTCTGACCGTCGCTGAGGTCGCAGAGCTGATGCGCGTGTCGAAGATGACCGTGTATCGCCTGGTGCACGCTGGTGATCTGCCAGCGGTGCGCGTGGGCCGCTCCTTCCGCGTCCACGAGCAGGCAGTGAGCGAGTACCTCGGCGCGTCCGTCTACGACGCCTCCGAGGGGCAGACTGGTTAGAAACCCTCCCCGGCCGTGGCCGCAGCGCCATAGCAGTCGGGGTTTAGTGCCGCCAACGCAGCGTAGAAAACCGGCCCTTATGGGCCGCTTTTTGTGCGCTCAGCCACTGGGGCGGTAGAATTTAAGAATTCGTGTCCTATGTGAGCTCCCGGGCCACCCGGTCATAAAGCGCTGAAGCGTAGGGCTCGCCTTGTTCGCTGACTCCCGGGCGGCAGCCGCCTACCGGGGCTGCGGAACCGTCGCGATGGCGCGGCATACGAGTTTTCAACAATTTGAAGTGAGGTGCCCACGATGGGTTCTGTGATTAAGAAGCGCCGCAAGCGCATGTCCAAGAAGAAGCACCGCAAGATGCTGAAGCGCACCCGCGTGCAGCGTCGCAAGCTGGGCAAGTAAGCCGTAGCGGGCCACGCACCCGATCCGCGGCTCGCGAGGCTACTCTCGCGACGAGACGGCTGCGATGCCGTCGCACGAGCCCCAGTGGGAGCCAACTGGCCCCGCTGGGGCTTTGTGCTGCTTGAAGTGCTGAGAATTGAAGGCCTGCGCTGAGGGGATCCAGCGAGGGCAGCGAGCACCGGGGCCCAGCATCGGAGCCCTAGCGCCGGGAGAGTGCGCCGGCGAGGGAGAGGAGGAACCACCCCACCACCCCGGCTGCCAGCATGCCCGCTGCCGTCGCGCTGGCCTCGGCAGCCCGAAGCGTGAGCTTCGGATCGTGCCTTCGGTACTCCACCGTCGGCCAGCCCTTGTGCCGGGCCGCATCCGCTAGGCGGGGGTCCGCGTTGACAGCGACGGCCCGCCCGACCAGCGAGAGCAGGGGCATGTCGTTATAGGAATCCGAGTAGGCTACGCAGCGCGACAGGTCGTAGCCTTGCTGCTCCGCGAGGGCAGCCACGGCATCCCGCTTTTCGGGCCCGTGCAGGATATCCCCCACCAGCCGCCCGGTGAACTTCCCATCAGAGACTTCCGCAACCGTGCCTAAGGCCCCGGTGAAACCCAGGGCACGGGCGATGACCTGCGCCAGCTGTACCGGAGCTGCGGTCACCAGCCACACGCTGTGCCCTGCCTCCAGGTGCTCCTCGGCGAGCTCGCGAGCGCCCGGGAAGATCTGCTGGGCAATCGTGTTCTCCCAGATCTCCTCCGTGAGTGCCACGACCTCTGCCTCGCTGCGGCCGCGCACGATCTCGAGCGCCCGCTGCTTGCCAGAAGCGATATCCGGTTGGCTCTCGGTGCCGGAGAGGATGAACTTCGCCTGCTTCCACGCGAAGCCTGCGATGTCCCCCACGGTGAAGAAGCGCCGGGAGGCTAGGCCTAACGCCAGCCAGAGGGTCGAGGCTCCCTTGATGATCGTGTTGTCCAGGTCAAAGAATGCTGCTGTGCTGGGATTCTGCGGCACATCCGCCTTTGGCGGGCACAATCTCAGCGTGCCGCCAGCGGCCAACCATGCCCCATGGACGGAGGCTCGGCCGCTTTCTAACTGCGCTGGGGTGACGGGGGAAAGGTTGTGTTGGATCGGTTGGAGGGGTTCGCTGACACGGAAAGCTGTTGACTTAATCTCGCCCACGGCTACCAAGGTACCTTTGAATCCGTGACTGGTGATGAGAAGAAAACCGTGACCCTCCTGACCCGTGCAACCTGCGGCTCCTGCGCCCGGGTCTGGGAGCAGATCCGCCCGGTCGTCGCGGCGAAAAACGCCACGCTGGAGCGGGTAGACGTCGACGAGGACTCGGAGTTGAAGATGGAATTCGGCGACCGCGTGCCCGTCGTCCTCATTGACGACGAGGAATTCGCCTGCTGGGAAGTCGACAACGAGGAGCTCGCGGCGGCGCTCGAGCGCTAAAACGGGAGCGCGGCGCGCCAAAGAGCATGGGAGTCGGCCGAGCACCGCGCCCAACGTCCGGCCTCTATAACAGTCGGCTAAGCCTGTTTTGTCATAGGGGTCGGTTAAGGGATACCGTAGGTAGCTGTTGAAGAGCCGATGACAAGCATCGGCAGGGGAGCTGCGCCCATCGGCAGCATCTGGCTACCGACCTCGTCGGCTGCGGTGCATCACCCCCACCACCTGGGGGAGCATTCGGCCCCACCGTCGGCGGCCCCAAGACCCGGTGAATACCCCGGGTTCGCGAGGAGGCACGCAAGACCGATGGCTGGGCACGTCCAAACCGGTTCCGCCGCTGTGCTGCTCGTCGGGCTTTCCTTCCGATCCGCTCCGGTTTCCGTCCTCGAGCAGGTCTCCACGGTCGACACCGACCTTCCCAAACTGGAAAACGCCCTGCTCGATCACGACTCCCTCTCCGAGGCGCTGGTGCTATCTACCTGCAACCGGATGGAGTTCTACACGGTCGCCAACGCCTTCCACCCCGGCCTCGACCACATCGTGGACACGATCGCCACCTACTCCGGCCTTGACGACAGTGAGCTGGAGCCGCACCTCTACGTGCATTACTCCGACGCCGCGGTGGAGCACATGCTCAACGTGGCCTCCGGCCTGGACTCCATGGTGCTGGGGGAGCAGCAGATCATCGGTCAGCTCCGTGGCGCCTATGAGGAATCGAAGGGGGCCGGCACGGTCGGACGTACCCTCCACGACCTGACCCAGCGAGCCCTGCGCACTGGCAAGCGCGTCCACAGCGAGACGGAGATCGACTCCGCCGGCTCCTCGATGGTGAGCTTCGCCCTCGACCAGGCGCTGACCGTGTTGGGGATCCCGGAGGCCAGCAGCGAGGCCTTGAGCGGACGCCGCGCCGTCGTCATCGGTGCCGGGGCGATGGCCTCCCTCGCATCCACCCACCTCGGACGTCTCGGTATCGAGCACGTGACCGTTGCCAATCGCACCGTCGACCGCGCCGAGCAGCTGGCCTCCCACGCGGTGGAGGCCGGTGTGCCGGCCCGCGGCATCGGCTTGGACGAACTGCCTGCGGCACTGACGGGGGCGGACATCGTCGTCTCCGCGACGGGTGCGGTGGGCACCGTCGTCAGCGCGGCGGATATCAAGGCCGCGCAACGGGTCCGCGACGGTCACCAGCAGGTCCTCATCGACCTGTCCATGCCCCGCGATATCGAACAGGCCACGGCCGACGTGCCGGGGGTTGCGCTGCTCAACATCGAAGAACTCACCGGGATGACCGAGGACACCATCGAGGACGAGGACGCCGCCCGCGGCATCGTCGCCGAGGAACTCGAAAGCTTCCTGGAGCAGCAGCGCGCCCAGGCTGTTGTCCCCACCGTCAAGGCGCTGCGCCAGCAGGCCATGGATGCGCTCAGCAATGAGATGCTCGCGCTGCAGCGACAGACGCCGGGGATGTCCGATGAAGACCGCGAGGCCGTAAACCGCTCGATGCGCCGCCTCGTCGAGAAGCTGCTGCACACCCCGACGGTGCAGGCCAAGAAGCTCTCCGCCGCGGGCCAGTCCGTCAGCTACCCCGATGCCCTGGCAGCGCTGTTCAACCTGCCGACCGGCATGACCCAGCAGGTCAGCGCGGTGAGAGGTGCGAACGCGGGCAGCGGGCAGCGGAAGAAGCAAAAACCGCAAGAAAATCGAGTATCCACCGCGCGGGCCGTGTACCGCTCGACCTACCAGGACCTGACTCAGGCCTCGACCCCAGGAGGGAAAGACGATGACCAATAATCGCCGTTTGCTCGTCGGTACGCGTGGCTCCACGCTGGCTACTACGCAGGCAGGCCATGTCCGCCAGGGCATGATCGACGCCGGCTACGACGCCGAGCTGCATATCGTCCACACCCCGGGCGACGCCTCCCAGGCCTCCCAGATTCCGGTCGCGAAGGTCGGTGTGGGCGTGTTCACCGAGACGCTGCGCACCGCGCTGGACGATCGCGAATGCGATGTGGCGGTTCACTCCTTCAAGGACCTGCCGACCGCCCCGGACGCTCGCTTCCGCGCGGTGGTTCCGAAGCGCGTGGACTCCCGCGAGGTCCTGATCAGCGTGGATAACAAGAAGCTGATGGAGCTGCCGGAAGGTGCGAAGGTCGGTACCTCCGCGCCGCGCCGCGTCTCCCAGCTACGCGCCCTGCGCCCGGACCTGCAGATCCTGCCGCTGCGCGGGAACATTGGCACCCGCATGGGCCGGGTCGGGGACGACCTGGATGCCGTGATCCTCGCCCGCGCTGGGCTGGAGCGCGTCGGCTGGCTGGACAAGGCCGCTGAGTCCATCGACCCAGAGCTCATCCTGCCCGCCCCAGCCCAGGGCGCGCTGTGCGTGGAGGTTCGCGCGGAGGACGAGGAAGCCTGGAACTCCGTGGCTGATCAGAACCACATTCCGAGCTACGTCTGCGTGGTCGGCGAGCGCACCGTGCTTTCCACCCTGGAAGCGGGCTGCTCCGCCCCGGTGGCAGCACACGCGACGCTCAACGAGCAGCAGAACCAGCTGACCGTCACCGGTGGTGTATTTGCCATTGACGGCTCCCGCAAGCTGCTGGAGACCCGCACCGTGGACATCGACCTGGCGGATGACTGGCGCGCAGCTGCCGCCGGCGTCGGCGCCGAGATCGGCCGGATCCTGCTGGACGCCGGAGCCGCAGAACTCGTGGCGGAGGCCCGTAAGAGTTAACGGGGGACTTAAGAACCCCAGGGTGGGGGACAGCGAGCCCTCACCCCGCCACCCCGAAAGAGCGTTCCTCCGGAACTGCCCCGAAATGACATGGAAAAGATCAGTATGACTACCTCCGGACTTACCCCGCAGGGGACAGGACGCGTCCTGTTCGTTGGTGCCGGCCCCGGAAATCCGGAATTGCTGACCGTTCGCGCCCAGAAGGCCCTGGAGAGCACTGCCCACGCGTGGGTGGATCCCGAGGTCCTGGAAGGCGTGCGTGCCCTGGTGGGGGCTAAGGTTCCCGTCCCACAGCACAAGATCGATGCTGCTGAGGCCGAGTGGCAGGCCAAGGTCGCCGCGGCGAAGGAAGCCGGCGCTCGCCGGAAGCCGCCCCGCCCCGCGCCACCGACCGCCGCTGAGATTCAGATCGCTGCGCCCTTCGTCGGGGAGGGTGCGGTGGCAGAGGGGGAGACCGAGCCGGTCCATCAGCTGACCGCGAGTCAGATCGCCGAGGAGATGGCCGCGCTGGCCCGCGAGGGCGAGGATGTCATCCGCCTGGTGGCGGGCAACCCGCTGTCCAACCAGGCCGTGATGTTGGAGCTGCAGGAGGTTGCAAACCTGGGCGTGGACTTCCAGGTCGTTCCTGGCATGACCGGCTCGGTCGCAGTGCCCGCGTTCACGGGCATCGGCGTGGGCTCGGACTTCACGGAGGCCGATGTGCGTGGTGGCGCGGACTGGGACCAGCTGGCCTCCGCGGGGCTACCGCTGATCCTCACCGCCGCGCCGGGGGACCTGGCCACCATCGCCAGTGAGCTGAAGGAGCGCAATATCCCGGGCTCGACGGCGGCGACCGTCACCCTGCATGGCACGACCCGTAAGCAGCGCAGCTATGACGTCACCCTGGACACCCTGAAGTCTGTCGCCGCGGCCTCCGGGCCCGCGGCGAAGGAAGGCGAGCTGCCGGAGCAGCTGTTGGTCACGATCGGTTCCCAGGCGGGTAACCGCAGCAAGTACTCCTGGTGGGAGAACCGTGCCCTCTACGGCTGGACCGTGCTGGTGCCGCGCCCGAAGGCGCAGGCCGCGCCGATGAGCACCCGCCTGGCAAGTCACGGCGCGATCCCGGTGGAGGTGCCAACGATCTCCGTTGAGCCGCCACGCACCCCGGCGCAGATGGAGCGCGCCATCAAGAACCTCGTGGATGGCCACTACCACTGGGTGGTCTTCACCTCCGTCAACGCGGTGAAGGCGACCTGGGAGAAGCTCCAGGACTTCGGCCTTGATGCCCGCGCCCTGGCTGGTGTGCGCGTGGCCGCGGTGGGGCCGAAGACCGCCAGCGCGGTGCAGGCCCTGGGCATCACCCCGGAGCTGCTGCCCAAGGACGACGCCCGCAATGCCTCCGGCATCGTCGATGTGTTCCCGGCCCGCGACCCGGACCTGGACCTGGTCGACCGGGTGCTGCTGCCGCGCGCTGACATTGCGACGGAGGTGCTGGTCGAGGGGCTGCTGAAGCTGGGCTGGAAGGTCGACGACGTCGTCGCCTACCGCACCGTCCGCGCCGCCCCACCGGCCCCGGAGATCCGAGACATGATCAAGTCCGGTGGCTTCGACGCGGTATGCTTCACCTCCTCCTCGACGGTGAAGAACCTGGTGGGTATCGCCGGTAAGCCACACTCGCGGACCATCATCGCCTGCATCGGCCCGATGGCGGCCCAGACCGCCCGGGAGCACGGGCTTCGGGTGGACGTTATGCCGGAGGTCGCCGGCGTTCCGGAGTTGGTGGATGCGCTGGCCGCCCACGTGGCGGACCTGCGTGCGAAGGGGCAGCTGCCACCGCCACGTAAGCGCCGCCGACGTCGGAAGAAGACGAGCGAGCAGAACGCAACGGCGAAGTAGGGGAACAAGCCCATGACACCCGCCGGTACTGGATGCCGGCGGGTTTGCGCTTCTCAGTAGGCTGAAAATATGGCGAAAGACCGAACTGGGTTGCGTAGTGGGAGGCAGTCGTGGCACCGGCGAGCCGGTCGCCCGGTCAACATCTGGCTGTGCCTCCTGCTGGTCGCAGGGTTGGTGCATCCAGCTCTGCCGGAATACCGCTGGGTGCTTATTCACCTACTTACTCTGGGCGCGGTGACCAACTCCATCGTCGTGTGGTCCCAACGCTTCACCGAGCAGTTGCTGGACCAGCGATGCCCGGATTCTGCCCGGCCTCGCCAGCTGAGGCGCATCTGGGTGCTCAACGCCGGCATTGTGTTGACGATGATCGGTCAGCTCAGCAAGGGGGCTGAAGACGCTTTCGATGCCGCGTTGACGATCGCGCACAGCATCACGGTTGTTGGTGCTGCGGTCGTGGGACTGAGCTTGAGCTCGCATGCACTAAGCCTGCTGCGTCAGGCTCAACGAGCCCGGGCCAGCATGCAGCACACTCGGCCACTGGTGGCCGTTAGCGCCTACATTCTTGCGGCGCTATTCCTACCGATCGGCGCGGTCGCGGGTGCGCTCCTGGCAGTGGGCATGCCCTCACCGTGGCAAGAACGACTCCTCCTGGCGCACACCGCGGTGAACGTGCTCGGCTTTTTGGGCTTCGCCGCGTCCGCGAGCCTGACATTCCTTGCCCCACAGCTGCAGGGCGCGCTGGGCAGTGACAAGAGACGCGACGGGCGCCCTGGGTTAGATGATGCGGCTGGTCGACTGTGGTTTGTGATCACCCTGCAGGGGATCGGAGTCCTCAGCATGGCCGGTGGTGCACTTCTTGACCAGCGCTTCATGGTCCTTGGCGGGCTTGTCGCCTATGCGGCCGCCTGGGTGACCCTGTTGACTGCCTATGCCCCGGCACTGCTGCGTGGGATTTTCAGTGGGGACGCGCCGGTGTTTGCGGGCACGGCTATGGTGGCAGCGCCGATGTGGCTTATTGGTGGCCTGCTGTGGCTCGCAGGCCAGATCGCCAGCGGAACCCCGGCCAGCGAGGTCACGCTGCCTACCCTGGCTTTGACCGTGGGCTTTGCAGCCCAGCTGCTGTTGGGGGTGATGAGCTATCTGTTGCCGGCCACAATCGGTGGCCCACGTCCCGCCGTCCATGCAGGCTTGAAGGTGTTGGATTGGGCTGGGCCTTTCCGCACGGTGCTGCTGAACCTGGGCTTGGCAGTGTGGCTGCTGCCGATTAGTAGCTGGCTGAAGGTCGCGGTATCGGTGCTGACCCTTCTGCCACTCGCTCTCGTGGTGCCACTGATTCCCAGGGCCGTTAAGGCTCAAGGCGCACGCTTGTCCGCCTTCGCGCGCGAGCGCCAGAAGAGCGCGGCCGAACGCCCCGAGATCGAGCGCGGAGAGCAGCCCGGTGAGGCGACCGCAGGGGTTTTACATACCCGCGGGAGCCCGGAGGCCAGCACGCGGCGCGGTGGCGTCGCCGAAGTAGCCGCTGCCATCGCGACGATTGCCCTGGTCCTCGCAAGCGGGGCAGCTCTTGGGGGATCCGGCGGTGCCACGAACACGACTGCTGATTCGCAGGTCGCCCCCACGGGCAACACCGTGCGGGTGGAAGTGTCCGCCAAGGACATGGCCTTCCACCCCAACAGCGTGACCGTGGCACCCGGGGACAAACTCGAGCTCGTGCTCACCAACGATGACAAGCAGGATCACGATCTGAAGCTTGCCAGCGGAGCAGAGACGGGACGAGTGTCCCCAGGTGAAACCCGGGTACTCGACGCCGGAGTCATCGGTGCGGACGTGGAAGGGTGGTGCACCATCGCGGGACACCGCATGCAGGGCATGACCTTCATGGTCCACACCAGCGGTGATGGCAATGGGGTGCGGAATCCTGGCGGAGGAGCCCGGTCGGGAAACACCGCTGATGGTGCCGGTTCCGGGGACGCCGGCGAGGAGGTGCCCAACACGCCGCTGGACCCGACCTGGATGCGGGACCCAGAAATCGCACCGGCGAGCGCCAACCGCACCCACCGGATCACGATCGACGTCCAGCAGGTCCAGGGAACCCCGCACGAGGACGGACCCATCCGCGGTTGGTGGACCTTCAACGGCAAACCGATGGGGCCCACCCTGCGTGGCAAGGTCGGGGATACCTTCGAAATCGTGCTGAAGAACTCCGGCACGATGAACCACTCCATCGACTTCCACGCGGGCATCGTCTCCCCGGACGAGCCCATGCGAGACATCGCCCCGGGGGAGCAGCTAACGTACCGCTTCACCGCGGATAACGCCGGGATTTGGATGTACCACTGCGCGACCATGCCGATGAGTTTGCATGTGGCAGCCGGCATGTTCGGCGCAGTGATTATCGATCCGCCGAACCTGGACCCAGTGGATAAGGAATTCCTGTTGGTCCAGTCGGAGGTCTACGGCCTGGTCTCTGACTCGGAGCAGCCGGTGGACGAGGAGCTCCTGCAGGCCGCCCAGCCGAGCGCGGTGGTGTTCAACGGGTTGGAGAACCAATACGTTCAGTCCCCGTTGCGTCTGGAGCCAGGGCAGCGAGCACGGTTCTGGTTGCTCAACGCGGGCCCGAACATCGCCGAGAGTTTCCATATCGTGGGGACGCAATTCCCGGTGATGTACAAGGAGGGTGCCTATACCGTGCGCAATGAGCCGAGCGGTGCGGGGCAGGCACTCGACCTTCAGCCTGCACAGGGCGGATTCGTGGAGGCGGAGTTCCCGGAGGCGGGGACGTACCCCTTCGTTAACCACCGCTTTGTGGACGCCGAGCGCGGCGCGATGGGGCATGTTGTGGTGAAGTAGGAGCCATGGCAGCGAAGAAGAAGCGTGGCGGTTCCAACCCAGCGGGTGGTACACCGCCGGAGGACACCAGCAACGTCGTCCCGGTACGAGCGCTCACGGAGTTCGACGGCCTCCCCGAGGCTTTCGCCCAGGGGGAGGACGCCCCGATCCTCGCGACGAGTGCGTGGGGCGGGGCCAAGGGGCAGAAGCAGCAGATCGGGCTGGCAGCCTGGGGCGAGCTGCCCGCGGTGAACGCCGCGGACCCGTTCGTGATCGCCAGCCCGCACGTGCCCAGCGAGGTTCGGCTGCACGTGCGCGGCGAGGTGGGCACTCCTGACTTCAAGGAACCGCGTGAGCCGCTGCTCATCGCGGAAGCTGGCGAGGCGCGCGCCGGGGCCGAGGTGCGGCGCACGCTGCTCGGCACGATGATTCACCCGCCGGCGGAGCTGCTCGCTGAGATGGAAGGCTCGGCGGGGCTGCGGGCGACCATCGAGGCCCTGTGGATCACGGACGAAGGCGACGAGACCGTGACTTGGGCCGTACGACTGACCGAAGAAAGCACCGACTAAAACCTGTCCGGTGGATTCAGCAGGCCCCGGGGAATCCCCGCGCAGCCTGCCGGAGTGCGATGGGCAGGGCCGACGGTGGTGTCTGCCCCGTGGCGTACCATCGGTGTTATGTCTGAATCCGCACAGAATTCCCAGCTGCAGTTCAATATTCCCCGCCGCCCGCGCCGCCTGCGCACCAACCCGGTGATGCGCGATTTCACGGCGGAGACTAGCCTGAACCCGAGCCAGCTCATCCTGCCGATGTTCGTCGCGGACGGCCTGACCGAGCCGAAGCCGATCAGCTCCCTTCCTGGGGTTTACCAGCACACCACCGACTCTCTGCTGCGGGCTGTCGAGGAAGCTGCCGAGGCGGGAGTGGGCTCCATCGACCTCTTCGGTGTTCCGCTGGACGAGGATAAGGACGCCACCGGCTCCGTGGGAGTGAACCCGGAGGGGATCCTGAACAAGAACCTCCGCGCGATCCGCGAGGAGTTCGGCAATGACATCCTCGTCATGGCTGATACCTGCCTCGATGAGTTCACTGACCACGGCCACTGCGGGGTACAGGGTGAGGACGCCTTCGGCCAGCAGATCGTGGACAACGACGCCACTCTGGAGCAGTATGCCGCCCTCGCGGTCGCTCAGGCGGACGCCGGCGCCCACATCGTCAGCCCGTCCGGAATGATGGACGGCCAAGTCGCGGTCATCCGCGCGGCTCTGGACGCTTCTGGCCACGAGGGCGTATCCATCATGGCTTACTCCGCGAAGTACGCATCCGCCTTCTACGGCCCGTTCCGCGAGGCCGTTGGATCCAGCCTGACCGGCGACCGCCGCACCTATCAGCAGGACCCACGTAACCGCCGGGAATCCTTGTTGGAGACCCAGATGGATATTGACGAGGGCGCGGACATGGTGATGGTCAAGCCCGCGATGCCATACCTGGACGTGCTGCGGGAAGTCGCGGACATGTCCCCGGTTCCGGTCGCCGCTTATCAGGTGTCCGGTGAATATGCGATGATCAGTGCAGCAGCCCAGAACGGTTGGATCGATCTGGAACCGGCGATCATGGAGTCCCTGACCGGGATTCGCCGCGCTGGTGCAGACATCATCCTGACCTATTGGGCTACGACCGCCGCGAAAAAGCTGCGCGGATAGCCGAAGAAGTGCCGACAATCCAGCCGATTGTCGGCACGTATTTTCTCCACACGACCCCTTGATCTGCAATATATGAGCAATTCTTCTTCTCCAACGCCCTCCGGGCAGTCCCGTTCGCCCCGGCCGCGCGGCCAACAGGGCCGGCAGTGGGAGGCCAGGCCCGATAACGGGCACATTCCCGGCTACCCCAAGCCGGAGGACGGCGGTCCGGTCGCGCCCGGTTGGAATGATCCCCAGGGGCGCGGTAACCAGTGGCAGTCGGGCAATGGTTCCCAGAATCAGGGGAACCCGGAGCCTGGCATGCCCCCGGAGCTGCCGAAGCCGCCGAAGGTTGGCCGCCCGGATGGCCTGGCGCCGAGCCTCAAGGGCGCGCCGGAGAACGTACGCCTGGGCGTGCGTGCCTGGCTGGCAGTCAGCGGCCTGCAGATCCTCTACGCACTGGTCCAATTCGTCGCGAACCTCAGCGACGACCGCGACCTGCGCCGCACCGTCACTAAGACGATCGAGGATGGGGCCGGTGTCCCGGACGAGGTGACAAAGAATGTCTCCATCGACACCCTCGTGCTGGGGACGAATGTTCTGACGACCGCCTGGCTCGTCATCGCTGCCCTGATCTGCGCGTGGCTCACGCTGCGCGCCGGGCGCGGCGCGGTGTACTCCCGCATGTTCCTCAACGTCGGCTCGGTCTACCTCATGCTCACCGCGGTGCTGATGAGCCTGTCCTCCGGGCCGCCGACGATGGCGGTGGGCTTCGTGCTGGTCCTCGGCGTGCTCAGCATCCTGGCCGGCGTGACCGCGGGCGTTGGCATGTGGTTCATGTCCCGCCCCGGCAACGAGCAGTGGTTCGGCATCCCGAGCCGCGAAGAGGTCGAGCGCTATGCCGAGGAATATGAGCAGGCCCGTCGCGCGCGCGATAAGCACAAGGGCGGAAAGAAGTCTCGCCTCCCCTGGGGGAAGTCCCAGGATGAGAAGGCTGATAGCGAAGATAAGGCCTAAGCTGAGGCGATGGCTGGGAAATTCTCCACACCTCAACCCGGGCGGGGCGACGACATCCAGGAACTCGACCTGGCGATCGCGCAGGCCCGCAGCGCGGCCGAAGCGGCCGGCGTGGACGTCGAAAATTTCGATGCCGAAGAACACAGCGACGTGCTCAGCACGGGCAACGGGCTGACGTCCTACGCTTTCCACCTGGAAAACCTGGAGTCGGCGGCGCAGGCAACCTCCCTGGAATACGAACTCAACGCCATCGACGGGGTCGAGGCAGTGGTGGTGTACTCCGCCAACATGGTGTGGATTTCCGCGCTGGATAGCGTTCGGCCAGACGAGGTCCAGCGCCACCTGGAGGATGCCGGGATCCGCGGTCACCTCACCGCCTCTTCGCTGCGCCGCCGCGCCACGCGCCTGACGAAGCAGGACCCACGCATCCGCTCCCGCCGCGAATCCGCCCGCGAGCGCGCCATCATGGCCGCCCGTCGCCGCAAGCAGGGTGCGGGGGCGCGCCGCCGTGGGGAGGCCCGCGCCGGTGAGGTGCTGCACACCGCCCGCGAGCTGGTGACTGCCTGGCGACTCATCATCGCGGTCGTCTTCGGTCTGCCCGTCGTGGCGATGCAGATGATCCCCTCCCTACAGTTCGACTGGTGGCAGTGGGTGTGCCTGGCGCTGTCCACGGTCGTGGTTGGTTGGTCGGCCTGGCCCTTCCACCGCGCGATGGTCGCCGGTGTGCGCCGCAGCATGTCTGCCCTCGACGGGGCGAGCAGCCTGGCGATCCTGCTGGCCTACGGTTTCTCCGTACTCTCCCTGATCACGACCTCCGCCTCCGACCCGACGTGGCGGGCCAGCACCGTGTGGCTGGCCCGCACCTGGTCCGATCCGAGTTTCGAGGGTGCGATCTTTTTCGACGTCGCGTGTGGCGTGACGATCCTGCTGCTTTGTGGTCGTCTGCTGTCCCGGCGGAACCAGGTCCGCACCCGGGCCGTGCTGGCGGTGCTGCAACCGCCGAAGAATGAGCCGATCACCGTCATTCGGAAGAACAAGTCGAAGAAGAAGGTCATCTCCACCGCGGAGATCAGGCGCGGCGATGACGTCCTACTGGAGATGGACATGACGTGCCCGGTGGACGGCGAGATCATCAGCGGCCGCGGGGTCGTGGACATGGGGCCGGTCGGGGGAGTGGACCGCAAGAAGGAGCTCACGGTCGGCGACCGGATTTACGCCGGGGCAACGAATCACGGGCAAACACTCAAGGTGCGCGCCTACGCTACTGGCTCGCACACCCGCCTGGCCGCGATGGGGCGCTGGTTCACCCACGCTGCGCAGGACGAGAACCGGATGGCTCAGATCACCAACCGCTCGGCCAGCCTGCTGGTGCCGTGGGCCTTCGCCATCGCGGTAGTGAACTTCTGCATGTGGCTGATCTTCAACGGCTCCCTGGACGCCGCCGTGGCGACCAGCCTCTCTGTCCTCGCTGCGGTGGGGCCGGTGGCGCTGGCCCTCTCCGCGCCCCTGGCTCTGCGCCTGGGGCTCGCTCGAGCGGCGAATTACGGCATGCTGCTGCGCGATAGCGCGACGATCCACCGGCTCTCCGGTGTGGATTCGATCATTTTCAACCGGCTGGGAACGCTCACCCGGGCACCAATGAACGTGGTGAACGTGACGGCCGCGCACGGGGAGCACCCGGAGCTGGTGCTGCGCGTCGCGGCGTCGTTGATGATGGAGTCCGATCACGCGGTCTCCAAGGCGATCGTCCGAGCGGACCGCGAGACTCGCGACGCGAACTCCGGCTTCGACACCATTCCCGTGTGGCTGGAAACCGGCGAGGTGAAGGTCAACGCGGAGGGCACGTTTGTGGGCTCTATCGACGTCCCGGTCCCGCCGAAGGGGAAGAATTATAAGGACGTGGTGCGCCGCGACCGGCACGAGCTGCCGGCGTCCCCGGACCTGACGGATGACGAGAACGTCCGTCGCGTCACCGCCCGGGTCTGGCGGCCACAGGACCTGGGCGAGGTGCGCGACCCACACCTGGCCTCCGCGGCGCTGTCCGGTGGCAGCCCCGTCGTCGTGTCCTGGAAGGGCAAGGATCGCGGCGTCATCAACGTCGCCGATGCTTTTAAGGACGACGCCGCCCACGCGATCGAGGAGCTGGAATCGATGGGCGTGGAGACGCTGATGATGACCCGCGACATGTACCCGGTGGCCCGCCACCTGGCGGATTCCATCGGGGCGTCCACGGTGCTGGCCGGCGTCGTGCCGGGCAAGAAGGCAAAGGCCGTGCGCGGCGTGCATGCCCGTGGGCACCGGGTGGCGATGGTGGGCGATCGGGATTTGATCGGCGCGCTGCGGGTGGCGGATGTCGGCATCCTCATGGGTTCCCCGAGCCGCACGGACGCCGATAGCGCGGATGTGGTCCTGCTTCGGGACGACGTCATGGCGATCCCTACCCTGATTAACTTCGTCCGCCACGTGCGCAACACCGTGGACTGGAATGTGTGGCTGGCCTGGGCGTATAACGCCATCGCGATCACCCTGGCGGTGGCGGGTGTGATGAACCCAATGGCCGCCACGGTGGTGATGCTGCTGAGCTCCACCGTCATCGAGTGGCGCAGCTCCCGCATCCTGCGGCACAACTACAACGCCGCCACGATGCGGCACACGCACACCTGGCAGGGCTGGGTCGAGCGGCTGCGCAGCCGACGGGAGCGCCGCCGCCGCGCGGAGCAGCGGGAACAGTTTGTGGAGAGCGCGCGCCTGAGCGCCACGGAGGATGGCCGCGAGCTGCAGGAGCACATTACCGGCCCGGGGGTTGCCGGCCGTTAGGGCGCGTGAATTCTTCGCGTGCTGGGTTGGTTGACGGCCGTGCGCTGGGCTGGTCGACCGCAGTGCGCTGGCTGGTTGGCCGCAGTGGGCTGGGTTGGTTGACCGCAGTCGCGGTGCGGCCGGTTCTCGGGGACCGAGGGGGATGGCCAGCCGGGCCTACGGGCCACGGGGGTGTCTGGGGCCATCGGTAGGATGAAGGGCATAGTGCACGAAATCCACGAGGATCTTTAACAGAAAGGGCGATGTAGGCGATGGCTTCGAGCAATAGCAACGTCAACGCGGCAGCCGAGGAGCGCCACCACGAGAGTGCGGCGGCGATGGAGCGGGCACGCCGCTTCATCCCAGGGGGTGTGAACTCTCCGGTGCGCGCCTTCGGCTCGGTCGGCGGAACCTCCCCCTTCATTACTTCCGCCTCCGGCTCGCAGCTGCATGATGCCGATGGTCTCAGCTACGTGGACCTGGTGTGCTCCTGGGGGCCGATGATCCACGGACATGCCCACCCGGAGATCGTGGAGGCCGTGACGTCCACCGCCTCCCGTGGCCTGTCCTTCGGCGCCCCCACCTCCCTGGAGGTCGACCTGGCCGAGGAAATCATCAACCGCACGAGTGTGGAGAAGGTTCGCCTGGTCAACTCCGGCACCGAGGCCACCATGTCTGCCGTGCGCCTGGCTCGCGGCTTTACCGGCCGCGACAAGATCCTGAAGTTCGAGGGCTGCTACCACGGCCACGTTGACTCCCTGCTGGTTGCTGCCGGCTCCGGTGTGGCCACCTTCGGGCTGCCGGACTCCCCGGGCATCACCAAGGCTGCAGCCAGCGACACCGTCGTGGTGCCGTACCGCGACATCGAGGCCGTCAAGAAGGCATTTGCGGAGAACGAGGGCCAGATCGCCGCCATCATCACCGAGGCCACCCCGGGCAACATGGGCACGGTTTCTTCCATCACTGCGGACGGCACCAGCTTCAATGCCCAGCTCAAGGAGGTTGCGCACGCCAACGGTGCGCTGCTGATCGTCGACGAGGTCATGACTGGCTTCCGCGTGGGCTATCAGGGCTGGTTCGGCAAGGACGGTGTGGCCGGCGACCTCACGACCTTTGGCAAGGTCGTGTCCGGCGGTCTGCCTGCCGCGGCCTTTGGCGGCCGCGCCGAGATCATGGACCACCTGGCCCCGGTCGGGCCGGTGTACCAGGCGGGCACCCTCTCCGGTAACCCGGTCGCGATGGCCAGCGGGCTGGCGTCGTTGAAGCTGGCGGACGAGGATGCCTACCGCACCCTGGACACCAACGCCGAGCGCCTGATCGGCCTGATCACCGAGGCTCTGGACCGCGAGTCCGTGGAACACCACATCCAGCGTGCCGGCACGATGTTCTCCGTGCGCTTCGCGGAGGGCGAAGGCACCAACTTTGAGGAGATGAAGGCCGCGGACACCTTCCGCTACCCGGCCTTCTTCCACGAGCTGCTGGACAACGGCATCTTCGCCCCACCGAGCGTATTCGAGACCTGGTTCGTCTCCACCGCGCTGACGGACGCGGACTTCGAGCGTTTCGAGGCGGCCCTCGTGCCAGCTGCGAAGGCCGCCGCAGCCGCGGAGGCTTAGGTACCAGCGGGGCCGGGCGGTAAGGTCGACAAGCATGACAACCATCGTGCACTTGGTTCGCCACGGCGAGGTCCACAACCCGGATCGGATCCTCTACGGACGCCTGCCCGGCTACCGGCTCTCCGCCCGCGGCGAGAACATGGCCCACGCCACCGCCGCTGACCTCGAAGGACACCACGTCACCCATCTGGTGGCCTCCCCGCTGCAGCGGGCGCAGGAAACCGCCCGGCCCTTCGCCGAGAAGCTGGGGCTGGAGATCCAGACGGACGAGCGGGTCATCGAGGCGGGAAACGACCTCGAAGGCCTGCACATCAAGGGGGTGCGCTCCGCGCTGTGGAACCCCAAGCGTTGGCACATGCTGCGCCGCCCGGCGGAGCCGAGCTGGGGCGAGCCCTATACGGAGATCCGGGACCGCATGTGGGAAGCCGTGGAATCCGCCCGCGCTGCCGCCCGCGGTGCCGAGGCCGTGATCGTGAGCCACCAGCTGCCGATCGTGATGATCCAGCGCGATGTGCGCGGCCAGAAGCTGGCCCACAATCCGGCCGCCCGCCAGTGCAACCTCGCCAGCGTGACCTCTCTGATCTTCGAGGGCAAGGAGCTGGTGGACATGATCTACTCCGAGCCCGCGGCCGATATTTAACGGGCAGCGACCTGATCGAATCACAGTAGAAAGGTAGGTAGGCCCATGTCGCGACGAGGCGCCCATCTGAGGAGCCCCCGTCCCACCCTCCGCTCGCGCAGCCGCGCCGTGCTGGCCGCGCTGCTCACCGCCGCCGTTTCCCTCGGCGGGCTCACCGCTTGTGGGGAGGGAGCGACCGGTGACGACGCCGTCGCGGTCGGCGGCACCTTCGAGTTCGTCTCCCCAGGTGGGCAGACCTCCATCAGCTACCCACCGGAGGAGCGCAAGGAAGTCGCCAACCTCACCGGGGAATCCCTCATGGAGGAAGGCGAGCAGATCAACCTGGAGGACTACGCCGGCAAGGCCGTCGTCCTGAATACGTGGGGCCAGTGGTGCGGGCCGTGCCGCTCCGAGGCCGATGACCTGGAGCGCGTCCACGAGAAGCTGGACAAGCGCGGCGACGGCACCGTCTTGGGCATCAACGTCCGTGACCCGTCGCGGGAGAAGCCGAAGAACTTCGTGCGCACCTACGGCATCACCTACCCCTCCATCTACGACCCGCCGTTCAAGTCCGCGCTGCGGCTGGGCGGTATCCCGGCGTCCGTCGTCCCGACGACGATCGTGCTGGACAAACAGCACCGTCCGGCGCACATCTTCCTCAAGGAAGTCACCGACGATGAGCTGTGGAAGGTTCTGGAGCCCATCCTCGACGAGGATGACGGAGCCGCAGCTGGGGAGGATGCTTAAGTGCTGAGCCCGGAGCAGGCTGTGGTGACCCTCGCTGCGGGGGACATCGGCCAGCGTTTCGCGGATACGGTCTCGGCCGGTCCGCTGGTTCTCGCGATGTTGGCGGCAGCGCTGGCAGGTTTGGTGTCCTTCGCTTCGCCGTGCGTGATCCCGCTGGTGCCGGGGTATATCTCTTATCTCGCGGGCGTGGTCGGTGCTGATACCGAGTTCACCGAGCAGGGGACGAAGGTCGCGAATAAGAAGGGACGAGTGGGCGCTGCGGCGTTGCTGTTCGTCGCCGGTTTCACGGTGATCTTCCTACTCGCCACGGTCACGGTCTTCGGCCTGATCAGCACCTTGATGATCAATCAGCAGCTGCTGATGCGCATCGGTGGCGCGGTCACGATCCTCATGGGGGTGGTATTCATGGGCTTCATCACCCCGCTGCAGGCCGACACCCGGATGGCGCCGAAGCGCTGGACGACTCTGGCAGGAGCCCCGCTGCTCGGTGGGATCTTCGCGTTGGGCTGGACGCCCTGCCTGGGGCCGACGCTCGCGGCGATCATCTCCGTCTCCGCGGGTACCGAGGGCACGACCGCCGCGCGCGGGGTGCTGCTGATCGTCGCCTACTGCATCGGCTTGGGTTTGCCGTTCATCCTGCTGGCCCTGGGCTCGCGCCGGGCGCTGGCAGGCGTTGGTTTCCTGCGCCGCCATTCGCGCAGCATCCAGGTGGCGGGCGGCATCCTCCTGGTGATCGTTGGAATTTTGCTGCTCACCGGGCAGTGGGCAATATTTGTGGAGTGGATCCGGGACGCGTTCATCAGTGATACAACGTTGCCGATCTAACGGGTGAGTAGAGCGTGTGCGAGAAGAACGTGAAAGGGCATTCTCATGACTGAGCACAAGGCCGGTACGAAGCCAGGCGGCGGGAAGAACCCCGCTCGGCTGATTCTGGCCCTGCCCAAGCGTGGCTGGCAGTGGCTGACCAAGATGAAGACGGCCCTGGTGCTGCTCTTCCTATTGGCTCTCGCTGCGATTCCCGGCGCTCTGCTGCCGCAGCGCTCGCTGAACCAAGACAAGGTGGCCGACTACATCGCCGCCAACGGTAAGACCGCCGAGGTCTTCGACAAGCTGGGCCTGTTCGACGTCTTCAGCTCCTCGTGGTTCATGGCGATCTATGTGTTGCTGTTCATCTCGCTCGTGGGCTGCATCCTGCCGCGAACCTGGGACCACTACCAGGCGCTGCGCTCCACCCCACCGCGGGCGCCGAAGGTGCTCAAGCGGATGCCGAATCACATCTCCGGCACCGTGGACACCGAGCCGGAGGCGATGAAGGAGCTGCTGCGCCGCGAATTCAAGGGGTGGCATCTTTCGGAAACCTCCGCTGAGGAGGACCGCGCGGGTCGTTGGTCCATTTCTGCGGAGCGAGGTTATCTGCGTGAATTCGCGAACCTCGTCTTCCACCTGGCCCTGGTGGGCATCCTCGTGGCCGTCGGCGTCGGCCGACTCAGCTACTACGAGGGTCAGGCGATCGTTATCGCTGATACGGAGAACTCCGAGTTCTGTAACTCCGCGGTCGGTAACTTCGACTCCTTCCGCCACGGGCAGCTCTTCGACGGCACCGGCTTGCACCCGTTCTGCATCAACGTCAAGAACTTTAAGGCGGAGTATCTGCCCAACGGGCAGGCGGTGGACTTCGAATCGGACATTGACTACGCCGTCGGCGATGCCGCCTACGAGCCGCACGAGAAGTGGGAAAAGACCACCCTGAAGGTCAACCACCCGCTGCGCCTGGAGGGCGACCGCATCTACCTGCAGGGCCACGGCTATGCGCCGACGTTCACCATCAAGTGGCCGAACGGGGAGACGGTGACGGAAACGACCCAGTTCCGTCCGGATGACCAGATCAACTTCCTCTCCTCCGGCGCGATGCGCTGGGACCCGCCGGCAGACATGTTCGACACGGAGCTGGAGCGCCGCAATAACCAGGTCGCCATCCAGGGGCTATTCGCCCCCGCCGCGGAGTTCACCGGTGAGAAGGGCGCGCTGCTGACCTCCCGCTACCCGGCGATGACGGATCCGGCGGTGGCCATCGACGTCTACCGCGGCCAGACGGGCCTGGACGCCGGCTCCGCGCAGTCCATCTTCTCCCTGCACCCGGAGCAGATGCACAACGGCTTGTTGGAGAAGCTGGACCGCGTGAACCTGCGCGTCGGCGAGAAGGTGACCCTGGATGACGGCACCGAGATCACCTTCGACGGTGCCAAGGAGTTCATTAATATCCAGATCGCCCACGATCCGAGCCTGTACTGGGTATTCATCTTCTCCATGCTGATGCTGGGATCCCTGGTGGTGTCCCTGGCGATTAAGCGCCGCCGCCTGTGGGTGCGTCTGGCGCCACGTGAGGACGGCCAGCCGGGGACTGTGGTCGAGATCGCGGGTCTGGCGCGCACTGACGCTGCCGGCTGGGGTGTAGAGTTCAACCGCACCGCGGAGCGGATCCTGGGCCTCGAGGAGGAGGACCTGGACGAGGAACACCATGCTTCCAGCGGTAGTTGGGAAGAGGATTTCGGCGACGGGCTTGACGAACAGCTCCGCGATCGCTAATTCGTTTTTGCTGGTCGCTCCCACTATCCGGCGCCGTTGGAGTGTTGGATTTCCCGCTAGGCGGGGATAATCTTAAATGTGCAAGAAATGCGCCTTAGTCGGCGTATGCCTTTAGTCCGTTGAGGAATCGAAATAATCCATGCAGATTAATCAAGATCTCGCGCTGTTTTCTGACTTGGCGTACAAGACCACGGTGGTGCTGTACCTGCTCGCCCTGGCGGTGTCCCTGTTTTACTACGGACTCGTCCGCCTGGCGAACGACGCTCGCCGCGAGCGTGCCCGGGTGCTGAAGAACGAGGCGACCCCGCAGGAGGCGAAGCGTCGCCAGAAGGTGGCGGTGGGTGCTGGCGCATCCGGTGCGGTCACCACCGACGTCGCTGCCGATGAGGTCGAGGACACCGGTGCAGCAGACGTCTCCGGCATCGCGACCTCCTCCCTGGACGAGGAGAACCTGCCGACGGGGCTGCGCGCCGAGACGATCCTGCAGCGCGTGAAGCGCGCGGATACCTTCGGCGGGATCGCCCAGGCGCTGGTGTGGCTGGCTATTGCCGTGCACGCCGCCTTCCTGGTGCTGCGTGGCGTGTCCGCGAACCGCTTCCCGTGGGGCAACCTCTTCGAGTACGTCGCGGTGGTCACTCTATTCGCCATGGTGGCTGCGGCTGTGGTGGTCAATCGCCGTTCGATGCGCGTGATGTGGCCGTGGGTCCTGACCCCGGTGACGCTGCTGCTGTTCTATGGCGGAACGAAGCTCTACGCGGAGACCGCCCCGGTCGTCCCGGCCCTGCAGTCCAACTGGTTCGTTATTCACGTCGCCACCGTGTCCATCGGCGGCGGCATTGGCCTGCTCTCCGGCATGGCTTCCCTGATGTACCTGCTGCGCCGCTGGCACCCAAGGGGCCAGGAGAAGGGCTTCTTCGGCGCCATCGCCTCCCCGCTGCCGGATGCCTCCAAGCTGGACGCCCTGGCTTACCGCAGCGCGATCTGGACCCTGCCGATCTTCGGTCTGGGCATCATCTTCGGCGCGATCTGGGCCGACGCTGCCTGGGGTCGTTTCTGGGGCTGGGACCCGAAGGAGACGGTCTCCTTCATCACCTGGATCCTCTACGCCGCGTACCTGCACGCCCGCGCAACCCCGGGCTGGCGCGGCCGCAAGGCTGCCTGGATCAACGTCATCGCTTTCGCGACGATGGTCTTCAACCTCTTCTTCATTAACATGGTGGTCTCCGGCCTGCACTCCTACGCTGGCCTGAACTAACACCACCGATTAAAAAACACGCTTGGAGTGTGACGCTTCCTCGTGACCGCTCAAACCGCTGACCAAGCGGCAGCGCCCCACCGCCGGTTGACCCACGTGCTGGTCACCGGCGGTGCCGGTTTTATTGGGGCGAATTTCGTTCACCGCACGCTGGCCACCCGCCCGGATGTCCACGTGCATGTCGTGGACGCGATGACCTATGCCGCCAACCCGCTGAACCTGCGCACCACCGACGGCACCCCGCTGGAGCAGGCCTATCCAGGGCGTTTCCGCTTCACGCAGCTGGACCTCGCAGACCGGGAGGCGGTGCTCACCCTGGTCGACGTGGTCACCGCCGAGGCTCCGGACGCCGACGCGCTGGCCATCGTGCACTTCGCGGCGGAGTCCCACAACGATAATTCCCTGCTGGACCCGGCGCTGTTCGTGCGCAGCAACGTGGATGGGACGGTGCACCTCGCCGAGGCCGCGGTGCGTCACGGCATCTACCTGCACCACGTTTCCACAGATGAGGTCTTCGGAGACCTGGAACTGGACGACCCGCAGCGCTTCACTCCGACGACCCCCTACCAGCCGTCCTCGCCCTACTCGGCGTCCAAGGCGGCGGCGGACCACATGGTGCGCGCCTTCGTCCGCAGCCTGGGGCTGAAGGCCACGATCAGTAATTGCTCGAATAACTACGGCCCGCGCCAACACCCGGAGAAGTTCATCCCGCGCCAGATCACCGGCCTGCTGCAGGGGCAGCGGCCACGGCTCTACGGCAAGGGGGATAATGTCCGCGACTGGATCCACGTCGACGACCACAACGATGCGGTGTGGGCGATCCTGGAGCGCGGTGAGCTGGGGCATACGTATCTCATCGGCGCGGACGGGGAGCGCAATAACCTGCAGGTTGTGCGGGACTTGCTGGCTGCTTTCGGCCGTGAGCCTGATGACTTCGACTGGGTGAGCGACCGGCCGGGCCATGACCGCCGCTACGCGATCGACCCGTCCTCGATGGAAGGCCTGGGTTGGCGGCCTCGGTATACAGACTTCGCCGCGGGTCTGGCGGCGACGATCGATTGGTACCGGGATAACCAGCAGTGGTGGGAGGAAACCCGTGCGGCGGCGGAACGTCGCTACGGCGAAACGGAAAAGCTGCTCGGATAGCAAAACCCCGCAAGCCAGTGGCTTGCGGGGGAGGCGGTCGGGGCGTTTTAGAGCTCGGCGTCCGCGAGGTTACGGGGGGTGCGCAGCAGCGCAAAAACGGAGATCAGGCAGATCACCATCAGGTAGATACCAACCGTCCAGATGATCCCGGTGCGGTTGAAGAGCATCTGGGAAATCATCGGTGCGAAGGCGCCACCCAGGATAGAACCCAGGGCATAGGCCACGGAGACGCCGGAGAAGCGCACCTCGCGGGGGAACATCTCCGCATAGAGGGCAGACTGCGGGCCATAGGACAGCGCCAGTCCCGGGATGAACAGCAGCATGCCGATGCCGAAGATCCACAGCGAGCCAGAGTCGATGAAGAACCACACCGGCACTGCGATCACGATGAGCATGCCGTATCCCCAGAGGAAGGTCTGCACCCGGCCGATGCGGTCGGAAAGCCCGCCGGAGTACATCGTCAGCGCGATCCATGCCAGAGCGGCGATGACCACGCACAGGAAGACGCTGACCTGGTCGTGGCCCAGCTCCTTCGTGGCATAGGAGCCCATGAAAGCGATGATCATATATCCGGAGGCGTTGTTACCGGCAAAGATCAGCGCCGCGCGGATCACGAGTCGCCAGTGGTCGCGCAACAGCACGCCCAGCGGGGCGCTGGACTCGGCGGCACGCTCACGCATTTCCTGGAACACTGGAGATTCGGCGACCTTTGCGCGCACGATGACACCCACGATCACCAGCACGAAGCTCAACAGGAACGGAATACGCCAACCCCAGTTGAGGTAGGCGTCCTGCCCGATGATTGCGGTGATGGCGAGCAAGACCACGGTGGACAGGGCGAGTCCGGTGGGCACGCCGATCTGCGGATAGGAGCCGAAATGGCCACGGCGGCCCTTCGGCGCGTGCTCCACGGCGAGGAGCGCGGCCCCGCCCCATTCGCCTCCCGCGGACAGGCCTTGCAGGATGCGCAGGAAGACAAGCAGCAGGGGAGCGGCGATGCCGATGGCTGCGTAGGTCGGCAGCACACCGATCAGGGTGGTGGCCACACCCATGAGGATCAGGGTGCCGGCGAGCACCTTCTTGCGCCCGATGCGGTCGCCCAGGTGGCCCGCGATGGCGGCGCCGAGGGGGCGGAAGAGGAAGCTGATGCCCAGCGATGCCCAGGCGAAGACCTGCGCGAGGCTGGGGTTATCGCTGCTGGCGGGGGCGAAGAACTGCGTACCGAACACGAGGCCGGCGGCTTGAGCGTAGATGAAGAAGTCGTACCACTCGATGGTCGTGCCAACGAGGGTGGCGCCAAGAATGCGCCGGTCTTCTGAACGGTTGGGAGAATCCATGCGCTGAAAGTTAGCAAAGGCTAAACACTTCGGGGAAGTTATGGAAAAATTCGCGCGTGCGACAGCGCGGGGACGCGGCCTGGCGCGCACCGCACCGGCTGTGTGTCCGGGCCGGGCGCTAAAGTATGGGCTATGAGTACCGCAGAGCTGCCTGTTGACTTGCGTCCCCTGGACTCGGCCACCGAGCCGGCCATCGTCGACCTTCCCATCGCCGGTGCCTGGCTCTTCGCCCCACGGGTTTTCGGGGACGCTCGGGGCAGCTTCCACGAGGGCTTCCGCGCCGCCCAGTTCACCGAGCATCTGGGATACCCCTTCGACGTCGCTCAGGCGAACGTCTCCCGCAGCAGCAGGGACGTCGTTCGGGGCATCCACCTGGCCGAGGTACCGCCGGGGCAGGCAAAGTTCGTCAGCTGCCTGGCCGGGGAGGTGGTCGACGTGCTGGTGGACTTGCGGGTCGGTTCCCCGACCTTCGGCAAGCACGTCAAGGTCGCCCTCAGCGAGTCCAATAACTACGCGGTGCACGTGCCGATTGGGGTGGGGCACGGCTTCGTCGCCCGCTCCGAGACCGCCGTGCTGAACTACCTGGTCACCGAGGCTTATAACCCGGACCGGGAGTTCGGAGTGGACCCCTTCGACCCGGAATTGGGCATCGACTGGGGCGTGGACCGCGCCGATGCGGTCCTTTCCGATAAGGACGCCGCCGCCCCGGCGCTGGCGGAGGTTCACGCGCGCCTGGCTGATTGGCAGGAGGCACGTGGCTGGGAGCAGCAGCTGCGCCGGGAGTGGTCCGAGGCTCTCGACTTCGCCGATAGCTATGGCGAGCACGGGGAGGACTAGGCAAGCATGCGTGGAATCATTCTGGCCGGTGGCACCGGCTCACGGTTGTGGCCCATTACCTTCAGCGTGTCGAAGCAGCTCGTGCCGGTCTACGACAAGCCGATGATCTACTATCCGCTGTCCACGCTGATCCTGGCGGGGATCACCGAGATCCTGGTGATCACCACGGAGCGCGATGAGCGGGCCTTCCAGGAGTTGCTGGGGGATGGCAGCCGCTTCGGCGTGAGCATCGAGTACGCCACCCAGGAAGCCCCGCGCGGGCTGGCGGAGGCCTTCATCATCGGTGAGGAGTTCATCGGCGACGAGCCGGTCGCGCTGGTACTGGGCGACAATATCTTCTACGGCTCGGGCCTGGGCACCCAGCTGCGCCGCTTTAACGAGCCGGACGGCGGGGTGATCTTCGGCTACGCCGTCGCCGACCCAACCGCCTATGGGGTGGTGGATTTCGACGAAACCGGCAAGGCGATCTCCATCGAGGAGAAGCCGGCCACGCCACGTTCCCCATACGCAGTGCCGGGGCTGTACTTCTATGGCCCGGACGTGGTGGAGATTGCCAAGCAGCTTCAGCCCTCCGAGCGTGGCGAGCTGGAGATCACTGGCATCAACCAGGCCTACCTGGAACAGGGGAGGCTGCACGTGGAGGTGCTGCCCCGCGGTACAGCCTGGCTGGACACCGGCACGATCGACGATCTCAACGGTGCCAGCGACTTTGTCGGCGCGATCGAGAAGCGGCAAGGCCTGAAAGTCGGCTGCCCGGAGGAGGTCGCGTGGCGCATGGGGCTGATCAGCGACCAGCAGTTGCGGGATAACGCCGACGCGCACGGGGCCAGCCCCTATGGTCAATACCTGAGGCAACTGTGGGCCCAGGCGGAATGGGAAAAGTGAGGCAACGAGAGTGGCAGAGCAGCAGGACGGCTTTTCTTCCGGGAACTTCCAACCCATCGGCAAGCTGAGCGCGGAGGACATCCGCACCGGCAACATCGACCGGGCGGAGGTAGCGCACGACTACACCCGCGAGGATCTGCGCCCGGAGACCCTGCCGATCTTCGTCAAGCTGATCTGGCAGGACCTGGCCTGGGAGAACATCCTCCTGCCCAAGCAGGGCATGGACCACGCCGTCATCCTGCTCGAGGGAGTGCGCAGCGACGAGGGGGAGTTCGCGGACATGGTCCCGAACCGCGTTATCGTCCGCGCGCCCTACACCGAGGCCTACCGCCTGCAAGCCTCCCGGGAGTCTGGGGTGATCGCGGCGCTGGGGCACCGCTCCAACGCCCGCCTGCCGCAGACGGTACGCCAGGCCCACGTGCCGCGCCGTTTCACCGGCAACCAGCGGCGCATCCGGGTGACCCTGCTTTCCGTCATCGACGGCACCCCGCTGGACGCCAAGGTCTGGCAGCAGATGAACGCGGAACAGCAGGAACTCGTCGTTGAACAGCTGGGCAGCCTGCTGGCGGCGATGCACACGATGAACTCCAGCCTCCCGCCGGCCAGCAACCTGGAGAGCTGGTGGGCCGACGGCCCGGGGCAGAGTAACGCGACGGGTGTCCACGAGGTCGGCGGGGTGCCGATCAGCCCGGCTGTCGAGGGGAAGGTACACGGGCTGAACTACACGGAACGCACCCTGCCGGGCAAGCACGAGGTGATGCGCCGCCGCATGGTCGAGGTGCTGAAGCCCGAGCTCTCGGCCGCGGAGTATGCCCGTGCCGAAGGCATCATAGCCGAGGTGGACGACATGCTGGCCCGCACAGACCTGCGGCGCTGCCTCACCCACGGTGACCTTTCGCGGGAGCACCTGCTGTGGCTACCCGACCAGGGTGTGGGCGTGCTGGACTTCTCCGATATGACGGTGGGCGATCCGGCGCTGGACTACGCCCACTTCGAGACGATCGCGCCGGGGCTGACGAAGCGGATCTTCGACCACGCCGGGGTGGCTGCCGAAGATGTGGCGGACCCGCAGGTGGTCTTCGAAGACGAGGACCTGCTGGAGCGGGCGAAGCTCTACAAGCGCTGGGATAACCTCTTCCTGCTCATCGATCACTACCGCACGGGGCGTTCCCCGCGGGTCGAGATTTAACCGCGCCGGGCGCTAGTCCTGGGCGGGTGGGTCCTGCTGGTCCTCGTCCCGCTGGCGGCGGAGGCGCTCCCGCTCCTCGCGCTGGGCCTCCTCCTCAGCCAGGCGTTCCTGTTCGCGGCGCTTCTTGAAGCGCTCCTTCTCGATATTCCACAGGAAGTCCGGGTCGTCGTCCGGCCCCTTCGCCCGGGGCTGCTGATCGAGCTGCTTATTCTGCCGGCGGCCCAGCTGGCCTACTGCAGGCGTGTTGCCGCTGCCCGGCCCGAAGGCCTTCCACAACATCACGATCGTGATGATGACCAGGATCAGGATAATGAGGCGACCCAAGGGTGCGATGCTCCTTCAAGGCAGAAAAATTCGGCGTAGTTTCTCCCCTCGACTCTAGCCACCACACGGGGTTAGTGGGTAGAAGAAAAGTGGCGGGGATGTGGTGGCGGGCTGGGGTGACGTCCTCAAAATAAAGCACAATTGGTGCCCAGCAAAGCAGTGACCGTAGGCTGGACGGCGTGACTAATAAGCAGAATCCGCAAGACCCATCCCAGGTTGAACTATCGCTGCCGGGGCCTCCCGGGCAGAAGCCGAAGCTCGGCTCGAAGGCCTGGCGGGACGTCCTGCTATACGGATTCCTGCGGCTGGTGCTGTTCCTGGTGCTGACGTTCGTGATCCACTCGATCGTGATTCTGTTGGGGATGGCGAACTTCTTCCCGCTGCTGATGAGCGCGCTGCTGGCTCTCATCCTTGCGCTGCCGCTGTCCATGATGATGTTTAAAAACCTGCGGCTGCGGGTGACCGCGCAAATGGCGGAGTGGGATTCCGCGCGCCGTGAGCACAAGCGCCAGCTGCAGGAGCAGCTGCAGGACCGCCTGCACGACTAACAGGACGGGCCGGGGGCTGGCGGGGACTGGCTGTGTTGGTGGGGCGTGCGCGGCTAGATAAACGCTGCGATCAGCATCATCACCGACCACAACAGCATGCCGCGGCCGGTGAGGCCCAGCACCGGGATCAGCTCCTTGCCCTGCGCACCCTTGCGCACCGGCCCGGAGGCCAGCACCCACAGCGGCACTGCCAGCAGACCCAACAGCGCAGCGAGCTGACCTGCGGCCAACGCGATGGTGAGCACGACGGAGCCGCCAACCAGGCTCAGCCACAGCGCGCGGGTGCCCGCATCGCCCAGGCGCACGGCGAGGGTGATCTTGCCGGTGACCGAGTCGGTCGGGATGTCGCGGAGGTTATTGGCCAGGTTCACGGACGAGGAGAGCGCTCCGATCGTGACCGCCAGTCCGAGCCCGCGCCAGGTGATCTGCCCGGACTGCGTGAACTCTGTGCCCAGCACCGCGACCAGGCCAAAGAAGATGAACACCGCGACCTCGCCAAGACCCCGGTAGCCATAAGGGTTCTTGCCGCCGGTGTAGAACCAGGCGCCCGCGATGCATGCCGCGCCGACGAGGATCAGCCACCAGGCGCTCAGCAGACTGAGCATGATCCCGGCGACCCCAGCCACGCCGAAGCAGGCGAAGGCGGCGTACTTCACCAGTTTCGGCTCCACCAGCCCGGAGCCGGTCAGCCGCAGGGGGCCGGAGCGGTCATCGTCGGTGCCACGGATGCCGTCGGAGTAATCGTTCGCGTAGTTCACGCCGATGATCAGCGCGAGGGCGACGACGAGGGCGAGTAGCGCCCGTGGGAATGATGCCCCGCCGGCGGTCACCGCGGCTGCTGTTCCGGCCAGCACCGGGGCGATGGCGTTAGCCCAGGTGTGCGGGCGGGCACCTTCGAGCCAGTCGGCGGCGGTGGCGGTGTTGGTGGCAGACATACGCGGCGGTCAACCTTCCTTCGGGCAGGGGTGGATGCAAACTGTTTACTCTACTCGCTTGGGCGCGGGGCTTAGCAGCCAGTCACGCCCGGGATAAACCGTAGAGTGGGGAACATGAGCAGTATTGAGCGCAGGGTCGCGATTATTGGCGCGGGGCCGCGGGGGATTTCCGTTCTGGAGCGGATTGTGGCTACCCACCGGGAGCTGGCGGAGCAGGACACCGCCCCTGAGCGACTGGCTGTGGCGGTGGTGGACGAGGTCCAGCCCGGGGCAGGACGCGTATGGCGCACCGACCAGAACTTCGACCTGTGCATGAACACGTTGGCCGACGCGGTGACCCTGTTCCCGGAGCCGGGCTCTAGCGTGCACGCCCCGGTTTACGAGGGTCCAACGATGTACGAGTGGATCATGCTGGTTCGCGGCGAGGAACTGGGCGAGCAGCGCGACCCGCGCGGGGCGAAGGCGGAGCTGTTTTCCCGCCACCCGGTCCAGCCCTTGGGGCACCGGGCACGGGACATCGAGCAGGCCCGGCCGAATACGCACCCACCCCGAGGCCTTTACGGCGAGTACCTGCGTTGGGCCTTTTCCGCGGTGCTGGGCATGGTTCCGGAGGCCATCGAGGTGACGGTGCACCGCTCGAAGGCGGTGGGGATCGAACCGGCGGCAGACGGCACGGACATCATCGAACTTGCGGACGGCACCCGGCTGCGCGCGCACGCGACTGTACTCGCCCTGGGTTGGTTGGACACGGAATTTTCCCCGGAGGAGCAGGAGCTCGCCGCAGCTGCGAGCACCCACGAGCAGCTGGAATGGATCGCGCCGAATAACCCAGCTGATCAGGACTTCTCCACCGTTCCCAGCTGGGAAGAATCCGGGCAGGAAATCCTGATCCGCGGTTTGGGCATGGGGTTTTTCGACGCCATGTCCATGCTCACGGTCGGCCGGGGTGGGGCCTTCATTCCCGACGTCACCGCGCCGGCGGGAATGCGCTATCAACCTTCCGGGCGGGAACCACGGATTCTGGCGATGGCGGGCCGCGGCTACCCGCACCAGCCCCGCCCGGAGTTTTCGGGCATGCCACCGCGTGCCCAGCTGCGCCGCCTGGACGAGGCCATTGCCCAGCTCGATACCCCGCTGCCCGCCAATAGTCTGGACTTCGGGGAAACGCTGTGGCCAGCACTGCTGCGCGACGCACAAGAGGCCTACTACCGGGTTCTGTTGGCGGCCGAACCTGACGTCCTAAAGAAGGTCGGTGAGATCATCGACGACCCGGGCACCGACCCGCTGAACATGCACGAGGACACCCGCCTGGGCGGGCTGGTGGACACCGACAAGCGATTCAATATCCCCTGGGAGAACAACCCGGTTTCTCGTCTGGAGGACAAGGCGGAGGCAGCGGGCGAGGAGCTGACCATCGACTCCTTTACCCGGAGCTTGTTTGAACACCTCCTCGCAGACTGGCAGGAGGCGCAGCGCGGCGAAGAGTCCGCAGTGAAGATGGGGCTCTTCAGCTTCGGCGCGGCGATGAAGCGGATCGCCCTGGTCGATGAACCGGGGCGGTTTACGCAGGCGTCCCGTGAGGAGGAATACGCGCTTTTCGGCAGCATCGCCCAGATGGTGAGCGTCGGCCCGCCCGCCTTCCGCACTGCCGAGCTGCTCGCTCTCATCGACGCCGGGTTGGTGCGCTTCCTTGGCGCGAAACCGGAGCTCACCGTGGACGAGGAGACCCCAGCGTTCCTGGTCAGTTCCGCGACGACGGGGGAGGACGTGCGTGCGTCTGTGCTGATCGAGGCGCTCATCCACGATCCGGATGTGCGGCACACGGCCTGCCCGCTGAGCAGGCAGTTGCTGGCACAGTCCCGGATGCGGGCCTGGGAGTGGGGCGATGGTTCCCCGTCAGGTGCCCCGGAGGTGGACCGGGAGACCGGACTGCTTATTGGCGCGTCTGGTCAGCGCGACCCCCGGGTGCACATGCTGGGCGTGCCGTTGCGGGAGGTTCGGGCCGATATGACCAACTCCCCGAAGGTGGGGGAGGATCCGGTGATTTTCCAGGAGACGGACGCCGCTGCCCGTTCTGCGCTGCGGATCGCGCTGCCCCGCTAGGGCTTGGGACGGCCCGTTGTCCCGCTGGGGCGTGGGGCGGTCCGCTGTCGCGGGCGCACGGGGAGCGTCGCCAGCGTCCGCGGCCCTAAAGCCCCAGGTTGAACACACCTTCGCGGTAACGCTGGCCCGGGATGGCGCGCAGCAGCTCCCGGGTGAACTCGTGCTGCGGATCGTTGAAGATCTCCTCGGTGAAGCCCAGCTCCACCTGGCGGCCCTTGCTCATCACGCTGACCGTGTCGCTGATCTCCCGGACGACGGCGAGGTCGTGGGAGATGAACAGGTATGTCAGGTCCAGTTCCTCTTGCAGCTCGTTGAGCAGCTCCAGGATGCGGGCCTGGACGGTGACGTCCAGCGCGGACACGGCCTCGTCGAGAACCAATAGCTCCGGTTCCAGGACCAGCGCGCGGGCGATGGCCACGCGCTGGCGCTGCCCGCCGGAGAGCTCCCCGGCACGCCGGTTGGCCAGTGCCTCGGGCAGGCTGACCTGGTCCAATACCTCGGTGACCTTCGCGCGAATCTGCGTCCGCGTCAGCGAGCTGAGGTTTCGCAATGGCTCGGCGATCGCCGAGCCGATGGACTGGCGCGGGTCGAGCGAACCATAGGGATTCTGGTAGACCATCTGCAGCCTGCGGCGCAGCTGGCGCGGGTCCTTCGCCGCGAGATCGCTGATGTCAGCGCCCTCGAGGTAGGCGGTTCCCGAGCTTGGCTCCTCGAAGGCGCAGATCATGCGGGCGAGGGTGGACTTGCCGGAACCCGACTGCCCGACGATCGCGTGCGTGGTGCCGCGGGCGACGGAGAAGCTCACCCCGTCGACTGCGGTGAATGCCTCTTGGCCGCGGGCGGGGTGGAACTGCTTGCTCATCGAGCTGACGCGCAGCAGCGGGGGAGTGGCTTCCTCGGAGCTGCGAGCCGCCGGGGTAGCGGGGGCCTTCTCCTCGGGGTCCACCTGGCTGCCAGGAGCGTCGGCCGCCGGGGCACTGGCTGCCTTGTGTTTCCGGGCGCGCTCCGGCTGGCGCACCGGGTTGGTGAGCCCAGGCGCATCATCGAGCAGCCGGCGGCTGTAGGGATGCCGCGGATCGCCGAGGATGCGGCCGGTGAGCCCGGCCTCCTTGACCTGGCCGGACTGCATGACCACCAGCTCGTCGGCCCGGTCGCTGGCCACGGCGAGGTCGTGCGTGATGAGCAGCACGCCGATGCCGCGGTCTTCCCGCAGCTGGTCGATGAGGTCCAGGATCGTCTGCTGCACCGTCACGTCCAATGCACTGGTGGGCTCGTCGGCAATGATGAGGTCCGGTTCGGTGGCCAGCGCGGCGGCGATGAGGGCGCGCTGCCGCATACCGCCGGAGAGCTCGTGCGGATACTGGTCATAGCGCAGCTCGGGATTATCGATGCCCACGGCATCCAGGAGCTCGATGACGGTTGCCCGGCGTTCCTGTTTGCTGGGGTTGCCGAGGGCCTGGCGGTGAATGCGCAGCACCTCGCCAACCGACTCGCCGATGGTCTTCACGGGGTTCAGCGAGGTTCCGGGGTCCTGCGGGATGAGCCCGATCTTCAGCCCGCGGACGCCCCGCCACTGCTGCTGCGTGATGCGGTTCAGGTCCTGGCCGTTGAGCTCGATTTTTCCGGACGCCGCCGCCTTGGCAGGCAGCAGCCCCATCGTCGCCATGGCGGAGGTGGATTTTCCGGAACCGGATTCGCCCACGATGGCGGTCACCCGCCCGGGGGCGACGGAGAAGGACACGTCCGTCACCGCGTGCACGGGGCCGTGGGCGGAGTTGTACGTGACCGCGAGGTCGGTGACCTTCAGCAATGGGGTGGTCATGAGTGGGCTCCTTCCCGGTCGCGGAGGACGGTGCTGAGGTGGTTGGTCGCCAGGACGACGAGGACGATGGCCAGGCCCGGCAGGACGGTCAGCCACCAGGACGTGGCGATGAAGTCCCGGCCCTCGGCGATGATCAGGCCCCACTCGGGAGTCGGTGGCGGGGCACCGTAGCCCAGGAAGCTCAGGGTGGACAGCTGCAGGATGGCGCTGCCGAACTGGAGGGCCGCCAGCGCGAGCACCGGGGTCAGCGAGTTCGGCAGGACGTGCCGCCAGAGCACGGAGGCGCGGGTGCCGCCGGAGGCATAGGCGGCCTCGATATAGTCAGAGGACGCCACCCCCAGCACCTCGGAGCGGGCCAGCCTAGCGAACATCGCGACGTTTGTGACACCCACGGCGATGGCGGCGTTGATGGAGCCATAACCCAGCACGATGATCACCGAGAGGCTGAGCAACAGGGCCGGGATGGCGAGCAGAACGTCCACGATGCGCATGATCAGCGTGTCCACCCAGCTGCCCTTGCGGCCACCTGTGCCGGAGCCGCGCCGGGCGCGGGAGGACCCGGCGATCACACCGAGCAGGGTGCCGATGATCATGCCGAGCAGAACTGCGACGAGCGCCCCGAGCAGGGACTGCCGGGTGCCCCACACCACGCGGGTGTAGAGGTCGCGGCCGACGGCGTCGGTGCCGAACCAGTGCTCGGTGCTGGGCGGCAGAAGTGGGGCGGTGCTACCCGAGTTCACGGGGTCGCCCGAAGCGAACAGCCCCGGCACGAGCGCCCAGGCCAGTGCGATAACAACGATGAGCCCGGAGACGACCGCGCCCCAACCCGCCTTCTGCGGGCGGGGGAGGGATCGGCCGGTCAGCCGGGAGCGCAGCGAAGACCGCGAGGTGAGTTTGGTGGTCATGGTTTAGCCCCTCCCATTCGTGGTGGTGGGTTGTGCGCTCCGGCTGCGCAGCCGGGGGTCGAGCACCGGGTACAGCAGGTCGACGGCCAGGTTGACCAGCACGTAGACCGCGGCGCTGATGACGACCACGGCCATGAGAACCGGGGTATCGCGGTTGGATACGGCGTCCACGGTCATCGCGCCGATGCCGGCGCGGCTGAACACGGCCTCGGTGACCACGGCGCCGCCGATGAGCTCACCGAAGGTCAGCCCGGCGATGGTCATTGCCGGAAGCATCGCGTTACGCAGGACATTGCGCCACAGCACCCAGCGGTGGCTGGCCCCACGGGCCCGCACCACGGTGACGAAGGGCTGGGCCGAGGCGTCCTGAATCCCGCGGAGCAACACCTGGGCCATCGGCGCGGACAGTGGCAGGGAGATGGCGATGGCGGGCAGGATGATCGACTGGGTCGGGGAGGCGTCGATGACGGGGATCCACCCCAGCGTGAAGCTGAATACCTGGATCAGGATGATGCCCAGCCAGAACGCGGGCAGCGCGACCAGCAGGGAGGGAACGCTCGACAGAGCATTGGCCAGCCAGCGGCTGACACGGTTGGTGCGGCCCGGGGCGGCGAGCGTGGCGAGGACCAGGGCGATCACGCTGGCGAGCAGGAAGGCCACGAGCGCCAGGGCGAGCGTGTTGGGAAGGGCAGCGCCCAGGGCGCTGGTCACGGACTCGCCGTTCATCAGGGAGTTTCCGAAGTCCCCGCGCAGCGCGCCGGTCAGGGAGTTGATGTAGCGCACGAGGATGGGCTCGTCGGCTCCGTATACGTCGCGCATCTGCTGGATCTGCTCCGGGGAGAGCCCGAGCTCGGGGTCGGCGTAGCGGGTGGCCACAGCATCCCCGGGCAGTGCGGTGAGCAGGATGAACGCGAGGGTGAAGGTGGCCCATAGGACGAGGATCGCCTGGCCGATGCGGGCGAGGATCTGGCGGCCGGTCATGGCTGGGCCTCCTTTCGGGTCAGGTAGAACCAGGGCCGGCCGATGCTCTCGGCGCGGAAGCCGTGGACGTGTGGGTGCACGCCGAAGACCTGCGGTTCCTCGAAGAAGGGCAGGACGTAGGCGTTATCGGTCAGGTGTTTCTGCACCGCCTTGGATGCTGTGGTGCGCTCGGCCTCGGTGGGGGACTGGGCGACGTCGAGCAGGAGCTGCTGGAGTTTCTCATCGCCGATGGATTCGTCGGGGTGCATGTTCAGCAGCGCGTTGCGGTTTTCGGAGTAGTACTGGCTCTTAATGACGTCGTAGTCGGCGCGACCCACCATCGTGAGGTTGAGCTGAACCTGGTTTTCGTCCGTTTGCGCAGCCTTTTGTGCGGCGACGTCGCCGGGGTGCAGCTGCGCGTCGATGCCGACGGCACGCAGTTGTTGCTGCAGCATCGTGACGACTTCCCGGGTACGGGGCTGTTGTGGGGCGTCGTTGACGACGAGGCGCAGGCGCTTGCCGTCCTTGGTGCGGATGCCGTCCTGACCGACGGTCCAGCCGGCCTCGTCGAGAAGCCTGCGGGCCTTATCCGGGTTGAACTCGTAGGCGCCCTTCTGCTCCTCGTAGCCCTGCGCGGTGCGGGCGAGGGTGGAGGTGGCCAGCGGGTAGGAGTCGGAGAACAGGGTGCGCAGGATCTTCTCTCGGTCCACGCCGGCGATGATCGCCTGGCGCACCCGGATGTCCTGCAGCAGCGGGTGGCGGAAGCGGAAGGCCAGGCCGTTGTTCACGCCGCTGGTCGGTGCTGCGTGGATGTTGATTCCGGCCTTGGCGAGGTGTTTTTCCTCTGGGGCCTCGATCTGGCGGGCGATATCTGCCTGGCCGGCCTTCAGCCCGCCGACGCGGACGCTGTCCTCCTTGGCAACAACGACGCGCACGGTATCCAGCTCCGGGCGCCCGGTGTTCAGTCCCCGCTCGGCGAAGACCGGTGGCGCCCAGTTGTAGTCCTCTCGCGCGCTCAAGGTCAGTTCGCGGTTGCGCTTTTCGCCGGTGATGACGAACGGGCCGGAGCCAATGACCTTGCGGGCCGAACCTGGGGCGAAGCCTTCGTCCGTCATCTCCAGGGAGGCGTTGGCCAGCAGTCCGGCGTTGATGGAGCTAGCGGCCTGTGGGAAGCCGGGTTCGGGCTCGCTGAAGTGGAAGCGGACGGTGGAATCGTCGATGACCTCGCCGCGCTCGTAGGAGCTGATCTGTTCGGAGGCGGTGAGCTTGTTGTCCGTGTTCCCGAGGCCGAAGAGGTCGAAGTTCTTGACGACGTTTTCCGCGTCCAGCGGGGTGCCGTCGGAGTAGGTGACCCCGTCGCGCAGGTGGAAGGTGAACTCGGTGGCGTCCTCGTTGACCTCCGGCAGGTCGGTGGCGATCCAGGGGTGGAGCTCGAGGGTGTCCGGGTCCTGCCACAGCAGCCGGTCGGTGATGTTGTTGACGACGCCACCGTTGGGGTAGAAGCCCGCGGTCGGTGGGTAGAGGTTGTTGAAGGGGAGGGAGTCGAGGTAGGTCAGCTCGGCGGGGTTCTCCTCGGAACCACCGGCGTTGCTGCAGGCGGTGAGTCCGCCAAAGCCGAGGACGACGGCGGTGAGCAGGGTGATCACCGATCTGATGGGGCGCCGGGTGTGGCGCCTGAACGTGCCCTGGGTGCGGGGCAGGCCGGGGGACATAAGTATTCCCTCCTATGGATAAAAATGAACAGATCTGTCTATAAAGGGTGAGGGTAAGGGTATCACGGAAAACTCTCACGATAAGATGGCCTCCATGACCAGCCCAAGGACCATGACCGATTCAACGCCCACCATCGCGATCATCGGAGGTGGCCCGCGAGGCATTTCCATCCTGGAGCGCCTCGCTGCCGATTACCGCCAGCTCGATCCGAATAAAACCCCCAATCACCTGGATATTCATGTGATTGACGAGGTGCAGCCGGGGGAGGGGAAAGTCTGGCGCACCGACCAGACCAAGACCCTGTGCATGAACACTCTGGCCGATGCGGTCACCCTCTTCACCGAGCCTGAAGCTACCGTCACCGCGCCCGTGGTGGAGGGGCCGACCATGCACGAGTGGATCATGCTCATCCGCGGCGAAGCGCTCGGCTCAGAGCGGGATCCGCGCGGAAAAAAGACAGATCTGTTCACTCGCCTTCCGCTGAGCATGGAGGTCGAGCACGACTCGCTGACCTCGGCCAACGAGGGCGCCCAGGCCGCCGAGCGTCTGTCAGCGGGGGCGGCAGAGACTGGAGAATCCGCCCCCACCGTGGGTACTGGGTGGTCCCTGGCTGACTACGCCGCGGAGATCGCCGATACCCGGCCCGAATCGCACCCTAGCCGTGCGCTCTACGGCGAGTACCTGCGTTGGGTTTTCAGTGTGGTGCTGGGCTTGCTCCCGGAAGGGATTTCGGTGCATCAGCACCTCGCCCGCGCCACCGAGATCGAGGAGGCGCCGGCGGACTCCGCAACCGGGGAAAACAAGGCCCAAGGTCAGCCCACCCGCGACCGCATCATGCTGGACAACGGCACCACGATCCTCGCGGACGCCACCGTGCTCGCCATCGGCTGGGCCGACACCACCCCCGATGCGATGGAGAGCTTCACCGCATCCGCCGTGGACATGCACCCTGCCCTCACCTGGGTCCGCCCCGGCAACCCCGCCGACCAGCAGATCAGCCAGATCCCCAGCTGGGAGGAATCCCAGGAGGAGGTGCTGGTCCGAGGCCTGGGTATGGGCTTCTTCGACCTCATGGCCATGCTCACTATCGACCGAGGTGGGCGTTTTATTCCGGACGCCGACGCCCGCTCGGGTCTGCGCTATGAGCCCTCCGGGCGGGAACCGAAGCTCGTGGTCTCCTCCCACCACGGCTACCCGTACCAGCCGAAGCCGGTCTTCGGCTCCCTGCCGCCAGCGGCCTGGTTGCCCCGCTTCAAGGCCGCCATCGCGGAGCTGGATCCAGCACAGATCCCGGCGAACAGCCTGGACTTCGGTGAGGCCCTGTGGCCGGCGATCCTGCGGGACGCACAAGAGGCCTACTACCGGGTCCTGCTGGCGGCCGAACCTGACGTCCTAAAGAAGGTCGGTGAGATCATCGACGACCCGGCCACCGACCCGTGGCGGCTGCACGAGGACACCCGACTAGACGGTCTGGTGCCCAAGGAAAACCGCTTCGACCTGCCATATCACGCAGACCCCGTCGCGCGTTTCGCGGAGCAGGCCGGGGACGCGGGCCAGAGCATCGACGAGCTCACCGCGCGCATCGCCGATGGCTTGGCCGCGGACCTTTCCGAGGCACAGTCCGCGCGCGATTCGGCGGTGAAGATGGGGCTGCAGGTCATTGGCTCGGCCCGCAAGCCCGCTGCCGTTGTGGACGAGCCCGGCCGGTTCACCACCGAGTCCCGCCGGGGTGCCTATGCCGAGCTCAAGCGCGTGGGCCAGATGGTGGGCTCCGGGCCGCCGGCCTTCCGCACCGCCGAGCTGCTGTGCCTGGTGGATGCCGGCTATGTCCGCTTCCTGGGCGCGCACCCGACGATGGTGATCGACCCCGAAACACCCGCGTTCGTCATGACCTCCCCGGTGACCAGGGAGGAGCCGGTGGAGTCCCACACCCTGGTGGATGCGTGGCTGCACAAGCCGGACGTCCGCAGCACTGCGGATCCGCTGAGCCAGCAACTCAAGGAAGCCGGCCGCATGCGCACCTGGCTGCGCGGCGATGGCACCGCCTCCCGTGCCCCGGAGGTCGAGCTGGCGACGAGCCGCTTGATCCAGGAGGACGGGCAGGTTGACCCGCGCGTGCACATGGTGGGCATCCCGCTGCAGGACATGCGCGCGGATATGACGATTTCCCCCATGCCGCGCACCGACGCGCTGATGCTGCAGGAGACGGACGCCGCGGCCGTCTCCGCGCTGCGGGTGGTGACGGAGAACCGCTAGTTCGAGGCGACGGCCTGGCGGGCGAGCTCCGCGATCGCGATGCGATCCAGCTTGCCCGGGCCGGTCTTCGGCAGCTCCGCGACGGCGAAGGCGCGGCGCGGGATGAGGTAATCCGCGCAACCGGCCTCCCGCATGGAGGCGCGCACGGCGTCGGTGACCTCCACCGGCTCGCCGGAAACCTGGGCGCCAGCGGTGCGCAGTACAGCGACCACGGCCTCGCCCCAGTGCTCGTCGGAAACCCCAGAGGCACAGACCTCGGAGACCGCCTCGCCGTCCACGACAGCGTGGGAGCGGGTGGCGTTCTCGGACTGCTCAGGCAGAACCTTCACGCCACCGGTGTTGATTGCACCGTCGGCGCGGCCCAGCACGCGCAGCGTCTCCCCGTCCAGGGCGCCGATGTCGCTGGTGCGGTAGACCCCGAGCTCGGGGAAGCAGTCCGCGTCCTTGTTGCGGTAACCGCGGGCCACCATCGGGCCTTCGAGGACGATACGTCCGGCGCCGTTGGCGTCCGCATCCTCGATGCGCACGGTCGCGTCCGGCAGCGCCTCACCGTCGTAGACCATCCCGCCGCTGGTCTCGCTGGAACCGTAGGTCAGGACGTAGTTCACGCCCGCCTCGTCCAGCTGCTGGCGGGCCTTATCACCCAGCGCCGCACCACCGATGAGAACAGCGCCGAAGAGCCTCAGTGCCTCGATACCTTCCTCGGACTCCAGCAGGGAGTGCACCTGCGGCGGGACCAGCGAAGTGTGCAGATCCTCGTGCGGGAAGCGCTTCTTCAGCGCGGCGGCATCGGCTGCGAAACCGGACACGCTAAAGCCCGTGCCCTCGATCAGCGCGGTGGTGGCGACCGGGGTGAAACCGGCCATCATGCCACGCAGAATCACCTGCAGGCCCGCGATGTGGTGGGCCGGAAGTGCCAGCAGCCACGGACCAGGCTCCACCTTCAGCTTCTTGCGCAGCACCTGCTCGGTGGCGCGGGCAGAGGAGCGCAGATTCGCGGCGGAGAGCAGCGCGCCCTTCGGGGTACCCGTGGACCCGGAAGTGGTGGCCACGAGGGTGCCGGCCTCGACCGGCTCGCCTGCCCGCATGACCTTCTTCAGCTCGTCGCTGGCGCCCGCGTCCGGGGAGTCGGCAGCGGGGACCGGCAGGATCGAGCTGCGCCCGTCCAGCACCTGGGAGAGCATGCCGCGCGCGGCCTTGAGGTTTGTCGCGGAGACCTCGAAGGCCTCGAGCGTTGCCATGCCGGTGCCGTCGTCGATCTTCGCGGGGTAAATGAACTTCGAGTGTCCGTCCCCGCGGTCGCCGAAGCGGCCTAGTTCTTGCGTCTCATTATTAGTACTCACCTGTCCGACT
>JBHWRM010000060.1:0-4887 GCA_043426695.1 Corynebacterium sp. | reverse complement strand
CGATATCGGTGCCCGGGATGCTCGGCAGGCCAAGCAGGGTCACCAGGACGACGACCGGGGCGGCGCCCAGCGCGATCGTTCGGTTGCGACGGTTCCAGATTTTCATCGTTCATACCCTACCTGCTCGTGGGGCTCGTGTTGCTAAGGCGAGGCCGAGGAGAGGCTGCGCGGTGGCGTCCTCAATATGGAAGGGCGACGGATAGGAGGCGACGGCAGCGTTCGCTCACAGCACACGGAATGGGCAGATTTTGGTGGGTCGCTGTCCGCTGCGATCAGTAAGGTTGTTGGCATGAGTAATTTCGGCTTCGGCATGCACCCCAACAACAACGGTGGCAACGGCGACGACAACGGCCGCGACGATGATGACCACAAGGATGGTCACAACGGCGGTGACGGTCGTGATGGCCAGGGCGACGGTCGAGGCAATAATCCTTTCGAATTCATCTTCGGTGGCCCGGGCGGCTCGGGTGGTTCTGGGCAGTCGAATCCCTTCGGCGGCGGCTTCGGCGGAGGGAGCCTCGGCGATCTGCTGAACCAGTTCGGCTCGATGTTCAGCGGCTTTGGCGCAGACTTAAACAGTACGGGTGCCGATGATGCCGTGAACTATTCGATGGTGGAGCGCACCGCCCGCCAGCACATCCGCAGCAAGCAGCAGGCCAGCGAGGGCGGCCAGAACCCGTTTGGTGGTTTGTTCTTCGGCTTCGGCGCTGGCCCCCAACGCGGCTCGGAGTCCAGCGCGCCGAGCCAGTCGGATTCCCAGGCTGTGGCGGAGTCCGTGCGACTCGCGGAGCTGTGGCTGGACGGGGCGACGACGCTGCCTGCGGGTGCGACCGGTTCCGTTGCCTTCGGCCCGGAGCAGTGGCTGGAGGAGACGTTGGAGACCTGGAAGAGGATCTTCACCCCACTGGCGGAGAAGCTCGGCGAGGCCGCGATGGGTGAGATCCCGGAGGAGATGCGGGATCAGATGGGTCCACTGGCCGGCATCATGCGCCAAGTCAACGCGATGAACTTCTCCATGCAGTTGGGCCACACGCTGGGCGAGCTGGCAACGGGTGTCAGCCACTCCACGCAGTGGGGCATGCCACTGGCAGGCGGAAACGTGGCGGCAGTCGCGACCGCGCAGCTGGAGTCCATGGCCGAGAAGCTGGGGACAGATAAGCGGGAAGCGCTGATTTACCTGGCGACCCGCGAGGCCGCACACCACCGCCTGTTCAAGCACGTGCCGTGGCTGACCGAGCGCCTCATCCTGGATGTTGAGGAGTTCGCCCGCGGGCTGGCGCTGGATACCTCCGCTATGGAGGAGGCGATGCGGGAGTTCGACCCGGAGTCCATGAATGATCCGGCGAAGATGCAGGAGATGATGGCTCAGCTCCAGGGCCAGGACCTCTCCCCCAAGGTCGTGTCCGCCAACGCGCACGCCCGCGAGCGGCTAGAGACCAGCCTGAGCCTCGTCGAGGGCTGGGTGGATTACGTGGTCGGCCAGGCGCTGGCGGACCGGATGCCGAATGCATCGATCCTCACCGCGGCGTGGTCTTCCTACCGCAACACCGAGTCCCCGGAGATGGAGGCCCTGAGCAAGACAGTGGGCATTTCCCTGCTCGCGCCACGCGCCAACGATGCCGCTGGTCTGTGGCACAAGCTGGACGAGGCAGTGGGCGCGGAGAAGCGCGACGGCATCTGGGACCACCCGGATCTGCTGCCGACGGCGAAGGACCTGGACAACCCGGCTGGGTTCATCGGCAAGGTGGCCTTCGACGGCGAGGAGGAGGACTTCGACCCGATCAGCGAGATCGAAAAGTTGGAGGCGGAGTTGAACCGCCAGGGCGGACCGCGCGAGGAGCGCACCAACCGCCGCCGTCCAGAGCAGGACGACAAGCGGGATCAGAGCCCGGAGTCGAAGAACGACGAGGACGACTCTGGAAAGGGCGACGGCGACGAGAACGGCGACAGCGAGCGCTAGATCGTCGGGAATGGGGGGGCGTCGTAGCGTCGGCGGTGTCGTCGGCATCTGCGGCGTTGGCGTAGGGCCTAGAGCTGCGACTCCGGGCCGTCGCCCGGGCAGCCCCAACGCTGATAAGCCTCGAGGTAGCCACGGGCCCGCTCGAGCTGCGGGGCGCGGCGAGCCCATTCCCAAAAGTCTGGGCCGTGGTTGGGAATCCACGTGTGCACCAGTTCGTGGATGACCACGGAGTTCAGCACGTAGTCCGGCACCTGTTGGAGCCGGTGGGAGATGCGAATCCGCCCGGTGCTGGGGGTGCAGCTGCCCCAGCGGGTCGTCATGTTCTCCACCCAGGCGATGGAGGTCCACTCCGCCCGGCCGCCCAGATATTTTTCGTTGAGTGCCTCGGCCAGAGCCTGGAGTTGCGCGTAGCTGCGCTTGTGGTTCGTGGCCCGGGTGGCTTTCTTCTCCAGCCGGGTGATCAGCCCCTCCCCCGCGGCCACCAGCCGCTCCAGGCCCATCGCGGCCGGGGCGAGGACGACGACCTTTGTCCCCTCCCAACGGGCGGTGATCGTTTTCTTCCGCCGCGCCGAAAGCCGCACCTCCACCGGGCGGGCCGGGGTTGATAGCCGCGCGGCGGCCTGCTGGGCCTTGCGTTGCGTGGCGGTGGGCTGGGCGCTGTTCATGACAGGCCATGTTAGCTGCCCTATGGTGCGGGAAAACCTTCGCGGGGCGCAGCCGCTGCGCTTGCTGGGTGTGCACGATCGGCCAGTTGGGTTTCGCGATAGGCCTGCGGGGTATACGCGATGGGCCTGCGCGGTTTCGCGCTTTGCCCACGCCCCGGCGCCGGCGTGGCTACAATTCTGCGCAGGCACAGCACACGGGCGGCAGGGGGCCGCCCAGGCGTGGATGGGGCCACGCCGAGGGGAGCTGTCACACCGAGGGGGAATAATGGCGCACGCGACCGCCGAGAAGACCAGGCCACAGGGGCTGCACACTGCGGTTTCCACCGCGCGCCCCAGTCCGCCCGCGCGGATGGTTCTCCGCCCAGGCACGGCGGTGCTGCTGCGGCCGGACCGCAGCATCCAGTTCGGGATCCACCCCGGCAACGCGGTGGTCCTGCCGGTGCCAGCCTCCGTGGATCCCGGCCAGGTACTGCAGGTGATGATGCAAGCCCGCGCGGGCATGACCGCCGAGGATCTCGCCGCCACCCTGGGGTACTGCGGCTTCACCACCATGGAAGCAACTTCCATCGCTGAGGAGCTCACGCGGGCCGGGGTGCTGGTTGCCACCGAGGAGCAGGCCATCCCGCTGCTGCGCTTCGGCAAGCCCTCCCTGGCGCTCGCCGATGCTCTTTTCACCCGTGGCGTGAAGGTGGACTGGTTGGAGGCACCACGCACCACCAGCGAAGCCCGCGCCGGGCAGGTCATCACCAGCCAGGGCCGCACCGCCCGAAAGGATGTCCTGATCCTGCCGGGTGGGCTCTTCCCACCGCCGGATGTGCAATTCTGGCTGCACGAAAAGCTCATCCCCCACTACCCCACCGGGGTGATCGACGGGCGCCTCACCTTCGGCCCGCTCATCATCCCCGGGCGCACCGCGTGCTTGAGCTGCATCGACCAGGCCTACCTGGAACGCGACGCACTGTGGCGCAGCACCCGAGCGCAGGCTACCGCCCGGCCAGTCAGCTACACCACCGCGGAACACGGCCTGCTGGCGGAGATCACCACCCAGATCATTCGGGAGCACATCATCCCGTGGCGCGACGCCGGCTCGGACCCAGCCGCGATCCCGCCCCTACTCACCCGGCGCCAGTTCTTCGACACCGCCGGCTTCGCGATCCAACCCGAAGATGTGCGGCCCGAACCGGAGTGCGTGCTCTGCCGCATGGCCGAGGCTGGCCGTGGTCTCGACCCGGCCCGCTAGGCCCCACTGTGTTCGCACACCAACGCCACTATCCCGACGCGTAGTTCGCGGTGATGGCGAGGACGTCCTCCCCGAACTGCTCGATCTTCATCGGCCCCACCCCCGGGACCTGAATGAGCTCCTCTGGGCTGGCGGGCATGCGCTGCGCAATGGCCAGCAGCGTGGCATCCGTGAACACCACATACGCCGGCACGCCTATGGACTTCGCGGTCTCCAGCCGCCACTCGCGCAGCTCCCCGATGACCACCTGGTCGGTTTCCAGCGAGTGCTGCCCGCAGCGGCCGAGGATCTTCGCCTCCGGAGTGGACAGGGGCGTGCCGCAGACAGCACAGGCGTTCTTCGGGGCGCCCGTTTTCCGACGACGTCGCGCCTGGTCCAGATCGATGGCCAGTTCGCCGTCGTCCTCGTCCTCCCACGGCACCAGGTCGTCGAGGAAGCGGGTCCGCACCCGGGACTGCTTGCCGCCCTCCTGCCGGGCGAGGGCCCAGGAGAGGTGAAGGTGCTCGCGGGCGCGGGTGACGCCGACGTAGAGCAGGCGGCGTTCCTCCTCGATCGCGTCGGCCGCACCCGCGCCCTTGAGGGCGTGGTGGATCGGGAACATGCCCTCGTAGAGGCCGACGAGGAAGACGGCGTCCCACTCCAGGCCCTTGGCCATGTGGACGCTGACCAGGGTCACACCCTGCACCTTCGGTGGGTTCTTGGAGCGCACCCGTTCTTGGAGCATGCCGATGACCCCGAGGTAGCTGATCTGCGGGTTCGCGGTGAGGATCTCCTCGATCAGCTCCACCAGGGCGTTGAGGGACTGCCAGCGCTGGCGTTCCTGCGCACCGCTGGGCTCGGAGGCGGTGAGGCCCACCGGGGCGAGTGCCGCCTTCGCGGCGTTGAGGATCTCCTCCCGGGTCTCCGGGCCGGTGCCCTCTGCTCCAGCAGCCCTGCCCGACTCATCGCCCGGCTGGACGCCGAAGTGCCGCGCGCTTTTTGCCAGCGCACTCAGCCCCTGCCGGATCTCGGCGCGGGAGAAG
>JBHWRM010000059.1:0-14047 GCA_043426695.1 Corynebacterium sp. | reverse complement strand
GGATGCGGAGTTCGCTGAGGAGGCCACCCGCCTGGAGGCGGAGATCGAGGAGCTGCAGGAAAAGCTCACCGACCTGCTCGCCCCGCGGGACCCCAAGAACGGCGACGACATCATCATGGAGATCAAGTCCGGCGCCGGTGGTGAGGAGGCAGCTCTCTTCGCGGGCGAGCTGGCGCGCATGTACCAGCGCTACGCGGAGCGCCACGGCTTCGCCACCGAGATCCTGGGACTCAACGAGACCGACCTGGGCGGGGTCAAGGACATGACCATGTCCATCCGTTCCAAGCAGCCCTCCCGCGACGGCGCATGGGCCGACTTCAAGTTCGAGGGCGGCGTCCACCGCGTGCAGCGCGTGCCTGTGACCGAGTCCCAGGGCCGCATCCAGACTTCCGCCGCCGGTGTGCTGGTCTACCCGGAGCCGGACGAAGTCGAGGACGTCGAGATCGACGAGAAGGACATCCGCGTGGACGTCTACCGTTCCTCCGGTAAGGGCGGCCAGGGCGTGAACACCACCGACTCCGCAGTCCGCATCACCCACCTGCCGACCGGCGTGGTCGTGACCTGTCAGAAGGAACGCTCCCAGATCCAGAACCGCGCCCGCGCGATGCAGGTGCTGGCTGCGCGCCTACAGCAGATGAAGGAAGAGGAAGCCGAGGCGGAAGCAGCCGAGGGGCGTGCCGCACAGATCCGCACCATGGATCGCTCCGAGCGCATCCGCACCTATAACTTCCCGGAGTCCCGCGTCTCCGATCACCGCATCGGTTACAAGGCCAATAACCTGGATTCCGTGCTTGACGGGGACTTGGAGTCCCTCTTCGCGGCCCTGAAGGAAGCCGAGCGCATCGAGCGCCTCGAGGCCGAGTCCTAAATGGCCACCGTCAGCGAGGCGGTGCGCGCCGCTGCGCGGCAGTTTTCCGACGCCGGCCTGGCGTCTCCGCTCAACGACGCCCGCTGGCTCATGGCCTACGCCCTGGCCGGGGAGGACAACGCAGACTCGCCGCGCACCCCGGCCGGGCTGACCGAGGTCTTCTCAGCCGGTGGCGACCCGGAACCAGCGATCTTCGCCGATTGGGTGGCCCGCCGGGCACACCGCGAGCCCTTGCAACACATCGTGAGGGCCGCGCCCTTTTTCGGCTACGACCTCTTCAGCGATGCCCGTGGTTTCATCCCGCGACCGGAAACCGAGCTACTCACCGAGTACGCGTTGGGGCGGATCCGTTCCTGGCTAGAGCGCGCAGCCGCCGAGCCAGACCTGCGCCCTGCGGACGGAGTCGTGCGCATCGTAGACCTCTGCGCCGGCCCCGGGACCATTGGCCTGGCGCTGGCAGCGCAGCTTGCCGATGTCCTCCGCGGGCAGGATACGGCTAGCGCCGCCGACTACCGCTGGCTCCGCACGGTCGAGGTGACCGGCATCGAGCTGGATCCGGCGGCCGTGGAGTTGGGACAGGAGAATCTCACCTATTTCCGCCGGGCAGGTTTGCTCGGCGAGCAGCTGGACGTCCGCCTCGTGGAGGGCGACGTCCGCGACCTGGAAGTTCTCGACACCCTGGGGCTTGCCGGTCGCGCCCAGCTTGTCGTCGCGAACCCGCCCTACGTGCCCCGCGGAAGCCGGACGGACGTTGAGACGGGGGCGGACCCCGCGATCGCCGTGTTTTCCGGCGACGACGGCCTGGAGCTCATGCCCCACGTCGCCACCGCGATTGTCCGCGCCGCTGCTCCCGGAGCGCCGGTTGCCGTCGAGCACGACGACGCCACCGGGGATCAGACCCGGGAGATCCTCATCGCAGCGGGCCTGAGCGACGTCGAGAAGAAGCAGGACTTTGCTGGCCGTGACCGCTTCGTCGTCGGGCGAGCGACGTCAAAGCAGGCACGCCAATAGCAGCCACCGCGCGGGCAGTACCGGGCGAGGCACTACACTCTAGAAGAAGAAAACAGCGCAGAATTCCCAAGCAAGGGAGAAGGAAGCACATGGCCCAGCGAGTAGACGCGACAAACCCCGGAGACCGGGAGGGCGCCATTGTTACAGCGGAGAACGCGGTGAAGGGCGGTCGGTTGATCGTCATGCCGACGGACACGCTCTATGGCATCGGCTGCGATGCCTTCGATAACGCCGCCGTCGAGGCGCTGCTGCAGGCCAAACACCGCGGCCCGGATATGCCAGTGCCTGTGCTGATCGGTTCTTGGGAGACCGTCGAGGGGTTGGTCGCGGAGTTCAGCGCGCACCTGCGCCGGCTGGTTGAGGCGTTTTGGCCCGGCGGGCTTTCCCTGGTCGTGCCGCAGGCTCCGAGCCTACCGTGGAACCTGGGGGACACCCGCGGCACCGTGATGCTGCGGATGCCGAACCACCCGATCGCCATCGACCTGCTGCAGCGCACGGGACCAATGGCTGTCTCCAGTGCGAATGTCTCTGGCCAGCCGCCAGCCACCACCGTGGCGATGGCCGAGGAGCAGCTCGGGGACTCCGTGGCGGTGTACCTGGACGGCGGGGAGGCGACCATCGGGGAGCCATCGACGATCGTTGACCTGGCTGGCCACCGCCCACGCATCCTGCGTGAGGGCGCGATCAGTGCCGAGCAGATCGGTGAGGTGCTTCAGATGCCAGCCAGCGAGCTGCGCTCGAAGTCCTAAAGGTGGGCTAGCGGGATGCTTGTGGCTCAGGGACTCACGCCGGTGGCCGGTGCCGGCGTGCCGCTGCGCGAGCTGGCGCTCGTGCTGCTGGTCGGCTGCACCGTGACTTTCCTGACCACCGGCGGCGTGCGTTATCTCATGGTCCGCTACGGCACCATGGCCATGCCCCGGGAGCGGGACGTGCACACGGTTCCCACGCCCCGCTTGGGTGGGGTGGGAATGTTTACCGGCGTGGTTTTCGCGATCGTCGCCGCAGCTCAACTACCCGCCTTGAATCGCGGTTTCCCGCCGGTTACTCCTGATATGACGGCGGTGCTCGCTTCAGCCTTCGTGATCGTCATCGTGGGCATTCTCGACGACCTGCGGGACATCGCCTGGTGGGTCAAGCTCGGCGGGCAGGTCGTGGGCGCAACGCTGATGAGCCTGCTGGGGTTGAGCTGGTATTTGATCTACTGGCCGGGTGGTGACGGAACCACCCTAATTCTCGATCAAGTCCAGTCCACAATCTTGACCGTCCTGCTCACGGTGACGATCATCAACGCGATGAACTTCGTCGACGGCCTGGACGGGCTGGCTGCTGGACTGGGGCTGATCGCGGCGGGAACCATCCTGATTTACTCGCTGACAATCCTGCACGATCAGGGTGGGGCCGTCTCCGCGTATCCGCCGGCGATCATCTCAGCCGTGCTGGCCGGAGTGTGCATGGGTTTTTTGCCGCATAATTTTTCACCGGCGCGGATATTCATGGGGGACTCTGGCTCGATGCTCATCGGCACGCTGCTCTCGGCTGCGTGCGTCTCGGCCTCCGGGCGCATTAACTTGTCGCTCTATGGAGTGGCGGACATGTTCGCGCTGCTGTCTCCCGTGATCGTAGTGCTGGCTGCGCTGTTCATTCCGCTGCTGGACCTCGTGCTCGCTGTGGTGCGGCGCGTGGCGGCTGGCAAGAGCCCGTTTGCACCGGATAAGAAGCACCTGCACCACCGGCTGCTGCGCCTGGGGCACACCCAAAAGCAGGTGGTGCTGGTGCTTTATACCTGGGTCGGGGTGGCCGCGTTCAGCGCGGTGGGTTCCACGGTCTTGCCGACGAACCTGACCGCGATCCTGGTCGGGGTGCTGCTGCTCGTGGCCGTGGCGAGCACGGCGATTCCGTTGTGGAAATCTGGGGAAGCGGAAGATAGAGTAATCCGACGTGAGTGAAGATTTTGCAGGTCACAATGACCGCCAGCCAGACCAGCCCGGGGTATCCGACCCTCAAGCTGCGCAGTCCCCGCTGCCTCCCGTTGAGGAGGACCCGGACGTCGGTGATTCCCGCCGTCCGCTGATCCGTGCCGCCCGGGGCGGGCTCATCGCTCTGACTGCGGTGACGGTGTTCTCGCTGGCCCTGTGGGGCGCGACGCGCGACCTTCCGGGGATTTATGGCGCGCTCATCGGTGCGGCGATTGGTGGCGGCTTCCTGCTGATGACGATCGGCGTGGTGCTGGTGACTGCCAACTCCTCCCCTCAGGTCACCCTGGGGGCTGTGCTGGGGTCCTGGCTCCTTAAGGCAGCGTTACTGCTGGTTGTGCTGATCGTCATCAAGGACAAGACCTTCTATGACAACACGGCACTCGGGGTCACGATCATCCTGGTGCTCGTGGCGATGCTCGGCTCGGAGATCATGGCAATTACACGCACGAAGCTGATGTATATCCCCGAGAAATAGGCCGCGAATCCAGCCGGCGGCAAGCAGCGCAAGAGAGCTGTTCGGGCCGGTGATCCGGCGTAGCGGGAATGAGCGAAACCCCACAGGTGAATGTGATCACAACCTGTGGGGTTTCGCTTATGGTTTCTTGGGGGTTTCCTGGTAGAGTCGTAGCGGGCCAACTGGGCTGCTGGGCGTATTGCCACCAAGGCAGCGTAATTCGGCACCGACCCACCCTCATGGACGTGCGACGGAGTCCTGGGGGAGAGGTAATACCAAGAAATAGACCTCCATCGCACCGCCTAACTTTTCTAAAAGTTCACGCGGCCCAATCACGGGAGAGAACGCTGAGTGTAACAACCTTGGCAATGAAGGGTGAGTTTCATCCCCCTTCATTGGAGCACGAATTCTTCCCGGGGCAGGTGGATCCAAATCAGCTGTGGCTGACCGGTTTCGCGGGCGATATCTTCGCCCTCGACCGTCTCATGCTCGTGCGTATCCTGATGATCGCCATCGTGGTGATCTTCTTCCTGATCGCTATGCGCAAGCCGAAGCTGGTTCCCCGCGGTATCCAGAACGTTGGCGAAATCGCTCTGGACTTCGTGCGGATCCACATCGCGGAGGAAATTCTAGGCAAGAAGGAAGGTCGCCGGTTCCTGCCGGTGATTGCGGCAATCTTCTTCACTGTCGTGGCTGCGAACCTGCCGACCCTCATCCCGTTCCTGAACATCTCCCCAAGCGCCCGTGTCGGCCTCCCGCTGGTACTGGCGCTTGTGGCATATGTGGTGTTTATCTACGCGGGTGTGAAGCGTTACGGGTTCGGTAAGTACATGAAGTCCTCGCTGGTCATTCCTGGCCTGCCGACCTTCATCCACTTCATTGTTGTACCGATCGAATTCTTCTCGACCTTCATCCTCCGTCCGGTAACCCTGACCATTCGTCTTATGGCCAACATGCTGGCCGGTCACATCATCCTCGTCATGCTCTTCAGCGCCACGAACTTCTTCTTCTGGCAGCTGAACGGCTGGTCGTTGGTGGCTGGCGGCACGATGGTCTTCGCGATCGCATTCTCGCTCTTTGAGCTCATGATCGTCTTCCTGCAGGCGTACATCTTCGCCCTGCTGACGGCTGTGTACATCGAGCTGAGCTTGCACGCGGACGCACACTAACCCCGGTTAGTAACTCTGAAATCTGAACAACTGAACCGATCGCCACAAACCACCCGCAACAAGCGGAAAGATCGGTCACCAGAAAGGTAATGGAAACCAAATGAACGACATCCTCTTCCTGGCTCAGGACACTGTCACCAAGTTCGAGGGCTTCGGCACCATCGGCTACGGCCTCGCAGCAATCGGTTCCGCAATCGGTGTGGGTAACGTTGCAGGTAAGACCGCTGAGGCTATGGCACGTCAGCCGGAGATGGCTGGCCAGCTGCGCACCACCATGTTCCTGGGTATCGCGTTCGCTGAGGCCCTGGCCCTGATTGGTTTCGTCGCCGGCTTCCTGTTCTAAGTCAGTCCGCTCAAGAAGCGGTCGGGGATTGCACGGGATTTAAGGCTCCTCCCCACGAGGAGCCAAAAAACCGGCACCGATCGTGAGAAAAAGTTTTAATAACTTAGGACTTTCAAGAACAACGCACTAAAGCGAAAGCTGGAGACTATGACGAACACCTTTTTCTTGGCAGCTGAGACGCTGCCGTTGGAAGAGCCGATTAACCCGCTCATTCCACCGCTTTATGACATCGTCTGGTCCATTATCCCGTTTGCCGTCATCCTGTTTGTCTTCGCGAAGGTTGTCCTTCCGAAGTTCCAGGAAGTGCTGACTCAGCGTGAGGATAAAATCGAGGGTGGCATTCAGCGTGCCGAGGCCGCCAAGGCCGAGGCTCAGGAAGCCCTCGAGAAGTACAACAAGCAGCTCGCAGAGGCACGCACCGAAGCGGCTCAGATCCGTGATGATGCTCGCTCCCAGGGGCAGAAGATCATCGCTGACATGAAGACGCAGGCAACCGAGGAGTCCAACCGCATCGTTGAGGCTGGTAACAAGCAGCTGGAGGCCAACCGCGCTTCCGTCGTTGCTGACCTTCGCAAGGAGATGGGGGAGAACTCCATCAACCTGGCTGAGCGCCTGCTGGGCGAGCAGCTGAACGATGACGTCAAGCGTTCGGGCACCATCGACAACTTCCTCGCCGGGCTGGACAACGTCGGCACCGCTGGGAAGTGATCGGTATGCACGCAGCGAGCCGCGAGGCATTTGAGCGACTCATCGAGACCTTGGACCAGGGTCTGAAGGAGTCTGATAACGCAGTAGGCAACGGAGCAACGACCGGCACCGAGCTTTTCGATGTCGTCGACGTCCTGGATCAGGAGCGCAGCCTGCGCGTCGCAATGGTCGACGCCGCTGCAACCCCGGAACAGCGTGTTGAACTCGTCAAGACCCTGCTGTCCGGCAAGGTCACGGCCTCTACTGAAGAGATCGTGTCCGCTGCGGTATCCCAAAACTGGTCAAACTCGCAGGACTTCCGGACCGGTCTGGAGCGTCTTGGCCGCCGAGCACTGCTTCGTTCGGCTGAGGCTCAGGGCCAGCTCGAGCGCGTCGAGGGGGAGCTGTTCTCCCTCGCCCGTATCCTCGAGCGCGAGTCCGAGCTCGAGCTTCTGCTCTCTGATCGAGCAGCAGCCGTGGACGACCGCCGTGACCTTCTCGCGAAGGTTCTCTACGGCAAGGTCTCCTCGGTGACTGAAGCTCTGGCCCTGCAGGCAGTCGGTCGCGCCCGCAAGGCGCCGGTCGATCTGCTGGATGACCTGTGCCAGGAGGCTGCATCTCTCAACGGCTACGAGGTCGCGCGCGTAACCAGCGCCGGCCCGCTGTCCGAGGAGCAGAAGGCAAGCCTCTCCGAGAAGTTGCACAAGATTTATGGTCGCAAGATTGCGGTTCACACTGAGGTTGACTCCAGCCTCCTCGGCGGTGCCGTAGTCCGGGTCGGCGACGAAGTGATCGACGGAAGCACAGCTGGCAAGCTGGAGCGCATGCGTCGTTCCCTCGCATAACGACCGACCAAGCGAGAACACGAATTGCTGGAACACGAAACCGAGAGCAGGAAAAACATGGCGGAGCTGACGATCTCCTCCGATGAGATCCGTAGCGCGATTGCGAACTACACCTCGAGCTACTCCCCGGAGGCCTCCCGCGAGGAGGTCGGCGTGGTCACGACGGCAGCCGACGGCATTGCCAACGTGAGCGGCATGCCATCGGTGATGGCTAACGAGCTGCTCGAGTTCCCAGGCGGCGTCATTGGCGTCGCACAGAACCTTGACACCGACTCTGTCGGCGTCGTGGTCCTGGGTAACTACGAGACCCTTAAAGAGGGCGACGAGGTAAAGCGGACCGGAGAAGTCCTTTCCATTCCGGTCGGGGAGAACTTCCTCGGCCGCGTTATCAACCCACTGGGTGAGCCGATCGACGGCCTTGGCGACATCACCGACACGGAGGAGCGCGCACTTGAGCTGCAGGCTCCTTCCGTCCTGATGCGTCAGCCAGTGAACGAGCCGATGCAGACCGGCATCAAGGCTATCGACGCAATGACGCCGATTGGCCGCGGTCAGCGCCAGCTGATCATTGGTGACCGTAAGACGGGCAAGACCTCCGTCTGCATCGACACCATCCTCAACCAGCGTGACAACTGGGAGTCCGGCGACCCATCGAAGCAGGTGCGCTGCATCTACGTTGCGATTGGTCAGAAGGGTTCGACCATCGCGTCGATCCGTCAGACCCTGGAAGAGCACGGTGCGCTGGACTACACCACCATCGTTGCCGCACCGGCATCCGACTCCGCAGGCTTCAAGTGGCTCGCACCGTTCGCCGGTGCAGCTCTGGGCCAGCACTGGATGTACCAGGGTAAGCACGTACTCGTCATCTACGATGACCTGACCAAGCAGGCTGAGGCCTACCGTGCGATTTCCCTGCTGCTGCGCCGCCCGCCGGGCCGCGAGGCATACCCAGGTGACGTGTTCTACCTGCACTCCCGTCTTCTCGAGCGTGCTGCAAAGCTGAACGACGAGCTGGGTGGCGGTTCCCTCACCGCACTGCCGATCATCGAGACGAAGGCAAACGACGTGTCTGCCTTCATTCCGACCAACGTTATTTCCATTACCGACGGTCAGGTCTTCCTTGAGTCTGACCTGTTCAACCAGGGCGTCCGCCCGGCAATTAACGTTGGTGTGTCCGTCTCTCGTGTCGGTGGTGACGCGCAGACCAAGGGCATGAAGAAGGTGTCCGGTAACCTGCGTCTGGACCTGGCCGCATACCGCGACCTGGAGGCATTCTCTGCCTTCGCGTCCGACCTGGACGACGCTTCCAAGGCTCAGCTGGAGCGCGGTGAGCGCCTCGTCGAGCTGCTGAAGCAGACCGAGCACGCGCCGCAGTCCGTCGAGCACCAGATGATCTCCATCTGGCTGGCCGGCGAGGGCGAGTTCGATGACGTCCCAGTCGAGGACGTCCGTCGCTTCGAGGCTGAGCTGATCGAGCACCTGCGTTCCAACGCATCTGGCGTGTTCGACCAGATCGCTGGCGGCACCCCGTTCACCGAGGAGTCCCAGGCACAGCTGAAGCAGTCCACCAGCGAGTTCAAGCGTGGTTTCCAGACCACCGACGGCACCCCGATCATCCGGGAGCCGGAGGCTCGCGCCATGGAGCAGGACGAAGTTAAGCAGTCCGAGATCACCGTTACCCGCAAGACCGTTTAAGGCCGCGGAAAGGGATCGACAAAGCACCATGACTAACTACGGACAAGAAGGGAGGCGGTAGCGCATGGCTAATCTTCGCGAACTCAGGTCACGTATCAAGTCCGTGAACTCGACCAAGAAGATCACCAAGGCCCAGGAGCTTATCGCCACCTCGAGGATCACGAAGGCTCAGGCTCGCGTCGACGCTTCGCAGCCTTACGCTCACGAGATCACCAAGGTGATCGAGCGTCTGGCTTCCGCCAGCTCCCTGGATCACAAGATGATCCGGGAGCCGAAGGATCCGAAGCGCGCAGCCATCCTCGTGGTTTCGAGTGACCGTGGCATGTGCGGTGGCTACAACAACAACGTCTTCAAGACCACTGCGGAGCTCCGCAAGCTGCTTGAGGACGAGGGCAAGGAAGTTGTGCTGTATGTCCTTGGCAGCAAGGGCGTGACCTACTACAACTTCCGTAACGAAAACATCAGTGGATCGTGGACCGGGCACTCTCAGGACCCGGTGTACGCCGAAACCGTGAACCTACGTAACCACCTGATCGGCGGCTTCCTCGCCGGTTCGGAGGGCACCGTCGACGTCGTCGATGGCGTCAATGCCGAGGGCGACCAGGTGCCGGGCTTCGACGAAGTCCACATCGTTTACACCGAGTTCCACTCGATGCTTTCCCAGGTGCCAAAGGCACACCGCCTACTGCCAATCAAGACTGTCGTCGAAGAGGAGAAGATGGATCTGGGTTCCGACATGGTGTCGGACTCCGCAGACCAGGTCTCCGCTGAGGTGGATTTCGAACCGGACGCAGACACGCTTCTCGCGAACCTGCTTCCGCAGTACGTATCCCGCGGCATCTTCGCCGCGCTGCTCGAAGCAGCAGCCTCCGAGTCGGCCGCGCGTCGTACCGCTATGAGTGCGGCGACGGACAACGCGAGCGAGCTGGTGGAGAACCTGTCTCGTATCGCAAACCAGGCTCGCCAGGCGCAGATTACCCAGGAAATCACAGAGATCGTCGGTGGCGCGTCTGCGCTCGGCGATAGCGGAGAGAGTGACTAATAATGACTACAGCAATTCAGGAGCAGCAGAACTCTGCTGCACCGACTGCTGCCGGCCGCGTCGTTCGAGTGATCGGCCCGGTTGTCGACGTGGAGTTCCCGCGTGGGCAGCAGCCAGCACTATTCAACGCACTGCACGTCGAGGTTGACCTCGAGGCAGTTGCGAAGACCATTACCCTGGAGGTCGCACAGCACCTGGGTGACAACCTGGTGCGCACCGTCTCCATGGCCCCGACCGACGGCCTGGTCCGCGGTGCAGAGGTCAAGGACACCGGTAAGCCGATCTCTGTGCCAGTCGGCGACGTCGTCAAGGGCCACGTCTTCAACGCCCTGGGCGACTGCCTGGACGAGCCAGGTCTCGGCCGCGACGGCGAGCAGTGGGGAATCCACCGCGAGCCACCGGCATTCGACGAGCTCGAGGGTAAGACCGAGATCCTGGAGACCGGCGTTAAGGTCATCGACCTGCTGACCCCTTACGTCAAGGGTGGCAAGATTGGCCTCTTCGGTGGTGCAGGTGTGGGTAAGACCGTCCTGATTCAGGAGATGATTACCCGTATCGCCCGCGAGTTCTCCGGTACCTCCGTGTTCGCCGGCGTCGGCGAGCGTACCCGTGAGGGTACGGACCTCTTCCTCGAGATGGAGGAGATGGGCGTGCTCCAGGACACCGCGCTGGTGTTCGGCCAGATGGATGAGCCGCCGGGAGTCCGTATGCGCGTGGCTCTGTCCGGTCTGACCATGGCGGAGTACTTCCGCGATGTTCAGGGCCAGGACGTGCTGCTGTTCATCGACAACATCTTCCGTTTCACCCAGGCAGGTTCTGAGGTCTCCACGCTGCTCGGCCGCATGCCGTCCGCAGTGGGTTACCAGCCGACCCTGGCTGATGAGATGGGTGTTCTGCAGGAGCGCATTACCTCCACGAAGGGTAAGTCCATTACCTCCCTGCAGGCTGTCTATGTGCCGGCCGATGACTACACCGACCCGGCACCGGCGACGACCTTCGCCCACCTCGACGCAACCACCGAGCTGGACCGTGCGATCGCTTCCAAGGGTATTTACCCGGCAGTGAACCCGCTGACCTCCACCTCTCGTATCCTCGAGCCGGGCATCGTCGGCGAGAAGCACTACGAGGTTGCGCAGCGCGTGATCAACATCCTGCAGAAGAACAAGGAGCTCCAGGACATCATCGCCATCCTCGGTATGGACGAGCTGTCTGAGGAGGACAAGATCACCGTCCAGCGTGCTCGTCGTATCGAGCGCTTCCTGGGTCAGAACTTCTTCGTCGCAGAGAAGTTCACGGGCATTCCGGGCTCCTTCGTTCCACTGGAGGAGACCATCGACGCCTTCGAGCGCATCTGTGATGGTGAGTTCGACGCTTACCCAGAGCAGGCCTTCAACGGCCTGGGTGGTCTGGATGACGTCGAGGCTGCCTACAAGAAGCTCACGGACAAGTAAGAGGAGCACACATGGCTGAGATTGCCGCTGAATTGGTGGCTGTGGAGAAGGCGTTGTGGTCTGGCACCGCGACGGCCGTCATCGCGGAGACCACCGAGGGCGAGATCGGCGTGCTTCCAGGTCACGAGCCGCTGCTCGGCCAGCTGGTCGAGAATGGCGTCGTGATCATCCGGACAACTGAGGGTGAGAAGCTGGTGGCCGCGGTGCAGGGCGGGTTCCTGTCCGTGTCCACCGAGAAGATCACTGTTCTCGCTGATAGCGCTGTGTGGGCCGTCGAGGTCGACCAGGCTGATGCTGAGGCTCGGGTGCGTGAGGCATCCTCCGAGGAGGAGAAGTCTCGTGCAGAGTCCGAGTTGCGCGCTGTGAAGCGTTCTAAGGAGAAGTAGACCGAGCTTTTCGGACTACCGGCCAAAGGCCACGTCGCGTGGGGTGACCCGCGCGGGGTGGCCTTTGTGCTTTTCCCACCTAAGGCGAAATTTTGTCCTCACGCCGAGTGCGGAAGGCGGCCCGCCACTGGGAGGGAATTGTTAATATCCAGGCATGGGGCTAGATTCTGATTAAGGTATTGCAGCCTTGAGACACTCCTGGTTTTCCTGCCCGCCGGGTTGGCGGGATGATGCGACGGTGAAGAGGCGGAAACGTTGACCACGATTCTTGTGCTTTTGGGAATTGTTCTTCTTCTGCTGCTCGTCGGCGTCCTCCTGTGGCGCTTCTTCTACTTGCGGAGTAAGGGCTACCCCGTGCTGCTGCGTGCGCTTCCCGCCGAGGAGGCAAGGCACTGGCGGCACGGGGTTTTGGTGTATTCGAGGACCTCGGCCCGTCTGTACAAGTTGCGCAGCCTGCGTCCCGGTTCGGACCTGGTGCTGACCCGGTTGGGGACCACCGTGGTTTCCCGTCGGGACATCGTGGATAAGGAGCGCCCCTTCATCGAGGGCTACTGTCACGTGATGAAGATTTCCCATCGCGGTGAAGAGTACGAAATCGCGATCGACGATCAGGGGGATAACGCCTTCGTCTCCTGGCTGGAGTCCGCGCCTTCAGAGCGCTGGGTGCGCACAACGCGCTTTTCTTAAGCCTTCTTGTTTTTCTACCCCCACCGGGGCTACCCGGGCGGGGTTTTGCGTTGGTGCAAGAAAAAGGGTCTGACCAGCTGCCCACCGCGCCGTCTGGAGAGAAGGGGTAAGACGAATAGCAAGGAGGTCGTGGTCGGTAACGACGTCACCGCCGATAAGGCCATCCGCCAGGCACTGACCCTGGGCATCGACCGGCTCTGCGATCGACGCCTGTACCTCCACCACGGAGTGCTTACCGCGATACCCTACGAATAGCCCGTTGCCGCCTGGCGTGGGGTAGCGTTGGAAAAATGCGTCTCATCATCGCCACGTGTGCTGTCGACTACGTCGGTCGACTGGAAGCTCATCTGCCTCGCGCCGATCGCCTGATCATGGTGAAGTCGGATGGTGCGGTCTCCATTCATGCGGATGACCGGGCCTATAAGCCCCTGAACTGGATGACCCCGCCCTGCACGACGACGGAATACCGCCGCGCGGAGGTGCTCGCCGAGGCTTCGGACGGCAAGGACCCCTTCCTCACGCTTCCTGAGCTGGAGGACGAGGACGTCGAGGCCCTGTGGGTCGTTGAAAGTCCGAAGGGCGAGCAGCTGCGCATCCAACTCTTCGCGGTGCACTCTGACCAGAACTTCGACCTTGGAGAGGACCCGGGGCTGCAGAAGGACGGCGTGGAGGCCCACCTCCAGGAGCTGCTGGCCGAGCAGATCGAGATCCTGGGGGAGGGCTACTCACTGGTACGTCGCGAATACCCGACCCCGATCGGGCCAGTGGACATTCTCACCAAGGACGCGACGGGGGCGACCGTCGCTGTGGAGATCAAGCGTCGCGGGAACATCGACGGAGTCGAGCAACTGACCCGTTACGTCGAGCTGCTCAACCGCGACGAGCTGCTCGCCCCGGTGACGGGTGTCTTCGCCGCCCAGGAGATCAAGCCTCAGGCCCGCACCCTGGCCGAAGATCGTGGCATTCGTTGCGTGACCTTGGACTATGCGGCGATGCGTGGCACCGATGATTCGGAGTTTCGGCTGTTCTAGGCCCCGGTGGTCGCGGGCCCGAAGTATCCCAGCAGGCCGGGGGATTGGGCGCGGTCACACCGCGTCTGGAAGCCGTTAGTATGGGGGCATGACTGTACCGCACGATCCTTCCTCCCAGCAGCCCTCTCAATCACAGAGTGGCGCCCCGCAGGCGCGGCCATCCGCCCCACAGCAGCCGCAGGCACCGCAGCGCTTCGTCTCAGGAGCGATTGACCTGGGAACGGTGAAGCAACAGGCCGTGCAGCGCGAGAGGCATGCGCAGCAGGCGGCGGAAGCTGCAGTGAGCGTGGACTATGTCGCCCGCTCAGCGGACGTCACCCCGGAATCCTTCGAGCAGGACCTCGTAGTCCGCTCCACCCAGGTCCCGGTGGTCCTCCTGGTGGGTAGCGCCCGCTCCGAGGC
>JBHWRM010000058.1:0-3815 GCA_043426695.1 Corynebacterium sp. | reverse complement strand
TCTGGAAAATATGAATCTCCCACTAGACACCGTTGACCCCAAGGGACTCGTCGAATACTCCGTCGTGTTCTCCGACCGCTCCCTGAACCACATGTCCGCGAAGTTCGTGGACGCCATGCAGGACATGCTCGGCATCCTGCGCGACACCTACAACGCCCACTCCGCGGCCATCATCCCAGGTGGCGGCTCCTTCGCCATGGAGTCCGTGGCCCGCCAGTTCGCGAACGATGCCAAGACTCTCGTCCTGCGCAACGGATTCTTCAGCTACCGCTGGACCCAGATCATCGAAACCGGCAAGATCACCGACCAGCACAAGGTCCTCAAGGCCAAGCAGGTCTCCACCGAGGCAGGCGCACCCAGCTTCGAGCCGATGGATATTAAGGACGCCACCGCCGCCATCGCCGAGTACAAGCCAGACGTGGTCTTTGCTCCCCACGTGGAGACCGCCTCCGGCATCCTCATCAGCGATGACTACATCACGCAGCTCGCCGAAGCGACGCACAAGGTCGGCGGCGTCTTCGTCCTCGACTGCGTGGCCAGCGGCACCCTGTGGGTGGACATGAAGAAGACGGGCGTGGACGTCCTGATTTCCGCGCCGCAGAAGGGCTGGTCCGGTAGCCCGGCAGCCGGCTACGTGATGTTCAGCGAGAACGGCCGCAAGGCGATGGAAAACACCCAGACCAGCAGCTTCGCGATGGACCTGAAGAAGTGGACCGCAATCGCCGACGGCTACGTGGATGGTGGTGCGGGTTACCACGCCACCATGGCCACCGACACCCTGCTGCACAACCTGGAGCTCATGAAGGAAGCCCAGGAGGTCGGCCTGGAGACCCTGCGCGCCAAGCAGGAGGAGCTGGGTGGCAAGGTCCGCGAGCTCTTCGCCGAGCGCGGCTACGCCTCGGTCGCCGCGCCGGGCTGCGAGGCACCGTCCGTCGTGGTGGTCAACGCCAAGGACCCGCAGAAGAACTACGTGGCGGCCTTCAAGGAGGCCGGTCTGCAGATCGCGGGTGGGGTGCCGCTGATGATCGACGAGCCAGAGGGCCTGGTTACCTTCCGCATTGGCCTGTTCGGCCTCGACAAGTGGGCGGACGTCGACGCTGCGGTGCAGCGCCTGGCCGACGCGCTGGATAAGATCGAGTAAGAGAGCAACGTTGATGCCCGAAGGGGCCGCTCCGCGCGCCGGGCGCAGAAGCACCGGCCGCGGGGCGCGAGGTGGCAGCGGCTACCACCCTTGGGCCTGGATGAACGTGGAGTAGACATGAAGCACGCTGAGCACACAAGCGAGCACCCCGGCACCCCAGAGGAAATTCTGCAGCTTGTCGAGGACTGGGGGCAGTCTTTTAAGATCCTCTCGGATCCGACGCGCTTTCGCCTGCTGCTGACCCTGCACTATCAGGGCCCAGCCCAGATGACGATGACGGAGCTGGCCAACGAGTGCGAACTCCGGCCCGCCACCGCCTCCGCAGCGTTGCGCTACATGTCCAACGCCGGCATCCTCACGGTGGAACGCGACGGTCGCCAGATGCTATACTCCCTGGTCGACGACCGGATCCACCAGCTGCTGCACTACGTGGGCGGCAATAAGGATATGCACCGCCACGACTAGGCGGTGCTGGGGGTGTGCCCGCGCCGGGGGGCGTGCGGCGGGGCGGTAGGTTTGCGGCTACGCGATAGGCTTGCGGCTTCGCCCGGGGGCGCGTGGCTGCTGGGGTGATCTGGGGGGTGGGCGGGGGGACCAGGAGCGCTATGCGCTGCCGGCGATCCGGGCGTCTAGCGCTCCAGCAGAGCGCTGGCTTTGACCAGGATCTCCTGCCACTCCGCCTCGGGGTCCGAGTCCGCGACGATCGCCCCGCCCACCCCGAAGCTGGATTCGCGGCCATCGTCGATGAGCGTGCGAATCGTGATGGACAGATCCGCCTCGCCAGTGGGGGAGAGCCACCCAATCGCACCGGAGTACAGCCCGCGCGCAGTACCTTCCAGATCCTCGAGCAGCTCCATCGAGCGAACCTTCGGAGCGCCCGTCATCGACCCGCCCGGGAAACACGCCGCGAGGCAGTCCACAGCATCCGCTCCAGCGCCGCCATCCAGCTCGCCGGTGATCGTGCTGACCAACTGGTGGACGTGGCTATAGCTCTCCACCGCGAACAGCTCCGGCACCCTCACGCTGCCCGGCCGGCAGATCTTCGCCAGGTCATTGCGGAGCAGGTCGACGATCATGAGGTTCTCCGCCCGGTCCTTTCCGCTGTTCTGCAATTCACGACGCCACCGCTCATCCTCAGCACCGGGGCCACGCGGCCGTGTGCCCTTGATGGGCTTGGCTTCGACAAAGAGTGGCCCGGGGGCGTCAGCGGCTCGGCGGATGCGCAGGAAGCGCTCCGGGGAGGCCGAGAGCACGTGGAGGCCCGGGGTGCCGATATCGGCACCTGCCGAGTGCGCTCCGAGGCCGGGGAACTGCAGATAAGCGCCGTAGGGGACGGGGCTCGTGTCACGCAGCTGCTGGTACGCGCCCAGGGGTCAGCGAGGGCTGGGCCCCGGGCGGTCGTGGTCAGGCACAGCTCGTAGCTATACCCGGCAGCGATGTGCTCCTGGCAGGCCAGAACATTGGCCAGATACTGCTCGTGGCCGTGGTTCAGCCGGTATTCGGCGGCTTCGGTGGACACCCGGTCCGCCAGGATCGGGGCTGCGTCCGGGGTGTGTGAATCCTCGGCGCCCGCGGGGAAAAGCTCCCGCAGACCAGTGCCAAAACACTCCTCGAGCTGCCGGAACCACGCCTCAGCCGGGCTGGTGCCCGGAGCCGAGTCGGCAATCTGCCCGTCGCTGAGCCTGACCTCCGGCGACGCGCCCGTGGGGTCCACGGCCAGTGCGATCACTGCGCCATCATGCGGGGAGAAGACCAGGCCCCGGTCCGCGAAGAGAAGGGCGGCGTCCGGGTGGCTGTGGTGGCGCAGGGGACCGGAGCCTCGCCCGGTATCGCGCCGGGTGGCGCTGGCGCGCACGTCGGGGGAGAGGTTCTTCAGCTCATAGCCGAAGGCGCCCACCCAGCCGAGCGCGAAACCGCCTGTGAGCTGTGCCGGGAAGTCCTCCGGCACGTGGATGCGCTGCAACTGTTCCCGCAGTGCGTCGTAGAAGGCGGCGTCTCCGGCTTCTACACCCGCAGCGGCATCGGCTGCCTCGGCACTGGCGCCGTGCGTCGGGACGCGGTAGCTCGCCGCGAAACCGGGGCCCTGGGCCGCGTTGGCGTCGTCGTTAGCTGTGGGAACTGCCTCGTGAACAGCACCGTGAGTGGGGATGTCAGCGGCGGCGCGGGCGGAAGAGAAAGCCAAAAAAGACCGCGCCCGATCGCCCTGGAACGCGGAACCGGAATCCAGAAAAACGGCATCCGCAGCCTCCCCGCCCTGGTCGCGGAGCGCAGCGAATGCCGTATTCGCGGCCCGGCGGAAAAGCCCCTGGCACGCGGAAACGCCGCGACCAGCGGAAATCGGGAAGATCCGCCAGCGCAGCGTCAAAGATCCGGGTTGCACGCCCGCGGCGCCCGCATCAGGGGTGCTACCGGCAGCGTGGCTGACCCACGGGTAGCGCAAGTTATTCCTTAGAGGCGGTGGCGGCCGCCCTCGTCATCCTTGGAATCCTTCTTGGCATCATCGGCCTTCTTCGGAGCAGCCGGTGCACCCGGTGCCTTCGGGGCAGCTGGTGCGCCCGGGGCCTTCGGAGCCGCAGCCTTGGAACCGGAATCCTTCTTGGACTCCTCGTTCTTCTTCTGCTCAGCCTGAGCCTTCTTCTGCTCGGCCTTGGCCTTCTCCTCGCGGGCCTTAGCC
>JBHWRM010000057.1:0-6788 GCA_043426695.1 Corynebacterium sp. | reverse complement strand
TCGCGGCGGACGAGCCCCCGCTTGGCCATGCGAGTGATCTGGTGGGACAGGCGTGAGCGCTCCCACTTGATCGCCTCAGCGAGAGCCACCACGCGCTGCCGGTGATCCGGCGACTCCGAGAGGTTGACCAACACCTGGTAGTCGGCCAGCGAGATGGTGGTGTCGAGCTGCAGCTCTCGGCTGAGAGCGTTGGTAATGCGGGCGCCCAGGTCCAGCCATTGGCGCCAGACCCGCTGTTCCTCGTCGGTCAGCCAGCGGACGTCCTGCGCCGGGTTCTGGTGTGCCTGCTGGGTCTCGGGCTGTGCCGTGCCGTCCTTCGGATTGTGCTTCGCTCCCAGGGGTGCCGGTGTTTCCGCGCCGTCCCAGGGCGTCAGCTGTGAATTGTTCCTGGTCATGATGCATTCATTTAAACATATTTCTAAGTAGTTGACACATCACCTACATCGGTCTATGGTTGAGATCAACGCCAGGCTGGAGCCTGACGTCCCCAAAGAAATAATCACCACGGCGGAGCAACGCAGCCGCCGCAACGAAAGGCAGCACAATGACCAAGTCGCTGAATGACTACGCAGGCACCTACAACATCGACCCGACTCACACCGAGATCGGCTTTACCGCTCGCCACGCGATGGTGACCAAGGTCCGCGGCAACTTCGGCGAGTTCAGCGGTTCCGCTAGCACCAAGGAGAACCTCGAGGACGCGGCAATCAAGGTCGAGATCGACGTCGCCTCCATCGATACCGGTAACGCTGACCGCGACGGCCACCTGCGTACCTCTGATTTCTTCGAGGTGGATAAGTTCCCGAAGATCACCTTCAACTCCACCGCAGTCGAGGCCAACGGCGAGGACGGCCTGAAGGTCACCGGCGACCTGACCATTAAGGACGTCACCAAGTCCGTCAGCATCGACTTCGACTTCAACGGCGAGGTCACCGACCCGTGGGGCATGTCCCGTATCGGCTTCGAGGGCGCAACCACCATCAACCGTAAGGACTTCGGCCTGACCTGGCAGACCGCCCTCGACGGCGGCGGTGTCCTGGTCTCCGAGAAGATCACCCTGAACTTCGACGTCTCCGCGGTCAAGGAGGCCTAAGTAGCGGCGGGTTTATTCCCCGCTCCTTCCCCGAAACTCGCCCCGCCAGCCTGTGCCCTCGAGCGGCACCGCGGTGTACTGCAGTGCAGTGAGCCGCGCAGTTGGCTGTGGGGCGAGTTTTCGCATTTTTTGGGCGCCGGTACGCTGAACAGCGTGATTGGCGCTCTGCTCGTGTTCACCGGCGGCCTGCTCGGCACTCTGGCCCGCTGGGTGCTCACCGATGCGCTCAGCACCGGCGGGGGCGGGCTGGCCGCGCAATTGGGGTTGCTTGCCGCGAACGTGCTCGGCGCCGGCATGCTCGGATTTGTCGGCGCGTTCTTTCAGGATCCTGATGCCACGCGGCCTGGCGTTTCCGCGCGACGCGGCCGCTTCCTCGCGGGGCGGGAGAAGCTCCTGCTCGGTACCGGTTTCTGCGGGGCGTTCACCAGTTACTCTGCTCTCGCCGGTGCTGTTGCCTTTATTGACGACGCCGGCGTCACCGCCGTGCTCGGCTATTTCGCGGCCACGATCGTGCTGGGCGTGTGCGCGGCTGCGGCCGGCAGCGATGCCGGCCGCGCCGCCAGCCAGCGCCGGGGCGGCGAGCGTAACCAGGGCGCCCCTGGGGGTGAGGCATGATGGCGGGGGCTGGTGCAGGTGGGGTGCTGCTGATGGCCATCGCCGGTGGCTTGGGTGCGCTTGCCCGGTGGGGCGTGGATAGCTGGTTGGAGCGCCACCTGCCCGCGCTGGGGAGCCTCGCGGTGATTAATATCCTCGGCAGCTTCCTGCTGGGCCTGCTCATGGGCGCAGCTACTGGCGCGGGGGAGGGGCATGGTGCGCTCAGCGGGCTTGCGCTGGGGTCGCTCTCGGTGAGTGGGGCCACGGCCGTGCTGGTGCTGGGCACCGGCTTCCTGGGTGGTTTCACCACCTTCTCCACCGTGGCTGTTGGCCTGGTCACCGACCTGCGCGCAGCCTCTAAGGCCGCCGATCCCGCCGCGTCGCCGCGCCCGGCGGCCCGCCGCTACGCCGTGGTATACCGCTACGCCGTGGCCGCTCTGGTGGCCGTGGGCATGCTCGGGGCGGCCTGCGCGGCATGGGGGCTGGGTTTCGCCCTGACGTCGTCATAAGAAAGAAAAACACCGCGCCCCGGCAACGGAAACGGGCGGGGGACGGGTAGGGGGACGGGTGAGCTGCGGGCCTGTCTGGTCGACGGCGTAGGGTTATGAGGCATGGATCACAGCGACGCGAACACTGCAGCGACGGGGCAGCGGCCGGCGGCGATCGCCATCTCGGGGGTGGCCGTGACCCGCAATGGGAAGGACCTCATCTCCGGGATTGACCTCACGGTCCCCGTGGGCACGCACTGGTCGATCCTCGGACCCAACGGGGCGGGCAAGACGACCATGCTCAAGCTGATGGGGGCGCAATCCTTCCCCACCACCGGGACCGTCGAGATTCTCGGCGAGCAGATGGGCAAGGTCAACACCCTGGAGCTGCGCAAACGCATTGGGCACGTGGACCCGCGGAAGAACCTGGGGGACATCACGGCCTACGAGGCGGTGCTCTCTGGGGCGTCCGGGTCGAATGGCTACGTGCAGCGCTTCGACTACACCGAGGAGATGAAGCAGCGCACCACCCAGCTGCTGGAGCTGGTGGGGATGGGCAACCGCACCGATCGGCGCTGGCCGCAGATGAGCCAGGGCGAGCGGGCGCGCACGCTGATCGCCCGGGCCCTAGTGACGGAGCCAGAATTACTGTTATTGGACGAGCCGTCGACGGGCCTGGACCTGCCGGGTCGGGAAACCCTGCTGCACGTCGTGGACCGGCTGCGTGAGGCCCGACCCGAGGTAGCGACGGTGCTGATCACGCACCACGTGGAGGAGATCGCGGCGTCCACGACGGACGTGCTGCTGCTGAAGGACGGGCGCATCCTCTCCAGCGGACCGGTGGACGAGGCGCTGACTGCCGAGAAGCTCGGAGAGCTCTACGACATGGACGTCGAGCTGCACCGGGTGGGCGGCCGCTGGTTCGCCTTCCAGGGATAGCGGGGTCGCTTGTGGGGTCTGCCTGAGGGCTAGCCGTGCCGGGGGTGCGGGTTTCGCCCAGGGCCAGCCGGGCCTACTTCTTGGCGGTGACCCAGATCTTGATCTCCACGTAGGTGGACTCCACGCCGGCGGAGTCCTCGAAGTGGATCTTCACCGGGACTTCCTGACCACCGGTCTCGCGGGTGATGGTGGAGAAGTCCGGCAGCTCGGCGGTCGCGGTGGCGGTCAGCCGGCCGGTGGTCTTCTTCAGGTACTTCGCTTCCATCCCCATCGGCAGCCAACGGTGGGTGTTCGGTACAGAGGCCTCGGCGAGCATGCCCATCGCAACCTCCGCGAGGTTGCAGGCAGCAATGGCGTGGAAGGTGCCGATGTGGTTCTGAACCAGCCACCACTTCGGCGCGGTGACCTGGCAGTAGCCCGGTCGCAGATCCTTGACGTACGGCAGCACGGTGATGAAATAGGGTGCCATGAAGGCTGCGACCACGGAGAACAGGCGGTTGCCGGCCGGCTTCTTGGCCAGCTTCTTCCAGGTCTTATAAGTGGCAGACGGCGCTGCTTCAGCGAAAGATGCGTTCGGAATGCTCATAGAAAACAAAGTAACTCATGTTCTGTGCGCCGACCGTGGAATAAAGCAAACTGCACCCGACGTTGCACGGGGCAGAAAGAAACGATGAATACTCACCGCGCCGGGCGGATACCCCGGGGCGGACAACACAACGCATGAAGCGAAAGGGATAACACATGGCTACGAAGGAAATCACTGGCGAGAACTTCCAGGAGACCGTCGGCAAGGAAGGCATCGTCCTGCTGGACTTCTGGGCAGAGTGGTGCGGCCCATGCAAGCGCTTCGGCCCGATCTTCGAGGCAACCTCCGAGGAGCACCCAGAGGTGACCTTCGGCAAGGTGGACACCGAGGCTAACCAGGAGCTCGCAGCAGCCCTGCAGATCCAGTCCATCCCGACGATCATGATGTTCCGCGACGGCGTCCTGCTGGCCCGCGAGGCAGGCATGCTGCCGAAGGAGGCCCTCAACGACCTCATCTCTCAGGCCGAGCAGCTGGACATGGACGAGGTCCGCAAGCAGGTCGAGGAGCAGATGAAGCAGGCTGAGGCTCAGCAGGAGGGCTAAGCCCACCTTTCCGCTCCGTGGCCCGCGTAACCACGCGGGCTCTTTCTACGCCGCTGCGCGGTTACGGTGAGCCATTCGCGTCTACTCTGGGGCGCACGACCTACTAGAGGAGTGATACTTATGGCTAACCCATTTTCCAAGGGCTGGAAGTACCTGATGGCCTCCTTCGACACGAAGATCGAGGAGAACGCCGATCCTAAGGTGCAGATCCGTCAGGCCGAAGAGGCCGCCCGCCAGCAGCACGCGAAGATCACCGAGCACGCAGCCAGCGTCATCGGTAACCGCAACCAGCTGGAAATGAAGCTCAACCGCCTCCAGAAGGACGCGACCGAGCTGCAGGAAAAGACCCGCGTCGCACTCCAGCAGGCCGACCAGGCCCAGTCCCAGGGCGACGCCAACCGAGCCACGGAGCTGAACCAGACCGCGGAACTCTTCGCCTCGAATCTCGTCACCGTCGAGCAGCAGCTGGAAGAGACCAAGGAGCTGCACGCGGCGGCGTCCCGAAGCGCGGAGGAAGCACAGCGTCAGCAGCAGGAGTCCGAAACCCGCCTGCAGGATCAGCTGAACCAGATTAATCAGCTGCGCGCGCAGGCCGATCAGGCGAAGATGCAGGAGACCGCGAATAAGTCGATGGCCTCCATGAACGATGCCGCCCTCGCCCCGGACGAGGCCGTCCCAACCCTGGACAAGGTGAGGGATAAGATCGAATCCCGTTACGCGAACGCGTTGGGCGCCCAGGAGCTCGTCGAGGGCTCGGTGCAGGACCGCATGACCGAGATCGCCGAAGCCGGTCGCGACGTCAAGGCCAGCTCCCGCCTCGCGGAGATCCGCGCTGACATGGAGAAAAATAAAGAACTCGAACAATAGGAGAAAGCCATTAGCACCGGCGCCGAAAACAGCGGTACACACACCGCCGACACACCCGCACCCAACGCGAAGCTCCTGATCGGCGTGCTTGTCGCCGCGGCCTTCGTGGTCATCCTCAACGAGACCACTCTTTCGGTCGCGTTGCCGGTGCTGATGGGCTACTTCGAGATCACTGCGGATGTCGCGCAGTGGCTGGTCACCAGCTTCATGCTGACCATGGCCGTGGTCATCCCGATGACCGGCTACATCATGCAGCGCTTCACCCTGCGGCAGGTGTACGCCGCAGCGATGCTGCTCTTCCTCGCGGGCACGATGCTCGCCGTTGTGGCGCCGGTCTTCCCGGTGCTGCTCGCCGCCCGCATCATTCAGGCTTCCGGCACCGCGCTGGTGATCCCGCTGCTCATGACGACGATCATGCGGCTGGTTCCACTGGAACGCCGCGGCGGGGTCTTCGGCCTGGTCTCTGTGGTCATCGCGGTGGCCCCGGCGCTGGGCCCGACGTTTTCTGGTCTGGTGCTGCACTCCTTGGGCTGGCGCTGGATCTTCATCCTCATGCTGCCGCTGGTGGTGCTCGCCCTGGTGGTGGGTCTGCTGCTGGTCCGTAACTTCGAGGAACCGACCCGCCCCTACCTGGACGTGCCCTCGGTGTTCCTCTCGGCGGTCGGTTTCGCCGCCACGCTTTATGGCATGGCTGGCCTGTCTGACCTCGCCCACGGGATTCCGGTGGGCCGCGTCGCGGTGATGCTCGTTGGCATTGTGGTACTCGCCGTCTTTTTCGCGCGTCAGCGGTCGCTGGCGCGCGAGGCCCGCGCTGGGAAGGCGGCTGCTGCGGATGAGCAGGGTGCGCACAAGCGCGTGCGCGAACCTTTGCTGGATCTGGCCCCGCTAGGGGAGCGGAACTACCGCCTCTCCTTGGCGCTGATGTTGCTGACGTTCAGCATGCTCTTCGGCTTCATCATTCTGATGCCGATGTTCGCCCAGCAGGTGATGGGGCTCTCGGAGAGCCAGTCGGGCCTGGCGATCCTGCCCGGTGGTTTGGCGATGGGCGTGATGGGGCCGTTCGTCGGCCGGGTCTACGACGCCCGGGGTACGCGCGTTCTGACTATCCCGGGATCCATCCTGATGAGCGCCGCGATGCTGGGCCTGGTGGCGCTGGGCCGGGACTCCTCTTTCTGGGCGCTGACCGGAGTCGCGGTGGTGCTACACATCGGTATCGCGTTGCTGATGACCCCGCTGATGAGTAATGCGCTGGCCGCGGTGCCGGATGCCCTAGCCTCCCACGGGCAGGCGATCCTCAATACTTTCCAGCAGGTGGCTGCTGCCGGCGGCACCGCGATCTTCATCGCGATCATGACTTTCGGTACCCAGCGCGCTATGAATGGCAACCCGGGTGATGAGGTCGGTGGCCTGGCCTCCGGCCTGAACCTGGCCTTCCTGGTGGGCGCGGTGATCTCGGTGGTGATTGTGCTGTTCACCGTGTTCGTTCCGCTGGATGCGAAGACGCCGATGAAGGCGAAGAAGTCGCAGAACGAGAAGTAGGTGGGAGACAGGTAGAAGCACGTAGCTCACGCGGCGAAGGGGGCTGCTCACGTAGGGCGCGCGAGGCCGGGGGCTACCGAACCAAGCAGGACAAGCCACGCCGGAGCCCGGGGGCAAAGCAAAAGCCGGATGCTGCGCGG
>JBHWRM010000056.1:0-8739 GCA_043426695.1 Corynebacterium sp. | reverse complement strand
ATCCTCTGCCTCGCCACGGACCTGGCTGAGCTGAAGGCCAAGCTCGCCAACATCGTGATCGGCCAGACCTATAGTGGCGGGCCGGTCACCGTAGGCGACCTGCAGGTCGAGGGCGCGCTCACCGCCCTGCTGCGCGACGCGCTAAACCCCAACCTCGTGCAGACCCTCGGCGGCACCCCGGCGCTCATCCACGGCGGCCCCTTCGCCAACATCGCGCACGGCTGCAACAGCCTCATCGCCACCCAGACCGCCCGCCGCCTCGGGGACATCGTCGTCACGGAAGCCGGCTTCGGCTCCGACCTCGGCGCGGAGAAATTCTTCGACATCAAGGCCCGCGAGGGCGGCATCGACGTGGACGCGGCCGTCGTCGTCGCGACCATCCGCTCCCTGAAGTACAACGGTGGCGTCGCGAAGGAGGACCTGAACAGCGAAAACCTGGCCGCCCTGGATGAGGGGCTGAAGAACCTCGAGCGACACGTGAAGAACATGGAGAAGTTCGGCACCACCCCAGTCGTCGCGCTGAACCTCTTCACCTCCGACACCGACGTCGAGCGCGAACACGTCGCCGAGTGGGCTGAAAAGCTGGGCGTGCGCCTGGCCGAGTCCACCGTCTGGGCCGAGGGTGGCGCCGGCGCCACCGAGCTGGCCCAGCAGGTACTCGAGGTCATCGAGTCCGGCGAGACCCCGCAGGCCAGCTCCCAGCAGCTCTACGATCCGGCCGAGGGCCTGGCCGAGTCCATCAAGACCATCGCGACCCGCATCTACGGCGCCAGTGGCGTGGAGTTCTCCACCAAGGCCAAGAAGGACCTGCAGTTCCTCGCCGAGCACGGCTGGGACAAACTGCCGGTGTGCATCTCCAAGACCCAGTACAGCTTCTCCGACGACCCGGCTGAGCTGGGCGCGCCGGAAGGTCACGTGCTGCACGTCCGCGAACTGGCCCCACGCCTGGGCGCGGGCTTCGTCGTGGCGCTGACCGGACAGGTGATGACGATGCCGGGACTGCCGAAGCGGCCAGCTGCCGAGCAGATCGACGTCGCCGAGGACGGCACCATCACCGGACTGTTTTAGCGGCAAAATGGGACTACACTGATCTTCGTGCAGAATCAGGTACTCACGAAGAAACGTCCCCGCCCGGCCTTCGACCGCGGCCCCAGGCCCTACATGCGCGGGCGGTTACACACCGCCGCCGCGTGGTACTTCGGGGGGATGGGCACCGCCCTCACGATCGTGGCCTTGGCGAAGTTTGGCTTCTCCTGGATGTCCCTGACCACCGCCCTCTACGCGCTGTGCCTGGCAGGCATGCTGAGCGTGAGCGCCCTCTACCACCGGGTTCCGTGGCGCTCCGCGGCGGCAGTCAACAGCTGGCGACGCGCCGACCACGCCATGATCGCAATCTTCATCGCCGGAACGTACGGGCCGGTGACAGTCGCCGCATTCGGTGCGCGGTGGTTCACCGGCTGGGCCTGGTTCAACACCGGCGGACTGTGGATCTTGGCTGTCTGCTGGCTCGCCGCACTGGCCGCGGTCGTGTTGAACCTGGTGTGGATCGACCACCCGCGGTGGCTCGACGCCGCCACCTACCTCACCCTCGGCTGGCTGGCCGCCATCGGCGCCGTGGGCTACTACCAGCAGCTCGGGATCGCCGTGAGCCTGCTGATGCTGCTCGGCGGGCTGGTCTACTCACTCGGTGCGGTGATCTACGCCAAGCAGTGGCCGAACCCCTCCCCTCGTTGGTTCGGCTTCCACGAGGTCTTCCACGCTGCCACCATCGTGGCAGCGCTTCTGCACCACATCGCAATCTGGGTGCTCGTGCTCCGCTAGAGCTCGAGGCAGCTTCCGCTAGCGCTTCTTTTTCTTCTCCCGGATGCGGATCGCGATGCGCACCGGGGAGCCCTCGAAGCCGAAGGTCTCGCGCAGCTTGCGCTCCAGGAAGCGGCGATAGCCGTGCTCCAGGAAGCCGGTGGTGAAAAGCACGATGACCGGCGGGCGGGAAGAAGCCTGCGTCGCAAAGAGCACGCGCGGCAGGCGACCACCACGCATCGGCGGCGGGGTCTCCGCGATCACCGCACGCAACCAGGTGTTCAGCTGGCCGGTCGGGATGCGCTGATCCCAGCTCTCCAAAGCCTCCATCATCGCCGGCTCCAGCTTCTGCAGAGCGCGACCGGTCTTGGCGGAGATATTCACCCGGCGGGCCCACGGCACGTGCGAAAGCTGCAGGTCGATCTCCCGCTCCAGCAGCTCCCGGCGATCCTCGTCCACCAGGTCCCACTTATTGAACGCCACGACCAGAGCCTTGCCGGCGTCCAGGATCATCCGAAGCACCCGCTGATCCTGCTCCGCGATGGGCTCGGAGGCGTCCACCAGGAACACCACGACCTCACTGGCATCGATCGCGGCACGGGTGCGCAGCGAGGCGTAGTACTCGTGCCCCACCGCGTTCTTCACCTTCTTGCGGATACCGGCGGTATCCACGAAGCGCCAGGTGCGCTCCTCTAGCTCGACGATGGAGTCCACCGGGTCCACCGTGGTGCCGGCGACGTTATCCACCACAGAGCGCTGCTCGCCGGAGATCTTGTTAAGCAGCGAGGACTTGCCCACGTTCGGTCGACCCACCAGCGCCACACGGCGCGGGCCCGACACCACCGAAAGCTCGCGTGGCTTCTCCGGGAAAACCTCCAGCAGTTTGTCCAGCACATCTGCCGCGCCGCGCCCGTGCAGCGCGGAGACTGGATACGGGTTGTCCAGGCCAAGCGCCCAGAACTCCGCCATATCCGCGTATTGCGTATCGGACTCGAACTTATTGGCCACCACGATCACTGGCACGTCGGAACGCTGCAGCTTGCGGGCGATAACCTCGTCGGTTTCGGTGATGCCGACCTTCGTGTCCACCACGAAGACGATCGCGTCGGCCGTGGCCATCGCGGTCTCGGCCTGGCGGGCGATTGCGGCGTGAATGCCCTTGGCATCCGGGTCCCAGCCGCCGGTGTCCTGCACCCAGAAGCGGCGCCCTCCCCAGTCGCCCAGGTAGGAAATGCGGTCGCGGGTCACGCCCGGGAAGTCCTCCACCACGGCCTCACGGCGCCCGATGAAGCGGTTGACCAGCGTGGACTTACCCACATTTGGTCGACCGACGATCGCCACCGTGCACAGCGCTTCCTTCTGCGCTTCGAGCTCGTCGGCGATTCCGAAGGCTTCCTCAATGGATTCCCAGTCGGTGTCCTCCTCGTCGGATTCCAGCAGGTCGAAGTTTTCCGCCTGCAGGTAGTGCTCACCGAGCTGCTCCGGGTCGACGTCCCAGGTTTCACCATCCCAGTTTTCGGGGTCCCAGTTCTCCAGGTCTTCCTCGGATTCTTCCTGCACCGGTGCGTCCCCATCAGCAGGGACGACGTCCCCCTCAACCGTGCGGAACACCAGACCACCGGTGCTCTCCGCGCCGTCGGCTGGGATGTCGGAGTCCAGATCCGAATCCTCGATCAGGCCGGCGATCGCCTCGATGACCTCCTCGATGCTCATCTCGCCGGTGTCAAGCAAGGTGGCATCATCTGCCGGGCGCAGCGGGGAGGTCTCTCGGGTGGAGTCCGCCTCGTCGCGGCGCTGGACGTCAGCCAGAACTGCCTCGAACGTGACCTCGCGGCCGGCGGCGATGTCCTGGTCGAAGCGACGCTGTGCACGCACCTCAGCGCTGGCGGTCATGTACACCTTCACTGGGGCGTCCGGGAGCACGACCGTGCCGATATCCCGGCCCTCGACCACGCAACGGCCAGCAGCGGCCGCCAGGTCGCGTTGCAGCTGCACCAGGTTGGTGCGCACCTCCGGGATCGCGGCAACGGCGGAGACGTGCGCAGTAACCTCCGGACCACGGATGTCCGCGGAGACGTCCTCCCCGTCCAGCAGAACCTCGGTGGACTGCGGATCTTCGTTAACCTGCAGCGGCAGCTGGGAGGTCGCCTCGATGATGGCCGCGGTCGCAGCCGGGTCGGCCGGATCGATACCAGCCTTCAGCACGTGCAGGGTCGCCACGCGGTACATCGCACCCGTATCAAGGTAACGCGCGCCCGCGTACTGGGCGATGCGGCGGGAAACGGTGGACTTGCCGGTGCCCGATGGGCCGTCGATGGCCAGCAGGAACCCACCCTCCTCGAGGTTGTCAATCAGCGCGAGCTGGGAGAAATCAGCGTTCATATCAGTAGTCATCCTTGAAGTCCTCCCGGCTTACAGTCCCACGGCCTTGTACAGGCTGGTCAGTTCCGAACGGTTGAGCGCACGCACGCTCCCCGGCTTCTGGTCGCCGAGCTGCACCGTGTGAATCTTGGTACGCACCAGTGCCTGGACTGGGAAGCCGGCGGCCTTCAGCAGGCGGCGCACAATGTGCTTGCGGCCCTCGTGCAGCTCCAACTTGATCAGGGACTTGCCCTGCCAGACGTCCACAATCTGGACGTCATCGGCCTTCGCGATGCCGTCGTCCAGCTCGATACCCTTCTTCAGCTCGTGGACCAGGCCCTTCTTCGCCTCGCCCAGCACGGTGGCCATGTAGGTCTTGGAGACCTCGTAGCTGGGGTGCATGAGGCGGTTGGCGAGCTCACCGTCATTGGTGAGCAGCAGCAGGCCCTCGGTCTGGGCGTCCAGGCGGCCGACGTGGAATAGGCCCTGGCCCTGCTTGAGGCGCTCGTCGATGAAGTTGCCCACCGACGGACGGCCCATGTCGTCGCTCATCGTGGACTGGACACCACGCGGCTTGTTGAAGATGTAGTAGTGCATCTCGTCGTTGACCTGGACGCGCACTCCATCGACGCGGACGACGTCCTTGTTCGGGTCGATGCGCACGCCCATCCGATCCACGACCTTGCCGTTGACCTCGACTCGGCCCGCGGCGATGAGCTTCTCGCTCATGCGGCGGCTGGCCACGCCGGCGGCTGCCAGGACCTTCTGCAGGCGAACCTTGTCCTCCGCAGCTGGGGCGGCCTTCTGCTCTGACTTTGTGACGTGCTGGTGGCGGGCCGGCTTGGCCTTCGGGACGAAGGTCTCGGCGCCGCCGGGTTTCGCAGCGTTCTTTTCCGGTATGCCATCTCGGCGAGCGGGTGTATTCAAATTATTTCCTTATTGGCTCAAAGTCTTTGAGGTACGCAGCCCAGTCTAGATCAGTAATCGGATTCGATCGATTCCACATCCGGCAGCAGCGGGGCCAGGTCCGGCAGCTCGTCGAGCGACTCAATGCCCAGCTGCTCCAGTAACAGATCGGTGGTCTCATACAAGTGGGCGCCGCCCGGTCCGGCAGCAGATGTTTCTTCCTCCCCCTCGGCTGCCACCTCGACCTGGCGAATTAGACCACGTAAGGCCAAGGTCCGCATCACACCATCGCAGTTCACGCCGCGGACTGCCGCGACCTGGGAGCGGGTCACCGGCTGGCGGTAGGCCACCACGGCCAGGGTCTCCAAGGCGGCTCGGGACAGGCGCTGTTGGGTACCCTGAAGGATCTTTGCCTCCACCACATCCGAGTTCTCGGGCCGGGTGTACAGTCGCCACAGCCCCTCGCGTTCCCGCAGGTCAAAACCGGAACCACGGGCGTCGAATTCCTCGGCGATCTGGCGCAGCACATCCTCCACCTGGGAGCTGTCCACGCTGCAGACCTCGGCGAGCTGATCGGCGGCCACGGGCTCGTCGGAGACCAGCAGCAGGGACTCCACCCGGCTGCGCAGCTGCGAGACCGCGGGCAGATGCAGGTGTTCTTCACTCATGGTCGACGGCTCTCCTTCTCAGGTTTCTCAGGGGGCGTGAAGGGGGGCTAGTCCCAGTTCGAGGCGGCGACGACCTGCGGATCCACGTCCAGCCCGGTCCAGGCCACCAACATCTCCTCCAGCGGCGTGGGCTGCTCCACCCCGATGGCGCGGGCCTTGTATAGCTCCAGCAGGGCGAGGAAGCGACCCACCACAACGATGGACTCCTTTGCATCGCTGATCAACGAGTCGAAGTTCACCCACTTATTCTCCCCCGCGATCTTCAACGTATTGAGGATCTTCCCGGCCTGCTGCGGCACCGAGACTGCGGGCGCATGTACGTGGCCGGTCTGCACCCCGTCTGGGCGGGGGCGGAAGACGTGGGCGGCCAGCTCCGCGAAGCTCTCCTTCGTGTGGTTGAGCTCCACCGGTGGCAGCAGGTTGGCGTAGCGGTCCTCCAGCGAGAGCGCCACGGGGTAGCTGCGAGCGGCTCCGCGCTGCCACTCGGCGAAGAGGTCAGCAACCTGCTTATATGCCTTGTATTGAAGCAGCCGGGCGAACAAGAGGTCGCGGGACTCCAGCAGCTCCAGGTCGGCCTCGTCATCGACCTCGCCCCGGGGAACCAGGCGAGCAGCCTTCAAATCCAACAACGTGGAGGCGACGAGCAGGAACTCCGTGACCTCATCCAGATTCTCGGCAGACTGGGACAACCCCCGGGTATAAGCAATGAACTCGTCGGTAACCTCGGCAAGCGCGATCTCCGTGATGTCCAGCTTGTGCGAGTGAATCAGTTGGAGCAGCAGGTCGAAGGGTCCGTCGAAGTTGGCGAGCGCGACCCGGAAGCCCGTAAGCTCCGGTTGCTGGGGATCTGTCACGCGAACCTACTTTTCTGCCACCACGTTGACCAACGCGGGGCGTGGCCTAGTGCTGCTCGGCGACGCGCTGAATGACCTCCGCCGCGAGGTTGCGGTATTGAATCGCACCGGAGGACTTCGGGGCCCAGGTGCTGATCGGCTCGCCGGCCACGGAGGTCTCCGGGAAGCGAACGGTGCGGGTGATGACCGAGTCGAAGACCTTGTCCCCGAATGCCTCGACGAGCCGTTCCATGACCTCGCGGGCGTGCAGGGTACGGCGGTCGAACATCGTCACCAGGATGCCCAGGACCTCGAGCTTGAAGTTGAGGCGGTCGCGCACCTTCTCGACGGTGTCCATCAGCAGTGCGAGGCCTCGCAGGGAGAAGTACTCGGACTCCACCGGGATCATCACGGAGTCTGCGCAGGAAAGCGCGTTGACGGTGAGCAGGCCGAGCGAAGGCTGGCAGTCGATGATGATGAAGTCGTAGTCCTTCATCACCGGGCGCAGGGCTCGCGCGAGCGCCTGCTCACGGCCGACCTCGTTGACAAGCTGGATCTCCGCGGCGGAGAGATCGATGTTCGCGGGCACCAGGTCGAGATTCTCAACGCCGCTGGAGAGGATGGCGTCGAAAATGGAGGAGGAGTTGTCGACGAGGAGGTTGTGGACGGTGACGTCCAGCTCCTCGTGGCTGATCCCCAGACCGGCAGAGAGCGCGCCCTGCGGGTCGAGGTCGACGAGGAGAACCTTGCGGCCGAACCCCGCGAGAGCGGCGCCCATGTTGATCGTCGAGGTCGTCTTGCCGACCCCACCCTTCTGATTGCACATGGCGATGATGGTCGCAGGCCCATGAGAGGACAGCGGCTCCGGGTCCGGCAGCGGGCGCATGGGGCGCCCCGTGAGCCCGAGTTCTTCCTCGGGCTTATCGAAAAGCGCGTCGGAGCTCTGCACTGTCAAGCCCTCTCCCTTGTCTAACGGTCATTTCAGAGCGCGGTTGGCGCTCCCACTACACATAGATTACGCGTAGATTACGCCGGTGCAATTCCCTCTACCCCATTTTCCGCATGCTTTTCGGCCAGGTCAGTTGAGTCAAAAGCCGAGGTTGATACTAGGCAAGGCTTAAGCCTTGAAAGGTCTCTAGTTCGAGCGCGGGTGGCTCTCCGACCATGCCTCCCGCAGGTGGTCCGGGCTCACCTTCGTGTAGATCTGCGTGGTCACCACATTGCTGTGGCCGAGCAGCTCCTGCACCACGCGGATATCCGCCCCGCCCTCCAACAGGTGCGTGGCGAAGGAGTGCCGGAAGCTGTGCGGGCTGACCCCGGCCACCCCGGCCTTCTCGCTGACCGAGGAGACCATGTTGAACGCCGACTGCCGCCCCATCCGCCCGCCATTGCGGTTTAGAAACAGCGCCGCCGAGCCCTTCTTGTTGAACGCCGGGCGGACCCGCACCAGGTAGTGCTGCAGCGCATCCAGCGCCGGATCCCCCACCGGGACGACCCGCTCCTTCGAGCCCTTGCCCCGGACGATGATGAGCTTCTCGGTCGGATCAACATCATCCACGTCCAGCCCCAGCAGCTCGCTGACGCGCGCGCCGGTGGAGTACAGCATCTCCAGCAACGCGCGGTCGCGGATCTGAATGAGGGAGGCCGCGTCGTCGTTCGGGCAGGATTCCAGGATCGCGGTCACCTCGGCGATGCTGAGCGCCTTCGGGATGCTCGCCGCCTGCCCGGGGCGCGCGACGTCGACTGCGACGTCACCTTCGGTGACCCCCTCGCCAGTCAGGAAGCGGTGGAAGTTACGCACCGCCGCGAGGATTCGCGCGCGTGTAGATGCCGCGAGCCCCTCCCCTTTGGCCAGTGAGGCCATGAATGCCTCGATATCCCCCGTGTTCAGCGTGGTCACGCCGCGCTCGCCCAACCACGCCAGATAGCGGTCCGTATCCCGACGGTAGCTATCCAGCGTATTGCGGGAGAGGTTCCGCTCCAGGCGGAGGTGCCGCAGCCACCGTTCCCGGTGCTGCAGGTTCGCCTCCTGCGCGTCCGCCGTCACCGACGCCGCCTGCGCCTAGTTCTTACCGACGGTGGCGGCCTTGGCGTTGGTCGCCGCGCCGTAGTGGCCAGCGTCCCCGCCAGCCTGTTCCTTCAGCGCGCGCACCGCGGTGATGCGGCCCGCG
>JBHWRM010000055.1:0-27153 GCA_043426695.1 Corynebacterium sp. | reverse complement strand
CTGTGAGGTGTGGAGGTGACTGGTACTAATTGGCCGAAGTGTAACAAACCACACAACCGGTTGGTTGTGTGAAGCACACACTGTGGGTGATTGTTGTCATGAGTGTGGTATTCGCGTCTGTTATGCAGTGTCTGGAATGACACGGCACACCAACACTTGTGTGTTTGGGTGTGTGTTGTTCTGTTGTGTTTGTCGGTGGTTTTTGCGGTGGGGTCACGCCCGGTCCCTTTCCGAACCCGGAAGCTAAGCCTACCTGCGCTGATGGTACTGCACCTGGGAGGGTGTGGGAGAGTAAGACGCCGCCGGCATTAAACTTAAGAATGAGAAGCAGCGAGCTGGAACTAGTCCTTCGGGACTGGCTCCGCTCGCTGCTTTTTGCATTTCTACACCAAGTCGATATTGCCCCCCTGGCGCCGGCCCGCCCATCTTTTCGGCTAATCGGTGCGGCAATACTGCTGCTGGGTTTTGCTGCTTCTTTAATCGGTCAACCATACTGGTGACAATCAACCTAAGCCGGATATTCGCGCCTTGGAGGCAAGAACATGAACACACAGGTAAAAAATGACGTTCTCCCTGACTCTGCATCCGGCTACGCCGCTCGCGCTATCGATTTGGTCAAGACATATGGGCACGGCGAAGCCAGTGTCACCGCCTTGGATCATGTAGACATCGGCTTCGAGAACAACCGCTTCACAGCGATCATGGGCCCGTCGGGATCTGGTAAATCAACGCTCATGCACTGCATGGCTGCCCTCGACAGCCCCACCAGTGGCCAGACCTACATCGGAAACACCGAGCTTTCTAAACTCAGCGAAAAGCAGATTACAACCCTGCGCCGCGACCGACTCGGATTTATCTTCCAGGCTTTCAACCTGGTCCCGACACTGACCGCCGCGGAAAACATCACGCTGCCTCTCGATGTTGCCGGAAAGAATGTTGATTCTTCCTGGTTTCACGAAGTCACCACTCGCTTAGGCCTGGCAGAACGACTTAGCCACCGACCAAGTGAGCTCTCGGGTGGCCAGCAACAACGCGTCGCCTGTGCCCGCGCACTCGTCGCCCGACCAGAGATCATCTTTGGCGACGAACCCACCGGCAACCTGGACTCGAACAGCTCCCAAGAAGTACTCGACATCCTCCGCACAGCGGTCGACCAGGACGACCAGACCGTCGTCATTGTGACTCACGACCCAAAGGCAGCCAGCTACGCCGATCGGGTGCTTTTCCTCGCGGACGGCAAGGTAGTCCACGAACTGGAAAGCCCGACTGCTGAAGACATCCTCTCGACCATGAGCCGAATCGAGGACTACTGATGCCACAGGCAACCAATGGGTCTGGCGCCAGCGGGGCTGCCGCGGTGGGGCGTCTGAGTTTTCGCACCATCGCCGCACACAAGGTCCGTCTACTGTTGACAGTCCTCGCTGTCGTTCTCGGAACCGCGTTTATTGCCGGCTCCCTGATGTTCACAGCGGGGCTTTCCCGAACCTTTGACTCTCTCGTCGACGGAGAGATGAAGAACGTCGACGCAGTGGTCAGTGCCTCGCCCTCGCCACACGGAGGCTCCAGCGGCGGTGCGGACGGGCAGTCCACAGGTTCGCAACCACCCAACTCTGGTGACACCGCTGAAGCCGTTGGCGGGGGCCAAGCAACGAGCGACGGGGAGGACGCCACGCGGGCACCGGCCGACGGTGCAGCGGCTCAACCTCAAGCACCCTCTAACCGACGCCTCAGTGAGGACGATCTGCGTCGTATCCAGCAGATGCCCGGAGTCAGCCAGGTGAACATCGCTGACCAGGTCCAAGCTGTTGCCGCCACTGCAAGCGGCGAGACTTTGCAGTCCGCCCCCGCGCCAACAATGCTGCAACCCTTCTACAACGGCGAGGAATCGGTGAAGGGCGAGACCCGCATCCTCGAGGGGGCCGCGCCCACAGCCGCCGGCGAAGTAGCCATCAACGCCAGCGCTGCAGATGCGCATGGCGTCAAGGTAGGGGACCGGCTGAAGGTCGTCACTTCGCGGAACCAGGACGAGGTCACCGTCACCGGCATTTATGATTCCGATATTGAAACCGGCGGCTTTATCGGGCTATCGGTTGCCGCTGACACCTTCAAGGAGAAATTCCTACAGTCCGGGGAGCCACGCACCCTCTATGTCGGCGCGGCCCCCGGCACCACCGCAGATGAGCTTGTTGACCGTCTGGCTACCGAATTCCCCTATAGCGTTCAGACCGGCGAGGCAGTCTCGGAGGAGCTTTCCGCCGAGATCTCGAAGGCACTGAGCTTCGTGAGCTATTTCTTGGTCGCCTTTGGGCTTGTGGGCCTGCTGGTCGGGACCTTCATCATCGCGAACACTTTCTCGATGATCGTGGCGCAGCGGATGCGGGAATTTGCGCTGCTCCGCGCGCTGGGGGTCTCCCGAAGGCAACTCACCGCTTCTGTCGTTCTGGAGGCCGCTGTGGTGGGTGTCCTTGGCTCGGCTCTCGGTGTGCTCGCCGGAATGGGGCTAGTCAAGGTCATCTATGCGGTTCTCGAGAGCACTGGGGCAGGGCTCCCCGCGGGAGGGATCGTCCTGACACCCATGGCGGTCGCGCTTCCCATGATCGTCGGAATGATCGTCACCATCCTCAGTGCGTGGGCACCTGCCCGCAGCGCTGGGGCCACTCGTCCCGTCGAGGCTATGCGTTCCGGGGACGTCAGCAGCTCTAGTTCCCTGGTGGGGCGCACCATCGCCGGCGGGCTCGCCTTCGCCGTCGGTGTCGCAATTGCGGTTGCCGGGGCACTCGGCGACGGCTGGAGCACGAAGACTAGAGCCATTCTGGTTGGAGCCGCTGCGGTTTTTGTCATCCTTGGGACGTTCCTGGCTTCACCGGCGGTCGCGCGCCGCGCTGTGCCAGGGATCGGACGGGTCGTCGGGCTGCCTTTCGGCACTATCGGCACACTCGCGCGGAAGAATTCCGCCCGCAACCCTCGGCGCACCGCCACCACCGCCTTCGCTCTCACCTTGGGGCTGGCTCTCGTCGGAGCCGTCGGGATGCTGGGAGCGTCGATGAAGGCCTCCGTGGCCGAGGTGACCGAAACCGCGATGAAGGCCGACTTCGTGGCGACCGGGCCGTCGAATAGCGGGTTCCCCGTTCCCAACGGTGCCGTCCGCGCGGTGCAGGACACTCCGGGAGTGGGAACCGTCGGAGTGCTGGGCAGCTCCCTGGTGAACATCGAGGGCATCGGCGCCTTTGCTGGACAGCCCTTCGCGAATTACTACGGAGGCAACCCCCACGACGGGATTGTGCTCGAGGCCGTTGAAGGCAAGACAGACCTCGCGGAGGAGGGCTTCATCGCGGATACCAAGACCGCGGCCTCTCACGGCTGGAAGGTCGGCGAGAGCTACCCGGCATATCTTGGAAAGGCACCCGCCGGAAAGAAACTCCCTCTGCTTGGCACCTACGAGCCAAATCAGGCGCTCGGACCTTACGTGTTGAGCCGGGCCGGTGTGGAGAGCGTGCAGCCCTCCGCTCAGGGGCAGTGGCCCGGCCAAATCATGGCCCTGATGGTCACCGCGGCACCAGGGGAGGGCGGCGGTGACCACAGCGCGCTGAACGCGCTCCAAGAAGAGCTTCGGGAGGCCACGAAGGACTACATCGTGGTTCAGGTCCTCACCCCGTCGGAGGCCTCGGGTGAGGCCGCCGTCATGGTCGACCAGATGCTCAACATCCTCTACGCGCTGCTCGCGCTGGCCATTGTCGTGGCCATTCTCGGGATCGTGAACACGCTGGCACTGAACGTGATCGAGCGGCGCCAGGAAATCGGCATGCTTCGCGCGATCGGCACAATGCGCGGCCAGATCCGCCGCATGATCACACTGGAAGCCGTGCAGATCGCGGTATATGGGGCGATCGTCGGCGTTCTCATCGGCCTTGGCCTGGGCTGGGCTTTCGTCACCGTCCTCGCGGCGGAGGGGCTGGAAGAGCTCGCCGTCCCGTGGCTGCAGCTGGTGCTCATGCTCCTTGGCTCCGCGCTGGTGGGTGTTGTGGCCGCCGCGTGGCCTGCGATCAAGGCGGGACGTACCCCTCCGCTGGAGGCCATCGCGGATTAGGAAAGCCAGCCGCCGCTGGGGGTGGCTGGCAGCCTACGGTCATGTTTGAACCGGGGAGCTACCAGCGCAAATATAGTTTTCTTAAAGCAAATACTTCGTTTTGCCAACAAATTACCAACATGTGATGTTTAATCCCCTCTATGACGAAGATCACACGAGGGGGGCAGCCGTGGCGAGCTCGTTCCGCATCTTTCATTGCCACCAGCATTCTTTCCACCACTCTGATCGCAGGGGCAGGATTCGTTGCTCACGCTGACGAATCCTCCTCGAAAGATCAGGAATTCGGGGCAACGATGTCTTCCGTGGGCTCCAGCGAGGGCGGGGCTCTCGGTTCTTCCGGCACGGGGAAGGCGTCGGAGCAGGGCGATCATGACGCCTTCTACGACACTGATGGCGTCACCACGACCACCCCGGGCGAGATCCTCAAGACCGAGACCGTGCCCTACAACCCCGCACCACGCGGCATGAAGGGCTACGTCCCGAAGACCGTGGACCGCATCATGTACACCACCACCAACGCCCACGGCGAGCTCACCCCGGTGACCGGTTACATCATGGAGCCGCGCACTGAGTGGAAGGGCAAAGGCGAGCGCCCGACTGTCATCATCGGCCGCGGTACCGTCGGTCAGGGCGATAAGTGCGCCCCAACCCGCAACTGGCCGCTGCACAACCTCCAGGACCCGGTCCAGAGCGGCCGTGGTGTCAACCTTGAGGGTATCTACGACGTCGCGTTCGCCAAGTACGGCGTGCGCGTCATCGTCACCGACTACATCGGCATGGGCACCGACGAGGTTCACACCTACATGAACCGTCTCGACCAGGCCCACGCGATGATCGACGCGGGTCGCGCAGCGCGGAACATCGTCGAGAAGAACGGCGGGAAGTTCGGCAAGGTTGCCTTCTATGGCCACTCCCAGGGTGGCGGTGCGTCCACCGCAGCCGTGGAGGAAGCTCCGAACTATGGCAAGGACCTCGACGTCGCGGGTGCCTACGCCTCCGCGCCACCGGCAGACCTGAACGCCGTGCAGCAGAACATCGACGGCTCCGACCTGATGGGCGCGATCGGCTTCACCATCAACGGCATGCTGGCCCGCTACCCGGAGCTGCGTCCGCTGCTGGAGGAGCACCTCAACGAGGAAGGCGCGAAGGCCCTGGCCGCGACCGCCGAGATGTGCACCGACGAGATCATGGACAACTTCGGCCACCAGGAAACCCGCAACTGGACCAAGGATGGTCGCTCCCTGACCGAGCTGCTCAAGGACATGCCGGCGGCGCAGAAGGCCCTGGCGGATCAGAAGATCGGCAACGGCAAGCCTGAGGCTCCGGTGATGATCGTCTCTGGTCGCTACGACCGCAACGTCGAGTACAACCAGGCGAAGGTCCTGGCGAAGACCTGGCGCGATAAGGGCGCCAGCGTCGTCTACAAGGATGACTTCATGCCGCCGATCGGCGAGTACAACCACCTCGCCCAGGCCGCAACCGGAGCTCCGTACGGCCTGGACTTTATCATCGCCCGCTTCAACGACCTGCCGGTCAAGGGCGAGGGTGGGAACTACACCACCGAGTCCTCTCTGCAGGGCTCGAGCCAGTCCTCCTCCGAGGGCTATGGACTCCTGGGGTCCAGCCAGCCCTTCCTGGGCAGCTCCGCCCGAGACTAAGAACTAGCCAACGCTAGTGCCAGCGGGCCGCCGGTCGGCCGTTCCGGCGAAGCCCGCAGCGCTTGCTGTGGGCTTTTAGCCGTTGAGCTCGCGGCTGGCGATCTCCGCGCCCTCCACGAGGGACTGCAGCTTCGCCCATGCGATCTGCTCGTGGAGGCGCCCGCCCAGGCCGCAGTCCGTCGATGCGATGACGTTCTCCGGGCCAACGAGCTCGGCGAACTGGATGATGCGGTCTGCGACCAGGCGCGGGTGCTCCACCACATTCGTGGAGTGGGAGACCACGCCCGGGTAGATGACGGTGCCCTCCGGCAGCTTGTGGTCCTGCCAGACGCGCCACTCGTGCGCATGGCGCGGGGAGGCACCCTCGAAGGAGTAGCCGCCGACTTCAGCGCGCAGAATCTCCTCGACGATATCCGCGAACGGAACGTCGGTGACATGCGGGCCGTGCCAGGAGCCCCAGCAGATGTGCAGGCGGGTCTGCTCGCGCGGCAGATCCTTCACGGCGTGGTTGATGGCATCCACACGGGTGCGGATGTATGCCCGGTAGTCCTCGATGGACGGCTCCGGGTTGATCTGGTCCCAGGACTCCGCCAGCGACGGGTCGTCGATGGATACGGTCAGTCCGGCATCGGTGATGGCGCGGTACTCTTCGGCCATCGCGTCGGCGCAGGCCCAGACGATGTCGTCATCCGTCTCGTAGTACTCGTTCTTCAGTCGGGCCGCGGATCCCGGGGACAGGGCGGCGACGAAGCCCTCGGTGGCGCCGGTCTTCTTCATGGCCTTGGTCAGCAGCTGGACGTCGGTGTCGATCTGGTCCTTGCCGATGTAGGTGATCGGGCCGGTGATCTTCGGGTTACCGACGGAGGCGCGGTTGGTGAGGATGCCGGAAGCCGGGTCCTCGTAGGCCTCGCTGAAGAGCGCGCGGTCGCGGCGGTCGGCGAAGCTGGTCAGGCGGATGTTGCCCGGCTCTGATCGAACGGCCTCTTGGTTGGCCCAGCGGTCCTCGTCGGTCATGGTCAGCCCACCCAGGCGGGAGAAGCTGTAGTTCCACCAGGCGCCGTAGTCCACGGCACCGCTGGTGACGTGGCCGTATTCGCCCTCGTTGATGATGCTGATGCCCATCTCGTGCTGCTTGGCGACGACCTTGTCGATGGACTCTTGCAGAATGCCCAGGAAGTCCTCACGCTCGATCTCGCCGGCGGCGAACTTGTTGTTGACCTCGAGTAGTTCCTTCGTACGCGGCAGGCTGCCGACGTGCGTGGTTTTGATGTTGACGCTCATCGTCTGTTTTCGCTTTCCTTGGTCGTGGGGCCAGCGTTGCCACTGGCTGTGGGTGTTGCCCAGTGTATCTGTGCCGGGAAACGGTCTGAATGAGTGGGTCCGGCAGATCGCTGGGCCGTGCCGGTACCGCGTCCAGAACGGCGTCTGGGAAGGGAACTAAGATCAGGGGCATGACCGATGGTGAAAAGAAAAGCACTGATCAGAACGCCAAGAGTCTGGGGGAAACCCCGAACTCGGATATCGCGAGCCTGCCGGGGGCACACCGCGATGTGCAGGAAGGCGTAGAGCCGCTAACTCCAGCCGAGCAGCTGGTGCAGCTCAATAATTTCTTTGAGGACAATTACCCGGAGATCTTCCGCTCGCTGACGACCGACGAGGGGGCGGAGTATACGCAGCACGGCCAGTCGGTTCCGCAGGATCTTAAGGCGGCTACGGAGCGCATGTGGTCGAAGGTTCCGGACCTGCTGACGCACAGTAGTCAGTTGGTCTTGGGCGCAGGTCTGGACCACGCGATGCCGCACGTGGCGTTTTGCCGGGAGGGGATCAGCTCCTCGGCGTGGCCGGCAGGACAGCCTGGCGTTGCTGAGCTTCCGGAGGGCGTGGGCGCGACGGTGCTGCGTCCGGACGAGCCCACCGGTGCGCTCGCGATCTCGCTACATGGTGGACCGGGCTGGTTTGGCGATCAGCAGGCGCACGAGCAGCTCTGGCAGCCGTTGTTCGCGGCACTGGCCCAGCAGTCTGGCGTCACAATCGTGGATCTGACCTATCCGCTGCCCCTGGCTGGCAGTGATGGCGCGCGAGGCTGGGAGGCGACGGTCGCGACCGTGGAGCAGACCTTCGACGCCGTGCGCGGCAGTGCCGATGCCCTGGGCTGTGATAAGGCTCGGGTCGGAATCGTGACATTCGGCTCCGGGCTGGTCGCCGCATCGCAGGCCCTCCGCGAGGCGGCGTGGTTGACGGTGTTGAGCCCGCGGATCGCGGGCCCGCTGGAGGAGCTGGAGGGGGAGAAGCTGGGTATTCCGGCATTGCTTTCTATGGCCAGCGAGGATTCTCGCGCTACCCCGGCGGAGCGCGCGCTCAGCTTCGCGGAGTCTGTGTTCTCCGAGGTCGATACCCAGAAATTTTTAAGCGAGCACATCATCGCTCCGCCGACCGTGTGGCGCGAGCGGGTGAGCGCGGCCGGACAGTGGCTCTCTCGCCGCTAAGCGTCGATCGCTGCATGTCGCGGTAGGGGCGTGGTGCTGTTTCGTGCTGGCGCCTTGCGGCTACTGCTTGGTGGATACCCCGCCGGCCGTCCCTTGGACGCCCTAAGCGCCTCGACGTGGGGAGAGTGGGATTACCCCCGCTCTTTGCCTTCGTTGAACAATCCTATAAAGTGACCTAAATCACTGATGGAAAGGTGCGACTATGACCACGAATCCCAAGCAGGCTGAAACACAGCCCGGAGCAGCCTCCGCCCCAGTGGGTAGCACTGACGCCGAGGTCGCTAAGGCCAAGCGCCGGGCCGCCCGCGCCACCACGATGGGTGCCATGTTCCTGATGGCCACCAGCGCCATTGGTCCCGGCTTCATCACGCAGACCAGTGTGTTCACCGTCCAGTTGGGCGCGGCCTTCGCCTTCGCGATTCTGGTGTCGATCCTCGTGGACATCGCCATCCAGCTCAACGTCTGGCGCGTCCTGGGCGTCTCCGGGATGCGCGCCAATGAGCTCGGCAACGCCGTACTGCCCGGCCTCGGCTGGATCATGGGCGCGTTCGTCTTCGTCGGTGGTCTGATCTTCAATATCGGAAACATCGGCGGCGCTGGCCTCGGAACGAACGCGATGCTCGGCATCGACCCCATCATCGGTGGCGCGCTCTCCGCGCTCGTCGCCGCGCTGGTCTTCCTCTCGAAGTGGGCCGGCGCAGCCCTGGACCGCATCGTCGTGATCCTTGGCGCCCTGATGATCCTGCTGATGATCTACGTGGCCATCGTGTCCGCCCCGCCCGTCGGCGAGGCTCTGAAGCAGACCGTGGTCCCGGACCAGATCGACTTTGTCATCATCACCACCCTCATTGGCGGCACCGTCGGCGGTTACATCACCTTCTCCGGCGCTCACCGCCTCATCGACTCCGGCATGACCGGCCCGGAGCATGCCAAGGACATCACTCGCGTCTCCGTCACCGGCATCCTCGTCACTGGCGTGATGCGCACCCTGCTCTTCCTCGCCATCTTCGGCGTCGTCGCTTCCGGTGTGGCCCTGGCAGGTGACAACATCGCCGCCGATGCCTTCCGTGCCGCCGCCGGCGAGATCGGAGTCCGATTCTTCGGAATCGTCCTGTGGGCTGCGGGCCTGACCTCCGTCATCGGAGCGTCTTTCACCTCCGTGAGCTTCGTGACCACGCAAAAGATCGCACCACGGACCCGAAACCTGCTGACCCTCGCGTTCATCCTGGTCTGTACCCTCGCCTACGTCGTCCTGAACCAGGCCCCGCAGAAGCTGCTGATCTTCGCCGGTGCATTCAACGGCCTGATCCTGCCGATCGGCTTTGGCGTGGTGCTGTGGGTGGCCTGGCGCCGCCGCGACCTGCTGCAGGGCTACAAGTACCCGGTGTGGCTGTGGTCCATCGGCGCCATTACCTGGCTGCTGACCCTGTGGCTCGGTTGGCGCTCCCTGTCCGGGATCGCAGCCATTTGGGCCTAGGTTGTTAGGGGATTGAGATGAGCACCAGCACGCACGAGATGTCGCCCGCGGCCGCCCGTGCCGCCTTCCGCGGTGGCCTGGCCGTACCGACCGCCGGTTACTCGGATGGTTACGCACAGGCCAACCTCATGGTCCTGCCGAAGGAATACGCCTTCGACTTCCTACTGTTCGCCCAGCGCAACCCCAAGCCCTGTCCCATCCTCGGGGTGCTGGAACCGGGGCAGCTGAACTCTGACCTGCTTCCCGGCGGGGATATCCGCACCGACATCCCGAAATACCGCGTCTACCGCGACGGTGAGCTGGCAGGCGAGTACCCGGACGTCACCGAATTCTGGCGCGATGACCTCGTGAGCTTCCTCATCGGCTGCTCCTTCACCTTCGAAGGTGCTCTGCTGGACAACGGCATCCCGGTCGCCCACATCGAGCAGGGGCGCAATGTCCCGATGTATAAGACGTCCATTCCGACCACCCCCGCGGGGAGGTTTCACGGCCCGCTGGTGGTCTCGATGCGGCCGATCCCGGCGTCCCAGATTGCGGACGCCGTCCGCGTGACATCCCGCTACCCGGCGGTCCACGGTGCGCCGGTGCACGTGGGGGACCCTGCCGCGATCGGCATTAACGAACTCTCGTCCCCTGACTACGGCGACGCTGTCGACGTCCCAGACGGACACATCCCGGTGTTTTGGGCTTGTGGCGTCACCCCGCAGGCTGCGGTGATGGAGACCAAGCCCAGCCTGGCGATCGCCCACGCGCCGGGACACATGCTGGTTACCGACGCTCGCGACCTGCAATACCAGGTCCCCTAAAACGCGCCCTTTCGGCGCTAGTGAGATAGGGGGGGCTAGGGGGCTAGTGGGGCCCGGGGGATTAGTGGGAGAGGTACTTCTGAACCGCGGTGGGGGTGGAGATGAGCGAGTCCTCGAGGATGTCCGCGGCCTCGTTGAAGTCCATCCTCTCGAGGGCGTCCATGACCTCGCGGTTTTTTGCCACGAAGGGGGCATGAAACTCGGGCTCCGCCTCCAGAACTTGGAGGAAGGCCAGGCGCATCAGCGCGAGAATGCGGTCCATCATGTCCTCGACCATCGAGGAACCCACCCCAGCGACGATGACCCGGTGGAAACGTTGGTTCGCGTCCGCGACCTTCGCTAGGTCGCCCTCCTCGAGAGCCTTTTCCGCCGCGGCGACGATTGTTGAGAGGCGGGGGACATCCACATCCGCGGTGCGCAGCGCGTTCGGTTCGATGAAGGCGCGGGCGGTATAGAAATCCGCGACATCGGCGACCGTGGGCTTGGCGATGAACACGCCGCGGTGGTGGATTCGGGTCACCAGGCCCTGGCTCGCGAGCTCCGCGAAGCCCTCGCGCAGGGTATTTCGGGACACATCCAAGCGCTCGGCGAGCTGAACCTCGTTGAGCTTTTCTCCCGGCTGATAGCGCCCGCGGGAGATCTCCTGGCGGAGTTGATTGGCGACCGTTTGGGACCTCATGATGAACAATCCTAGGCAACGCCACTGCATGACATGAAGCCAGGAGGCGGTTAGAGGCAACGTGGCTCATAGGAAGAGGCCCCACGAGGCGAATCAACACTCGTGGGGCCTGCGTGCGAGGGGAGGGCTGGCTCCGGTTACGCGCCACACCCAGCCCGTTCTGGGGCTCTAGCTGATGCGGGCCAGGACCTCACCCTGAGCCACAGAGCCGCCCTCGGCGATATCGGAACGGCGCAGCGTGCCCGTAGCCGGCGCCTTGACCGGGGACTCCATCTTCATCGCTTCGATGATCGCCACGGTGTCGCCCTCCGCAACCTCAGCGCCGTCCTCGACCTTCCAGCTGATGAGCACACCAGCGTAGGGGGAGGTGATGGCATCTGCACCCGCCGGTTCGGATGCGGCGGAACCGGCGGAGCCCTTCGCTGCTGCGTTCTCGGCGCTAGCCGCCGGGCCCTGTGCCGGGGCAGCGCCCAGCCCGGAGAGCACGCTCATCGGCAGGCCCACCCGGTGCAGCTTGCCGTCGATCTCGATGTTGATCTCTGTGCGCTCCGTGTAGGCGGCTTCCACGTCGGTGTTGCCATCCCCGAAGCCCGGGACGTACTCCTTATCCACCCAGTCCGTGTACACATCCAGGTGATCCTCGGCGAAGGCCGGGTGGTGGATGATGTCCTTGTGGAACGGGATGACCGTGCGCACACCTTCGATCTTCAGGTCACGCAGTGCTTCCTCAGAGCGACGCAGCGCTACCTGGCGGTTCGGTCCCCACACGATGAGCTTCGCGATCAGCGAGTCATAGCTGCCCGGAATAGTGGACCCGGAACGCACGCCGGTATCCACGCGAACGCCGGGGCCAGTCGGCGGTTCGAAGGTCCGGACCAGGCCCGGGCAGGGAACGAAGCCGTTCGCGGCGTCCTCGGCATTGATGCGGAACTCAAAGGCGTGGCCGGTCGGGACGGGGTCGGCGTCGAAGGACAGCTCCAGGCCAGCGGCGATGCGGAACTGCTCTTGGACGATGTCCACCCCGGAGACCACCTCGGTGACCGGGTGCTCAACCTGGACGCGGGTGTTGACCTCGAGGAAGGAGACGGTGCCGTCCTCGGCGACGATGAACTCCACCGTGCCCGCGCCGGTGTAGCCCGCCTCGCGGCAGATCTCGCGGGCACCCTCGTAGATGGAGGTGTTCTGCTCATCGGTTAGGAACGGCGCCGGGGCCTCCTCGACGAGCTTCTGGAAGCGGCGCTGCACAGAGCAGTCACGGGTACCGACGATGCGGACATTGCCGTGGGTATCTGCCAACACCTGGGCCTCGACGTGGCGCGGCTTGGTGAGGAACTTTTCCACGTAGCACTCGCCGCGACCGAAGGCTGCCTTAGCCTCGCGGCCCGCGGAGGCGAAGCCCTCCTCAATGTCTGCTTCCTCGTGCACGACCTTCAGGCCGCGGCCACCGCCACCGAAGGCCGCCTTGATGGCGATTGGCATGCCGTGCTCAGCGGCGAAGTCCCGGGCCTCCTCCCAGCTCTCGATCGGCTGGTCGGTGCCGGGGGCCAGCGGGGCGCCGACCTTGGTGGCCAGCTGGCGGGCCGCGACCTTATCTCCCAGGGTTTCGATGGCCTCCGGGGAGGGGCCGACCCACACCAGCCCGGCGTCCTGCACCGCGCGGGCGAAGTCCGCGTTCTCGGCGAGGAAGCCGTAGCCCGGGTGCACGCAATCCGCGCCGCTGCGGGCCGCAATGTCCAGCAGGGCCGGGATGTTCATGTAGGTGTCCGCAGCGGACTCCCCGCGCAGCGGGTAGGCCTCGTCGGCGTAGACCGGGTGCTGGTTGTCCGCGTCTGCGTCGGAGTACACCGCCACCGATTCGATGCCCAGGTCGCGGGCGGCGCGCGCGATGCGCACGGCGATTTCGCCGCGGTTGGCGATGAGGACCTTCTTCAGCGGGAGGGCTGGGGTCGGTTGTTCGTTGTAGAAGGTGCTCACTGTTCTTCCTCCTGGGTGTCGGTGTTCTGGTCGGTGGGGTTGATCGGCAGTTCTGCCAGCGTGTCGGGGTCGACGGCGCGGAAGGTGACGGTGCTGCCGGGTGGGAGCTGCCCGGCGGCGTCCATGTCCTCTGGGATGACCGTCGCGATGACGGGGTACCCGCCGGTGACGGGGTGGTCGGCGAGGAAGAGCACGGGCAGGCCGTTGGGCGGGACCTGAATGGAGCCGGGCAGCATGCCTTCGCTGGCCAGCTCCTCCTCGCGCTCGCGGGAAAGCTCGGCGCCCTCGGGGCCGGTCATGCGCAGCCCGATACGGTTGGACTGGCCGGAGACCTCCCAAGTTGTGCTGAGGAAGTCCTGCACGGTCTGCTCTGCGAACCAGTCGTCGCGGGGGCCGAGCACGCAGCGCAGGGTTGCGGCGTTGGTGCTGTCCGCCGGGTTGAGGATGGTGGGGTCCACCGCGGTGCGTGTCGCTCGCCCGGCCTTGAGCGAGTCGCCGTCCGCAAGTGGCGCCGGTCCCATTCCGGATAGGACGTCGCTCGCGGCGGAATCGAGGACGGTGTCCGTGGCGAGCCCGCCGCGGATCGCCACGTAGTTGCGGGCCCCGGTGCCGGTGGGGCGCACGGCGAGCTCCTCGCCCGCGAGCAGCCCGATCGGCTGCGCCAGGGCTTTGGGTACCTTGCGGCCGCTGCGGGTACTGACCTCCACTGTGGCCTCTGCACCGGTGACCGCGAGGACGGTATCCACGTTCGCGGTGATGCGCAGTCCGCCGATGTTCTCGATGACGGCAGCGCTAGAACCGTTACCCACCGCGGCGTTGGCCGCGCGGGCGCTGGCCCGGTCGAGCGCGCCGGAGCGGGTCACGCCAATGTCGCCGTGGCCCGGACGCCCCCGGTCCTGCACGAGGCTGAGCAGGCCGGCATCCGTCAGTGTCGCGACCTGGCGACCAAGGACCGCCGCCGGGGTGCGGCTGTGCCGGGCGGCAACCTTGTCGGAGTTGGTGTTCGAAGCGGCGGTGGTCGCCGAGGAGGACGCGCCGCTAGCTTCGGCGCGCACTGCGCGGTAGCGCACGATGTCGCCGGGATTTAGCAGCGCCGGGTGCTCGGCGCTCGGGTCCCACATGGGGGTTTCGGTGTGGCCGAGCAGCTGCCAGCCGCCAGGGGACTGTCGGGGGTAGACGGCGGAGAACTCGCCGGCCAGGCCGACCGCGCCCGCGGGCACCGCGGTGCGGGGGTTGGCGCGCCGCGGCACGCTCCACTCGAAGCTCTCGGCACCCTCGCTGGTGCTGGCTTCGGCGGGAACGCAGTAGGTGAAGCCCGGGGCGAAGCCGCCGAAGGCGGCCATCCACGCTTGACTGGTGTGGCGGCTGATGAGCTCCTCGGTGCTGATACCCAGGTGCTCGGCGGTGCTGGCCAGGTCCTCGCCGTCGTAGATTACGTCGATGGTGACCTCGCGTGGCGTGGACTGACCAGCCGCAGTGGGGGAGAATCCGGCCAGCGTGTCCACTGCGCGCTGGGCATCGCGCGGGGTGGCGAACTCCAGTAGTACGGTGCGAGCCGCGGCGATGACAGAGGTCTGCCCGGCCAGCGGCTGAGCCGTCAGCGCTGCGTGCCAGGTCATGACCTCCGCGAGCTCGGGGAGATCGACCAGGAGGGCACGCGTGCCCGCCCGGTGGATGGTTCGAGGTGTCAGTGGTGCGTCGGTCATAGGAAGGACCTCACAGCAATGCCTTCGCTATCCAGGCGGGCAGCGATGTGCTCGGCCATGGCGACCGCGCCGGGGGAGTCCCCGTGGATGCATACGGACTCGGCTCCGATGCTGATCTCGCTGCCGTCCACTGCGGTGAGCGTGCCCTCGGTGGCGAGGCGGAGGACGCGCTCGGCCACGGCGTCCGGGTCGTGGAGGACGGCGTTAGATTCGCGGCGGGACACCAGGGTGCCGTCCGGGTTGTAATTGCGGTCGGCGAAAGCCTCGCGGACGGTGCGCAGCCCGGCAGCCTCGGCCTTCTCGATCGCGATGGAGCCGGGGAGCAGCAGTAGCGGCAGGTCGCCGAAGGCCTTCACTCCGTCGACGACGGCCTGGGCCTGGACCTCGTGGTGCACGATCGTGTTGTAGAGCGCGCCGTGGGGCTTGACGTAGGAGACCTTCGTGCCGCGGGAGCGGGCCAGTGCGTCGAGGGCACCGATTTGGTAGAGCACCTCGTCGGCGAGTTCGGCGGGGGTGTAGTCGATGAAGCGACGGCCGAAGCCGGGCTTGTCGCGGTAACCGACGTGGGCTCCGATGGTCACGCCGCGCTCGGCGGCGGCCTCGAGGGTCTTGGCGATATCGTGCGGGTCGCCGGCGTGGAAGCCGCAGGCGGTATTCGCAGAGGAGACGACGCGGATCATGGCGGCGTCGTCACTCACCGGGTTGCCGGCGTTTGATTCTCCGAGATCGGCGTTTAAGTCGATGAACTGCGCGGAGGTCAAAAGGATCAGCTCCTCCAGAAATTGTTGAACAGTACCTCGAGTGTACGCTGCGTCACGTTTCTGGCGAAGCTGAATGCTACTTCTCGGGGGCTCTACCCCTTGTGGCTGCCGATGAAGTGCCGGCAAGTTGGTGCCGGCTGCGAGTTACTTGCCCTGGTCAGACTCGAGGAGTTGTTCGGCAAGCCCGCGGAGGATGGTGATTCCTTCGTGAAGCGCCGTGCGATGCTCCTCGGAAAGCTGCTCGAGGGCTGCGGCAACCACCTCGTCCCGGGCGCGGTTGGCCTTGGTTGCGACCTCTTTGCCGTGCTGGGTGAGTTCGACGCGGACGATGCGTCCGTCCTCCGGCGTCGAGACGCGACGCACATGTCCCCATCCCTCTAGGCGGGAGACATGCTGGCTCATCGTCGGCTGGGCGACGTCCTTAGCCTCCGCGAGCTCGGACATTGTGAGCGGGCCGTCTTCCAGTGCGGTCAGCGTGGCGAGTTGAGAGGTGGTGAGGCCGGAGGCGTGATCGACGCGGCGGAGCATACTGACGCTGGAGCGGATCGATTCGCGCGTCTCGGCGGCGAGGTCAACGAGGCGATCGTTGGGGGTCATGGCACCAGGGCTTTCGGGGCTCAGGGTGTGCCCACCCGACAGGGCGGGGTGGTGGGGCCGTGCGGGGCGGGCTGACCCGCCCCGCTGGGACTTTTCGTCCCATTGTTTAGGGTGTTTATAGCCTACTTGCGTTCGTCGCGCAAAATAACGAGGCTGAGGCGATCCTTCTGGACGTCCTCCCAGCGGTCAATCAGCCCCTCCAGGCGGCGCCATTGATTAGACGGGATCGCTCGCTCGGCATCCTTCCACACCTTCTCGTCGCTGGTTCCCCAGGCCACCGGCATCGGCAGTACCTCCTGGAAGAGCTCTGAGCTACGGGAACGCTGAGCGCCTGTTACCGCCATCGACGGCACCCGAGCGCCCACCTCGCGCGGCACCCCCGGGATGGAGGTCACCGTGCGCGCGGCCAGCGCTGGCTCGACCAGGTTCGGACCAGGGTTGGCCTTCGACTTCGTGCTGGCGTCCACCAGAGACAGCAGCACCATGTCGCGCGGATTGACCTTCGCGATGACCGCCGGGGCCAGCTGGTACATGTCGTAATACTGCTGCGGGCTGCCCATTGCCTTCGGGAGTGCTGGGATGACGATCCAGCACAGGGCGCCGAAGATGCCCAGCGAGATTGTGAAACCGATCGTGCGCCCCTGCCAACCATTAACGGCCACCAGGATGGCAATGATTACGAACATCATTGCGCCCAGGATCGCGGCGGAAATCTGCAGGCGCTTCGCATCCCGGAAGAACTCATTGTGCTTTCGCGCGTAGTCCTCCTCGACGGGGACATGGAACTCAGTCATTGCTGAAATGTGCCTTCCTTATTAATTATTTTCCACCGGATCCGGCAGGTCCGCCGCATCCATGATGCCGTAGCCATAGCCCTGCTCCGCGAGGAAACGCATGCGGTGGGCTGCGTAGTCAGCATCGAGCGTATCCCGCGTGACGACGGTATAGAAAAAGGCGCCACCACCGTCCGGTTTCGGTCGCAGAATGCGGCCCAAGCGCTGAGCTTCCTCCTGACGGGAACCGAACGTGCCCGAGATCTGGATCGCCACGCTCGCCCCAGGCAGGTCGATCGAGAAGTTCGCGACCTTAGACACCGCCAGCGTCGTGATCTCCCCATCCCGGAACTGCTGATAGAGCTTCTCCCGCTTCGTGGTGCTGGTCTTGCCGTCGATGACGGGCACGTCCAACTCCTCGGCGATCTCCTCCAGCTGGTCCACGTAGGCGCCAATGATCAGCGCGGGCTCCTCCGGGTGCATTGCGAGCAGCTTCTTGACCACGCGGTTTTTCGCCGGGGTGGTGGCCGCCAGCCGGTACTTATCGGACTGCTCGGCGGTCGCATAAACCATCCGCTCGGACTCGCTGAGCTGCACTCGTACCTCAGTGCAGTCCGCCGGTGCGATCCACCCCTGCGCCTCGATGTCCTTCCACGGCGCGTCGTAGCGCTTCGGGCCGATGAGGCTGAACACGTCGCCTTCCCGGCCGTCCTCGCGCACCAGCGTCGCCGTCAATCCCAGGCGACGGCGGGACTGCAGGTCGGAGGTCATGCGGAACACAGGCGCAGGCAGCAAGTGAACCTCGTCGTAAATGATCAGACCCCAGTCACGGGAGTCGAACAGCTCCAACGCGCGGAACTCGCCCTTCGTCTTTCGCGTGACCACCTGGTACGTGGCGATGGTGACGGGGCGGATCTCCTTCTTCTCACCGGAGTACTCACCGATCTCGTCCGGGGTCAGGCTCGTGCGTCGCAGCAGCTCGTCGCGCCACTGGCGGCCTGCGACAGTGTTCGTCACGAGGATCAGGGTGGTGGCCTTCGCCTTGGACATCGCGGCCGCGCCCACCATCGTCTTTCCCGCACCACAGGGCAGGACGACGACGCCGGAGCCACCCTCCCAGAAGCTGTCGGCGGCGAGCTGTTGGTAATCGCGCAGCTCCCAGTCTTCGTGCTCCGTGGACAGGTCGATCGGGTGCGCCTCGCCGTCCACGTAACCGGCTTCGTCCTCTGCCGGCCAGCCAACCTTCAGCAGTTCCTGCTTCAGCCTGCCACGTTCGGAAGGGTGGACGATGACGGTGTCCGCATCGATCTGCTCGCCCAGCATCGGCTTGATCTTCCGGTGCCGCTGGATCTCCGCCAGGACGGCGGCGTCCCGGGACTCAAGCACCAGGCCGTGTGCGGGGTGCTTGACCAGCGTGAGCCGGCCATAGCGGTCCATTGTCTCCGCGATGTCGATCAGCAGGGGCTGGGGGACGGGGAAGCGGCTGTACTCCTCCAGCACGTGGACGACCTCTTCAGCGTCGTGGCCGGCTGCGCGAGCATTCCACAGGGCCAGCGAGGTGATGCGATAGGTGTGCACGTGCTCTGGGGCGCGCTCCAGCTCCGCGAACGGGGCCAGCGCGTTGCGTGCATCCTGCGCCTTGGGGTGGTCGATCTCCAGCAGCACGGTCTTATCCGACTGCACAATGAGCGGTCCGTTTCCAATGCCCACGCTGTGTGTCACTTCCTTTTTGTTTATCGACGCCACCGCGACGGTGTTGCTCAAGCCAAAGACATCATTTTACGCTGCAGTGGTGCGAACTCGTGCTCCACTATGCTGAGACCCATGATTGCTCAGACGGGAAATCTGCGCCAATGGCAGTATTTCGTGGCTTTAGCGGAGACCGGTAGTTTTACAGCGGCGGCAGCGCGACTGGGAGTGAGTCAGCCGCCTGTCTCCAATGCCATTAAGCGCTTAGAAGCTGGTGTAGGTACACCGCTATTTATCCGAGGGGCGGGGGAAGTGAAACTAACCGAGGCAGGGTTGACCTTGCTTCCATATGCCCGGGTGATTAATCGCGATCTTCAGACTATGCATTCGATGATTGACGGTATCCGAAGTGGTGCGCAAAGCGGGTTTCGTTTGGCCATCAGTAGTGCGCTTCCAAGCGAGATAGGATCGCGTATTGCAGCAAAGGCACAGCAGCATGATGGAGTAGTTTTGTCGTCACTGCCTTCTGTTGAGATTCTTGCCCGTGTTGAAGAAGGCGCTATTCATGCGGGGCTTGTTCAAGCTCCGGTTCCCTTGGGTACTCACCGCAGTGCGAGGCAGTTTTCTCTGTCACGTGATCTAGTGGTGCCGCCGGGGTATTCAAGGTTGGATAAGACCTTGTCTCAATTGAATCTGCTGGTGGAGAACCTGAATGACAATTCAAGTGCAGCCAGTGGTTTGGCGAGAGAGCTATTTCGGTCGGGTGTGTCTTGCGAAATTAATGATTCAGAGGATGCTCTAGGTAGGGGCTTATTGATTGGAAGAGGGGAGGGGATGTCTTTGGTATTTCGCGGTTTTCACCAGTTTGACAATGCTATTGAGCTTCCTTCCCGTTTCGATTTTTCCGTGGATGTAGTGGTTCGCCGAGGTGGGATGGACAATGGCGCCGAGGCCATGGCGGTCGCCGAAAGAATTTGTCGAAGGATTAACCAATGACTGCACGGATGGAGATGGCCCTGGAAAACGTGTTGATGCGGTCGGGGTGTGAGGGATGGTGGTGTGCATCGCGACTGCACGATGGGGTGACTATCGGACGCAAACAAGACGAGAAAATTACGGTGGCATCCTTATATAAAATCCGGCTCCTCCACCTCACTTTGGAAGCGATTCAACGAGGTGATCTGGATCCTCGTCTTCGTGTTGACGTTGCACCGTCCAAAGGAACTTACGAAGGGTATGGGTTCGCTGCCTTTGATGACGCAGTGAACGTGAGTCTCCGAGACTTAATGAAACAAGTCGCATCGGTGTCAGATAACGTCGCCGCCCACGAGATTTTGCGTCTACTGCCTGCGTGGGCTCGAGAAGCATTTCTTAAACGGTTTCCACCTCATTATGACTTGCAAGATCGGAATAGCTTAGTGACGGCGGAGAAACAATTGCGTCAATATGTTCAATCCCAAGGGGGGAGTAGTACAGATATAGCGTTTTCTGCAGTCTCTTCGTTGGCGGAAATAACTAATGACTTGGAACAGGTTTGGAAAGACGATAGTGCAGCGGTACGTCGATCTATGTGTGAACTCTTGGGGTTGCAGGTGTGGCGTCACCGTGTTCCTTCAGGCTTTCCTCCAAGCGGCGTTGATATCTATGGAAAAACGGGCACTGTAGGACTTCTCCATGGTGAAGCTTCGATTATCCAGGTTGAGGGCGAGGAGCCCATTGTGGTGTCCATCATGCTGAAACAGGTGGTGCCAGAACAAGCAATGAGTACTCACGATGGTGCTATTGGCGAAGTGGCTAGACTGCTCGTGGACGCTCTTCGTTAGAATTTCTGCCACTTGAATACACACTTCTACCATCGCCTATATGTGAATGAAATGAGACAATTGCATTATGTGATATTGGTGGCATCCAATGCGTCTCACTTAACGTCACTCCCATGATGACTAAGCACAATCGTTTCCGTCAGTCGGTGATTGCACTCTGTTCGCTCTCCGCAGTGATGTTGAGCAGCTGTTCAGCTCTACCGTGGGAATCAGACTCAGACGTATTTCTCAAAGCTTTCAACGCGGGAGATGACAGCAAGGCTGCACGGTATCTGGATCATCCAGACCCGGAGCGCGCCCTTCATGAATTTCGGCAGTCACTTCATGGTGTGAAGGTCAACATCGAAAAATCTGATATTTCCAATGGAAAGCAGAATACTCATGTGACTTGGTCCAAAGATGGTGTGGAGTTGGAGAGCAATGGTCGGCTCGTCCTTAGTGGACAGGATGGTAAGCCTCAATGGTTGCCTTCGATCTTCGAAGCTCAGTTGAGCGATGATTCCGCACTCTTTTTTGCTGAAGATAAACAGTACGATCTTCCAATTAAAGATCGCTTGGGCAATGAATATATGACCTGGACGAAAGTTATTCAGGTACGAGGTCGCAAAGATATAGCCTCTAGAGCGCAGGAATTGGCCCAGATTTTTGCACCAGTGTCTCCCACAACGACTAAGGAGTGGATCGAGCAGACCTTGGGAGAGTCTCAGGATGAAGACACCGTGCTCCTCACTTTGAGGCAGGAAGAATTCCGGAAGATACAAGAGCAACTTAGGACCTTTGAGGGAATTTCCACTGTGGAGCAGGGGCGTCTCTTAAGCGTGTCCAAAACTCTTAACTCTCCGCTGGATGCTGAATTGAACAAATATTGGGAGTCAGTGCTCGATGCTAATTCAGGATGGTCGATACGCGCTGAGAGTTCACAAGGTATGACGACGGTAGCCTCTGAGCCGCCTCGCCGAGTTCAGCCAATCGCAACCACTCTGGATAACACACTGCAAAGCGCAGCAAAACAAGCAGTGGACAGTGAGCAACGTGCCGCAGTTCTAGTCGTGCTCAATCCTAGAACAGGAGGTGTCCTTGCCGTTGCACAAAATGACAAGGCAAATAACCAAGGGCCAATCGCACTCACCGGGCTATTCCCACCGGGATCGACGTTCAAAACTGTGACCACAGCGGCGGCACTAGAGGCAGGGGCAGTCAGCATGGATGAGGAACTACCTTGTCCTAGCAATATCACCGTCGCTGGACGCAAGATTCCCAACGATCATGACTTCGATCTAGGTAGCGTTCGACTGGAAGAAGCTTTCGCCCAATCATGTAACACAACCCAAGCGGTCATTTCGGATCGTTTGGGAGAAGATGATCTGCAACGGACTGCTTTAGAACTCGGAATTGGCTCCGACTTCGACGTACCAGGGATGACCACACTTACTGGTTCGGTGCCGCGGACACCGGCTGGACCTCCTCGTGTGGAGGCTTCTATTGGACAGGGCGAGGTTCTAGCTAGTCCATTTGGGATTGCGCTCATGCAATCGACTGTCGCTAACGGCGGCTTGCTTGTTCCTCCACAGCTCATTCAAGGCGAACAGACAGTAGTGAATAAACAGGCAGACCAGCATGTCAGCGATACAACTATTCAAAGCCTCCGGACGATGATGAAATCAACAATTGACCACGGTTCAGCTAGGTCGTTGAGTGATCTTAGTGCACTTGGCGGAAAGACTGGTACAGCAGAAATTGATGGCAAGCTTTCCAATGGCTGGTTCGCTGGAACGACAGGGGAATTGGCGATTGCGTCCCTTGTAATCGAAGGAGATTCTTCTCAGCCAGCTGTGGAAATGGCCGGGCGTTTCCTTCGCTCGCCGGATGTTCAGAAATTCTCTGGAATTCAATAAACTTGCGTCATAACCTCTAGCACGGCACGTCCACCGCAGCGATGCGGTGGGGTTGGATCGTGAGGCTCTCCCCGGTGGATTCGAGCACCGCGGAGATGGTGGAGGGGGTCATCATCACGATGGAGATCCAGTCATGGCTGGTGGCACCCGCATAGTCCACGTAGTGCAGGCGCACCTGTGTGCCCGCGGTATAGGCGCGGCGCAGCTCGGACATGATCTCCCGCGGCGAGCGGAAGGTCCGGGTGTCCGAGGCCTTCGTGCCGTCCGCCGGGTCCACGGCGATGGCCTGGTCGTGGGCGCGGCGAAAACCCTCCACGGCGCCGTCGATCTCCGAGGCGATCTCGGTGGAGTCCCCAGTGATGTCCATGATGTTGCGCTGGGGAGTATCCACGCGAGACGGGACACGAGCCGAGTGGGGTTCGGTGGCGGAGCCCTGCTGGAATGCCCTGGTGGCGTCGTCAATCAAATACCGCAGGGACTGGGGAACGGACGAGAGACCGCCGGGGGACATGCGATCCAGGAAGGCCTCGATGTCCTTCCATGGGGCGTCATAGCGCTTCGGCCCGATCAGGCTGAATACGTCGCCTTCGCGGCCGTCCTCGCGCACCAGGGTGGCGGTGAGCCCCAGACGGCGGCGAGACTGCAGGTCGGAGGTCATGCGGAACACCGGGGCAGGCAGCAGGTGAACCTCGTCGTAAGTGATTAAGCCCCAGTCGCGGGAGTCGAACAGCTCCAGCGCCCGGTATTCGCCCTTCGACTTGCGCGTGACCACTTGGTAGGTGGCGATGGTGACGGGGCGGATCTCCTTCTTCTCTCCGGAGTATTCGCCGATTTCATCCTCCGTCAGGGAGGTGCGGCGCACTAGCTCGTCCTTCCACTGCCTGCCCGCGACGGTGTTCGTCACCAGGATCAGGGTGGTGGCCTTTGCCTTGGCCATCGAGGCCGCGCCGACCATCGTCTTGCCCGCACCACATGGCAGCACTACCACGCCCGAGCCGCCTTCCCAGAAGCTATCGGCCGCCATCTCCTGGTAGTCGCGCAGCTGCCATTCTTCGTGTTCCTGCGACAGCTCGATGGGGTGTGCCTCGCCGTCGACGTATCCCGCCAGGTCCTCTGCGGGCCAGCCGACCTTCAGCAGTTCCTGCTTGAGCCTGCCGCGCTCGGAAGGGTGCACAACGATCGAGTCCTCGTCGATCTCTGCGCCCAACATGGGCTTGATCTTTTTGTGACGCCGGATCTCCGTCAGCACAGCCCTGTCCGTCGTCTCTAGCACGAGCCCGTGCGCTGGGTGCTTGATGAGCTTCAGCCGCCCGTAGCGATCCATCGTGTCGGCAATGTCGATGAGCAGCGGCTGCGGGGCGGGGAACCGCGAGTAGGTTTCCAGCACGTCCATGATCTGCTCCGCGTCGTGCCCTGCCGCGCGGGCGTTCCACAGCGCCAGCGGGGTGATGCGGTAGGTGTGCACGTGCTCTGGGGCGCGCTCCAGTTCCGCGAACGGGGCCAGCGCGGTGCGCGCCTCCTGCGCCTTCGGGTGGTCGATCTCGAGCAGCACGGTCTTATCCGACTGCACGATCAAGGGGCCGTCGCCGATGGGCAAAGCCATTGTCCTTTCCTTGGAAGACGTGTGACCCGGCGGTGCGGAAAGCGGTCGCGCCGGGGCAGAAACACTTGTGTTCCGAGCCTGCTGCTTGAGCCGACCCGAAAAGCGTCAAAACTCCAGGCTAGCGCGATGGGACGGAGACTGCGACCACTCGATGCGGGTGCACCGTGAAGGTCTCGTCATCCGGCTCGGTCACCGCGGTGATCTGCGAGGCAGTGACCATCACCACCGAGATCCACGCGCTCACCGTAGAACCATCCGCCTCCGCGTAGCTCAGGCGCACCTGGTGGCCCGCGGCATAAGCCTGGCGCAGTGCGGACAGCGCCGCGCGGGGCTCGGTCAGCGTGACTTCGTCGCCCTCGTGGGCTTCGCTCTCGACGCTCGCTGCCCGACGGTAGCTTTCGATCTCGGCTGCGATAGCCTCCCGCAGCTGCGAGTCGGAATGCCGGCCTGACCTTCCTTGGACGCGGTGCGGCACGGAGCTGTGGCCGCTAGCCGTGGCTTCCTCCGGGGTGCTGCCCGAAAGCTCAAGGCCTCGCTCGGCATCCTCGATGAGGTACCGGATGGACTGCGGCACCGCCGGCAGCCCGCCCGGGGTCATGGTTGAGAGGAACTCCGAGACCTCCTCGCTGCGATGCCCGGTGCGGAACGCGGACTGCAGGCTCGCCTTCGTGATCCGCCAGACCGAGGCGATGCCGGAGGATTCCTGCACTGCGATGGCACGCAGCATCGCCGCGTCTGCAGGGGCCAGTAGGCCCGGGGCCATGACGGTGTGGTCGCCCTGGATGATGAGGTACTTCACGGGGGAAGGCAGCAATTCGTCCAGGCTTGCTGCCAACGCGGCGACGGGGTCGTCGTGATCGTTGTCATCGTCCGCCGTACTGACGTCATCTGGGGCGCTGGCAGCCGCGGCTGCGGATCGGGCGGCACGAGCCTCAGCGGCCTCGCTGGCTAGCTTCAAAGCCGACAGTGCCGCCGTGGGTTCGCCCAACGCGGTGAGCCCCAGATCCACCGACTCCGCGACGATCGCCTCCAGTCCCTCCGCGGTCGTACCCCAGGCCTGGAAAGGCTGCACACGCCACAGCTGATCAGCGAGTTGCGCGGTGGTCGTCGTCGCACCCGTTGGCGTCCTAAAAAGGAAGGGGAACAACTGGCGGAGATGAGCCGCATTCGGGTCCAGCAACTCCTCCTGGAAGGCGCGGACGTCCAGCGCCTCAGCATGCCAGGGGGCGTAGGAGCTAGCGTGCCAACCGAGCAGCAGCGTCGCCCATTGGGTGGCCAGTGAGGCTTCAAGGAAGTCCATGGCTGGCTCGGTCGGAGCCCAGACTGGGCCGTCTCCGGCGGGTGGGTGTGCAAAACCAAGGTCCACCAGGCCCGCCTCGTAAGCCAGCGTGAGGCGGCGGGCCACCTCATCGGAGTCGGTACCCCAGCGGCGAGCGATGCGGTTCATTTCACGGACCCCAATGCCACCGGACATCAGCGGCTGAATGGGCTCGGACCCCAGTTCCTCCAGTAGTTCGGTTAAGTCCTGGATCGTCTGGATGACATTCGCGACCGCCGTGGCCGAGGCCTGACTATTCGGGTCGGTGGTCGAAGGCTCGGACGCCGAATCCTCGACAGCTGCCGGGTCATGGGGGCCGGCCTCGCCGGTCGAACGGTTGATAGGGCGCGCCGGGCGGAAGTCTCCGCCGGGCTCGGCGATCAGGGTGCCCCGCAGGTACTGGGCGACTCGGCCGCTTAACCGGGCGGTGTTCTCATCGATCTGGTCCAGGATTCCGGTGCGCACCAAGGTGGGCAGTGGCTGGTCGGGGTCTGCGCCCGGCCGCAGGGATTCGGAATGGCCCACCCCGCCCGCGTTGTTGAGGGTGCTGAGCAATCGGCGCTGGCGGTCGGGGAGGGCCTCCACCGTGCCGGGCAGCTCCGCCGTGGGGATGGGGCAGCGGTTGCAGTCAGCAAGCCGCCACAGTTCCCGGACCGAGGGGTGAAACATGGTTGTGAGGGGGCCGGGCAGTTTGAGTAGAAGCTCGTCCAGGGCATCGGAGCTGGACGGTTGGCCTGGGTCGGGGGATAGCGACCACTGGGGGCCGTAGACCAGGCCCCATGACGCGCAGGAGCGCATGGCTGCCAGCAGATCCGCCTGGCTGGGGCGGCGCTCGGCCGGCGTTCCAGCGATGTCCAGCAGTTCTGTGGCGGTCGCAATGATGTCGCTGGCGCTGACCCAGTCGTGGGTTGCGTCTAGTTCGAAGCCGGCGTGCAGTACCAGCAGCTCGATGGCGGAGAGGAAGCGAACGCTGGCGCTGTCGAGCAGAGTGTCGTCCAACGCGCCCGCCGCACCAGCCAGCGTGTCGGGACCTGCGTAATAGGACGCCCCGCGGGCGGTGGATCCAAGCTCGGAGAGGGGAGTGGGGGCGAGCAGGTCAATCGCCCCGCGGCTGTGGAGCCTGCCCAGGAGCCCGGCTAGCGACGCGTAATCCTGCCCCAGCAGCCATGCGGGATAGCTGAGGGGAGGGTTCGATGCATCGTCACCGGGAGAGTCGTGGGCAGTCATAGGCAAACCATTCTAATGGACTTGCCCAGACGGTGTCCGGCAGCAGCGTAGCGCGGGCTTTCCCAAACGGGTGGACCGGTCAGCTGTTTTTCGCCTCCTATGGTGCGATTTTCGGTGTGATGTGAGAAACTCAAACTATGGCGAACGTTGAAAAGAAAAAAGGCTATGTAGACCCGGCGTGGCCGACTGATATTCCAGAGGGTCAGCACGCTGTCACCGAGCTGGTGGCTTTCTCGGCAGGCGCTCTTTCCCCTTACGGTGAGATCGAGTGGCCGGTGGACTCCTCCACTCTCCCGTACGTGCACCCAGACACGGTGATCAACCGCTAAGAGCGTTTTCACGCCGTGGGGCTCAAGCTCCTACGGCGGATTTCGCGTTTCCAGCTGCCAGCGTTCAGCGATAGCTGCCACTGGTACGAGCGGCTGGCAATAACAACAGCCCCGGTCGGCGAGGTTTCCTCGCTGGCCGGGGCTGTTTGTTGTTCGGGCTGAAGCGTTGAGCTTAGAGGCCGAACTGGTTCAGGATCTGCTGTGCCTGAGCAACGCGGGCGTTGTGCGCGTTGAGTTGGTTGTTGAGGTTCACGCGCTCAGCCTT
>JBHWRM010000054.1:0-13585 GCA_043426695.1 Corynebacterium sp. | reverse complement strand
GAGCAACCGATCGGGTGGCCCAGGGAAATGCCGCCACCGTGGATGTTGGTCTTCTCCAGCGGGTAGTCCAGGTCCTTCAGGGACTGGGCGACGACCGCGCCGAAGGCCTCGTTGATCTCCAGGAAGTCCAGGTCCCCGGTCTCCCAACCGGCCTTGGCCAGGGCGGCCTTCACGGCCTGGGACGGCTGGGAGAGCAGCGAGGTGTCCGGTCCTGCGGTCTGCCCCGCAGCGCCGACGGTAGCCAGGATGTTCCAGCCCTTAGCCTCGGCATTCTCGCGGGTGGTCAGCACGACGGCGGCCGCACCGTCGGAGATCTGGGACGAAGAACCGGCGGTGATGGTGCCCTCCTTGCGGAAAGCCGGGGGCAGCTTGGCCAGGCCCTCCTCGGTGGTGCCTGGACGCACGCCCTCGTCCTGGGAGACGGTGATGGTCTCCTTGCGAGTGGCGACCTCGATGGAGACGATCTCCTCAGAGAAGGTGCCATCGGCGGTCGCGCGCTCGGCACGCTGGTGGGACAGCGCGGCGATGTGGTCCTGCTCCTCGCGATTCAGGCCGGCGGCCTCGGCGTTCTCGTCGGTCTCCACGCCCATGGCGGTGCCCTGGACCGGATCGGTGAGCCCATCGCGCTCGAGGGCATCGTCCAGCTTCAGCCCTCCGAAGCCCTTGCCTGCGCGCACACCGGCGGCGAGGTGCGGGGCGTTGGACATGGACTCCTGACCACCGGCGACGACGACGGTGGCGTCCCCGGCCTTGATCATGCGGGCGGCGTTGATGATGGCGTCCAAACCGGACAGGCAGACCTTGTTGACGGTCATGGCGGGCACGTTCATGCCCAGCCCGGCGGCGACGGCGGCCTGCTTGGCCGGGTTCTGGCCCGCGGCGGCCTGGACGACCTGGCCCATGAGGACGTAGTCCACCGGCTCGGCGCCCACGCCGGAACGCTCGAGTACTGCGGAGATGGTGGCGGCCCCGAGGTCGACGGCGGTCTTGCGGGACAGCGCGCCGAGCAGTCGGCCTTGCGGGGTGCGGGCGGCGCCGACGATGACGACGTCTTGGGGGTGCTGGGTAGTGGTCATTTCGCGTCCTTCCTTATGTTGAGATCATTATTTCACGGCGCTACGGTAGCTCGCTGCGGTTCGGTTTTTAACGTCTTCTTCCGTGACCCCTGGGGCCAGCTCCACGAGCACCAGGCCGGATTCCTCCCGGTCGAAGACCCCGAGGTCGGTGATGATGCGGTCCACCACGCCGGTGCCCGTCAGCGGCAGGGTGATCTCGTCGACGATCTTGGAGTCCCCGGCCTTGGTGCAGTGCTCCATCAGCACGACGACCCGCTGGGCGCCCACGACCAGGTCCATCGCCCCGCCCATGCCCTTGACCATCTTGCCCGGCACCATCCAATTGGCGATGTCCCCGACGGCGTTGACCTCCATCGCGCCGAGGATCGCGACGTCGATCTTGCCGGAGCGGATCATCCCAAAGCTCAGGGCGGAATCGAAGTAGCTGGACCCGGGCAGCGCGGTGACCGTCTCCTTCCCCGCGTTGATCAGGTCCGGATCCGCCTCGCCCTTCTTGGGGTACGGCCCGATCCCCAGCAGGCCGTTCTCCGACTGAAGGGTGACCGTCACCCCCTCGGGCACATAGTTGGGCACCAGGGTGGGCAGCCCGATTCCGAGGTTGACGTATTGGCCATCCGAGAGTTCCTGGGCCGCACGGGCCGCCATCTGCTCGCGGGTCCAGCCCAGCTTCTGATCTTGAGTCGTTATCATCGGACCGTCTCCTTTTCAATCATCTTGTCTGCTGCCTGCTGGGGAGAAAGCTCCACGATGCGGTGGACGTAGACGCTGGGCAGGTGGATATCGTCCGGACCTAGCTCGCCCACAGGGACCACCTTTTCCGCCTCGACGATGCATACCTTTCCGCTCATCGCGGCCAGGGGGTTGAAGTTGCGGGCGGTCTCGTGGAACCGCAGGTTGCCTGCCTCGTCGGCTACCGCGGCCCGCACGAGCCCGAAGTCCGCCTTGATCGCGTGCTCGAGGACGTATTCCTCCCCGTCGATCTCCCTGGTTTCCTTCTTTGGGGACGCCACCGCCACGCCTCCCCCGGCGTCGTACTTCCAGGGCATCCCACCGTCGGCGACGACCGTGCCGACCCCGGTGCGGGTGTAGAAGCCACCGATCCCGGATCCCCCGGCGCGCAGCCTCTCGGCCAGCGTGCCCTGTGGGGTCAGCTCCACTTCCAGCTCGCCCTCCAGGTACTGGCGGGCGAACTCCTTGTTCTCCCCTACGTAGCTGGCGATGATGCGGCGCAGCTGGCGGGTACCCAGCAGCATCCCGAGTCCGCGGTTATCCAGGCCCGCGTTATTGCTCACCGCCTCCAGGTCCGTGGCGCCCTGGTCCCGCAGCTGTTCCAGGAGGATCTGCGGGATTCCGCACACTCCGAAGCCGCCGACCGCGATCGTCGCGCCGTTGGGGATATCGGCCACTGCGTCCGCGGCGCTTATCAACTTGGACATTTCCGCTCCTTGCTTAAAGTCTGCCTAAAGTCTTCTCTCGCGTGGTGGTGGGTGTTAGCCCCGGTCGTAAATGCCGAGCAGCTTGACGGCTTCCTCGCGCATGGCGACCTTGCGGACCTTGCCGGAGATCGTCATCGGGTAGGAGTCCACGATGTGGACGTAGCGGGGGATCTTGTGGTGGGCGAGCTGGCCCTCCGCGAACTTCTGGATGTCCTCCTGGGTCAGCGGCTTGGCACCGGGGTTCATAATGATCCAGGCCATGAGCTCCTCGCCGTACTTGTCGTCCGGCACGCCGATGACCTGCACATCCGCGATGTCCGGGTGGCGGTAGAGGAACTCCTCGATCTCCTTGGGGTAGAGGTTTTCCCCGCCTCGGATGACCATGTCCTTGATGCGGCCGGTGATGGCCACGTAGCCGTCCTCATCCATTAGCCCGAGGTCGCCGGTGAGCATCCAGCCGTCGTCGGTGATCGCCCCCGAGGTCTTCTCGGGCATGTCCCAGTAGCCCTTCATCACCGAGTAGCCGCGCACCAGCACCTCGCCCTGCTTGCCGCGCGGTAAGACCTCCCGGGTCTGCGGGTCCACGATCTTCAGCTCGAGGTGCGGGCCGACCTTGCCCACGGTGTTCACGCGCTTGTCGATGGGGTCATCGGGCAGAGTTTGGCAAGACACGGGCGCGGTCTCGGTCATGCCGTAGCAGATGCCGACCTCCCCCATGCCCATAATGTCGATGACCTCCTGCATGGTCTTCGAGGGGCAGGTGGTGCCCGCCATGACCCCGGTGCGCAGCGTCGACAGGTCGTACTTCTTCGGGTTCTTCTCCAGTTCTTGCAGTTCCGCCATGAACATGGTGGGCACCCCGTAGAGGCTCGTCGCCCGCCCGTGGTGCACCGCCTCGAGGGTCTGCTGTGGCTGGAAAGTCGGGCCCGGGATAATCGTCGCCGCGCCGCGCGCCATGGCTGCGAGGTTTCCGATCACCATGCCGAAGCAGTGGAAGAAGGGCACGGGGATGACCACGCGGTCCTCCTCCGTGTAGCTGAGGCGGTGGCCGATCATGTAGCCGTTGTTCAGGATGTTGCGGTGGGTCAGCGTCGCGCCCTTGGCCATGCCCGTGGTGCCGGAGGTGTACTGGATGTTGATCGGATCATCCGGGTCCAGTTCCTCGCGCACCGGGTTGAGGTCGAGGATCGCGTGGTTAGCCAGCTCGTCCCAGCGCTCGGAGCCGAAGAAGATGGTCTCCCGGTAGGCGCGGGAGAACTGCGGGGAGGCGGAGAAGACCATCTCCCGGTAGTTCGAGTCCTTGAACCGCCCGGCGGAGAACAGCGCCTTGACGTTGGACTGGTTCATCGCATAGATCAGCTCACGGTTGCGGTAGGTGGGGTTGATGCAGACCAACACGATGCCGATCTCGGCGGCCGCGAACTGGACCACCGTCCACTCCCAGCGGTTGGGGGCCCAGATACCGATGCGGTCCCCCTTGCGGTAGCCCGCAGCGTGCAGACCGGAGGCCAGCCGCAGCACCTTGCGGTGGAACTCTTCGTAGCTCAAGTGGATATCCCCGTAGAAATCGAGGACGGCGTCGCGGGAGGGGAACTTGTGAACCACCCGGGCCAGGGTTTGGCCGATGGTCTCGTCGAGCAGTTCGACGTCCTGGTTGCCGACCTCGTGGGAGAGCTTTGGGTCCAGGTCCGCAGGATTCGTTGAGATGGCATAGGGCCGGGGGACGAAAGTGCTAGTCATGATGACCTCCTTGGCGAGGAATGAGTGTGGTGGTTTCGCGTCTAGGGGGCGCGGTTGTCCGAAGGGCCGGTGCTGGATTGGGCTTGCCCCCTGCGGTGGATCACTTCGGCCTGTCGTAGCAGCGGGGCATCAATCATCTGCCCGTCCACGGCGAAGGCGCCGCTATTACTGCTGGCACTCCCGATGACCCGCGTGGCCCACTCCAGCTGTTCCTCGCTGGGTGCGTAGGCCTGCCGGATCGCGGGGACGAGGCCGGGGTGGATGCTGACGGTGGCGGCGAAGCCGCTGACCGCCGCGTCGACCGCCTCGGCCTTAGCCCCGGCGACGTCGGCGGTATCGGCGTGGATCGAGTCGAGGGCGACCTTGCCCGCAGCCGCGGCGTGTAGGAGCACCAGGGAGCGGACCAGCCGGGGCGCCTCCCGGTACCCGCCGGGGTGGCCAGAGGTTCCGCCGCCGGGGGTGGGCTTTTCCTCCGCTCCGTAGCGAGAGCTCGTGCCACCGATTGCCGCGGTGAGGTCCTCTGCTCCCCAGAACAGGGCCACGACCTGCGGGTCCGTCGCGATGGCCTGGAGGTTGACCACCCCGGCCGGGGTTTCGATCAGCGCGATGACCTGGACTTCATCGCTGGCGGCCACGGCGCCGTGCGGCTGGCTGGCGGCGTCCTGAAAAAAGGGGCCCTCCGCCTTGGGCAGCATGATTGTCCGCGCACCGCAGGCAGCGACGGCGGCCATGTCGGCGGCGAAGTCCTCGGAGCCGGCGGGGTTGACCCGGATGATGGTGCGCTCCGGGTCGAAGGTGCCCGACCGGAAGGCAGCGATGACGTGCTCACGGGCGGCGGGGCGCTGCTCGGCGCGGCAGCCGTCCTCGAGGTCGACGATCACGGCGTCCGACCGTTCGACGGCCTTGGCGAAGCGCTCGGGCCGGTCCGCGGGGGCGAACAGGAGCGCCGGCCCCGGGGGCAGCCAGGGGGTGGTTGGGGTGGACATTTACTCCTCCCCCGCTGGTCGGAACTGCATGAGGGTGCTGCGGACCGCCCGGCACACAACGTCGCCGTGCTGGTTGCGGCCGATGTGCTCCAGCTCCACGATTCCCTGGTTGGGGCGGGAGCGGGAGGGGCGCTTGCCCACACAGGTCGTCTCCGCGTAGAGCGTGTCGCCGTGGAATAGTGGTTGAGGGAAAGAAACTTCCTTAAACCCAAGGTTGGCCACGATCGTGCCCAGCGAGAGCTGGCTCACCGACAGCCCCACCACCGTGGAGAGGGTGAACATGGAGTTCACCAGCCGCTCCCCGCGGAAGCCCGGTTGCTTCGCGGCCCAGGCAGCGTCCAGGTGCAGCGGCTGGGTGTTCATCGTCTGCGTGGTGAACAGCGTGTTATCGGCCTCGGTGACGGTGCGCCCCGGCTGGTGCTGATAGGTCACGCCCTCCTCGAATTCCTCGAACCACAGGCCGCGCTGCACGACGGTGCGGCCCGGCGCGTTGTGCGTGTGATCGCTCATCTTTTCCTGCTCCTTGTCGGCTTATGCCTCGGGCCTTGCGGGACCCGGACTTTTGGGTGTCGGCGGTTGTTGGCTGGCCTAGAGGCCCAGGTGCTTGGCGATCAGCATGAGCTGCACCTCAGTGGTGCCCTCGCCGATCTCGAGGATCTTGGAGTCGCGGTAGTGGCGGGCCACGCGGTACTCGTTCATGAAGCCGTAGCCGCCGTGGACCTGGGTGGCGTCGCGGGCGTTGTCCATCGCCGCCTCGGAGGCGACGAGCTTGGCGATGGAGGCCTCCTTGGTGAAATCCTCCCCCGCCTGCATCTTCGCGGCGGCCGCGTACCAGGCCTGGCGGGCGGCGTAGGCGCGGGCCTCCATGCGGGCGATTTTGAAGCTCACCGCCTGGTACTCGCTGATCGCCTTGCCGAAGGCCGTGCGCTCCTTGGCGTAGCGCACGCACTCGTCCACGCAGCCCTGCGCCGCACCGGTGGCCAGCGCGGCGATCGCGATGCGGCCCTCGTCCAGGATGGATAGGAAATAGGAGAAACCCTTGCCGCGCTCGCCCAGCAGGTTGGCCTCGGGGACGCGCACGTCGTCGAAGGTCAACGGATGGGTGTCGGAGGCGTTCCAGCCGACCTTGTTGTAGGCGGGTTCGGCGGTGAAGCCCGGGGTGCCGGAGGGCACGATGATCGCGGAGATCTCCTTCTTGCCGTTATCGCGCGTGCCGGTGACGGCCGTGGCGGTGACGAGCTTGGTGATGTCGGTGCCGGAGTTCGTGATGAACTGCTTCGAGCCGTTGATGACCCATTCGCCGCCGTCCAGCTTCGCGGTGGTCTTCGTGCCACCCGCGTCCGAACCGGCCTCTGGCTCGGTCAGCCCAAAGCCGGCCAGGCCCTTGCCGGCGACCAGGTCGGGCAGGTACTGCTGCTTTTGCTCCTCGGAGCCGAATCGGTAGATCGGCATGATTCCCAGGGACACCCCGGCCTCGAGGGTGATGGCGACGGATTGGTCGACCCGGGCGAGTTCCTCGAGCGCCACGCCCAGGGCCATGTAGTCGCCGCCCATGCCGCCGTATTCCTCGGCGATCGGCAGGCCGAACAGGCCCATCTCCCCCATCTGCTTGACGACCTCATAGGGGAATGTGTGGTCGCGGTCGTGCTGGGCGGCGACCGGGTCCACGACGGTGTTGGCAAAGTCCTCTACGCCCTTGCGCAGTTCCTGCAGTTCCGGAGTGAGAATGCTCATGATTTTCGATCCTTTCGCGTTGTGGTGCTCTTGGTTGTTGGGTGTAGTTGGTGTGTTTAGTCGGCGTCTTCGTCCGCAGCGGCGTCCGTGTTTGTGTCCGTATCGGGATCTACCTCGGCGAGGACGTCACCGGTGGAGACCATGTCGCCAACTGAGACGTTGATGCTGACCACGCCGCTGTAGGCCGCGGTGAGGGTGTGCTCCATTTTCATGGCTTCAATGACGATGACCGCCTCGCCCTCGGCGACCGTGGCGCCGTCTGCCACCTCGACCGCGATGACCGTGCCGGGCATCGGGCTGGTGATCGGGGTGTCCCCCGCCTGGTCCTGTGCATCGGCCGCGGTGCCGTGGAATTCTCGCAGCGTGAACGCCCCGTGGGGGCCGAAGACGTGCTCCCCAATCACGCGCCACCGCTGGGCCGTGCCCTCGTCGATGCGCAACCGCAAATCCGGGGTGGGGACCGGGGAGCCCAGCACGGTGACGTCGAAGCTCACGGTCTCGCCCTCGACGGCTTCTTCCGAGCCGCCGGGGACTGCCTGGGCAGCGTCTTCCACCTGCGCGGTCCACACCCGCTCGCCGGGGTTGTGCTCCCCGTCGCGGGGGCTCAGGGTGACCCGGCGCGGGCCGCGCTCCGAGCCATCGTCGAAGCTGTAGACCACCGGGGCTGGCTTGCGGGCGCCGCGCCAGGAGTCCGCGCTGGTCCACTGGCTGCCCAGCGGGGACCGTGGCGTGGCGGGGCCGTGGGGATCGGTCTCCCCCGCAGCAGTGCCCGACGCGGCGAGAATCTTGTGCAGGGCGGCCACGGCGAAGGCGGCTGCCGGAGTCGGCGTGGGCTCGTAGCCACCGACGATCCGGTCGAGCAGGCCCGTGTCGAGCCGACCGTCGATGACGTCCGGGTAGGTGACGAGGAAGCGGTTGAAGTCCAGGTTCGTCGTCAGCCCGTCGATGACCGTCTCACCCAGCGCCTTGTCGAGCCGCTCGAGCGCCACCTGGCGACTGGGTGCCCAGGTGATGAGCTTGGCCAGCATCGGGTCGTAGTCCGAGCCAACCACCTGGCCGGCTTGCACTCCCGCATCCACGCGCACACCGGAGCCAGTCGGCCAATGGAGCTCCTCGATGCGCCCGCCCGTCGGCAGGAACCCGCCGGCCGGATCCTCGGCATAGACGCGCGCTTCCACCGCGTGCCCGTCGAGCCGGATATTCTCCTGGCTCATCGGCAGCTCCTCGCCCATGGCGATGCGGATCTGCCACTCCACCAGGTCCACGCCCGTCACCAGCTCGGTGACCGGGTGCTCCACCTGCAGGCGGGTGTTCATCTCCATGAAGAAGAAGCGATCCGGCTGCTTCGCGGAGACGATGAACTCCACGGTGCCCGCGCCGCAGTAGCCCGCCGCTCGCGCCGCGTCGCAGGCGGCCTGCCCGATTTCGGAGCGGGTCTTCTCGTCCAGCAGGGCGGACGGCGCCTCCTCGATGACCTTCTGGTGGCGGCGCTGCAAGGAACACTCACGCTCCCCGAGGTGGATGACGTTGCCGTGGGAATCCGCGACGATCTGCACCTCGATGTGGCGCGGCGTGTCCACGAAGTGCTCCATGAATAGCGCGTCGTCACCGAAGGAGCTGGCGGCCTCGCGCCGGGCCGAGACCAGCGTTTTCGCGAGGTCCTCGATCCGCTCCACGCGGTGCATTCCCTTGCCACCGCCGCCGGCGGAGGGCTTGATCAGCACCGGGAACCCGATGTCGGGCGCGGCATCGATGATCTCCTGGTCAGTCAGGCCCGGCCGGGAGATCCCCGGGACGGTGGGAACGTCTCGGGACTCGACGGTCGCGCGGGCCGTGATCTTGTCTCCCATCTTCTCGATGGATTGGGCGGGCGGGCCGATGAAGACGATTCCCTCCTCCTCGCAGCGCTGCGCGAAGGCCGCGTTTTCGGAGAGGAAGCCGTAGCCCGGGTGAATCGCGCCGGCCCCGGCGGACTTCGCCGCCGCGATGACCTTGTCGATATCGAGGTAGGACTGGCCGGCTGGTGCCGGCCCCAGCCAGACGGCGTCGTCGGCGAGGTGGACGTGCGGGGCGTGGACGTCGGCGTCCGAATATACGGCGACGGCTCGCAGCCCGAGCTCGTGAACGGTGCGGATGACGCGGCAGGCGATCTCACCGCGGTTGGCGATCAGCACGCTGTCGAAGAGCTTCGTCAGCGCCCGCGACGTGTCAGGGTTGGCAAGTGTGGACGTCATGGTTGCTCCTTTGGTGTCTTACATGCGGAAGATGCCGAAGCCTTGCGGGGTGCGCGGCGCCTGGGCACAGATGTCGAGAGCCATGGCCAGCGTCCGGCGCGTGTCGGCCGGGTCGATGACTCCGTCGTCCCACAGCCGAGCGGTGGAGTACCAGCATGTGGACTTTTCCTCGAACATGTCCTTGATCGGCTGCTCGAAGGCCTCCTGCTCCGCCGCGGACCACTCGCCCCCGTTGCGCTCGATCTGGGCGCGCCGGACGGTGGACAGTGTCATGGCCGCCTGGGCCCCGCCCATCACCGAGATCCGGGCGTTGGGCCACATCCACAGGAAGCGCGGGCTATAGGCGCGGCCGCACATCGAGTAGTTGCCCGCTCCGAACGCTCCTCCCGTGACGACGGTGAGCTTGGGTACCGAGGCGGTGGCGACGGCGTTGACCATCTTCGCCCCGTGCTTTGCGATGCCACCCTCCTCGTACTGTCGCCCCACCATGAAGCCGGTGGTGTTCTGCAGGAAGACCAGGGGGATGTTGCGCTGCTCGCACAGCTCGATGAAGTGTGCACCCTTCTGGGCGGCCTCGGCGAAGATGATGCCGTTATTGGCGATCACGCCCACCTCGTGACCTTCGATCCGGGCGAAGCAGGTGGTGATGCTCGCCCCGAATTCTTCCTTGAACTCCTGGATGCTTCCCTCGTCGGTGAGGGTGGTGATGAGTTCGTGGACGTCGTAGGGAATCTTCGGGTCGGTAGGAACGATGTCGTAAATATCCTCCTGCGGCCGCGGCGCGGGCACGGCAGGACCCTTCTGCCACGACGGCGAGGTGCTCTCCGGGAGGGTGGCCACGATGCGGCGCATGCGGCGCAGGGCGTCCTCGTCGTCGCTGGCGAGGTGATCCGTCACGCCGGAGATGCGGGAGTGCATCGCACCGCCGCCGAGCTCCTCCGGGGTGACATCCTCGCCGGTAGCGGCCTTGACCAGGGGTGGGCCAGCCAGGAAGATCGTGCCCTGGTTTTCGACGATGACGTTTTCGTCCGACATGGCCGGCACGTAGGCGCCACCGGCGGTGCAGGCCCCGAGCACGGCGGACAGCTGCGGGATTCCCTTGGCGGACATGTTGGCCTGGTTGTAGAAGATGCGGCCGAAGTGGTCGCGGTCTGGGAATACCTCGTCCTGCTGGAGCAGCATCGCCCCGCCCGAGTCCACGAGGTAGATGCAGGGCAGGTGGTTTTCTTCGGCGATCTCCTGGGCCCGCAGGTGCTTCTTCACGGTCATCGGGTAGTAGGTTCCACCCGATACGGTCGAGTCGTTGGCGGAGATCATGCACAGTCGGCCCTCAACCAGCCCTACTCCCGCGATGATTCCCGCGGCCGGCGCCTTGCCGTTGTACATGTCCTCGGCGGCCAGTGGCGCGATTTCGAGGAAGGGACTGCCCGGGTCCAGCAGGGTGTTGATCCGGTCTCGGGGCAGCAACTTGCCTCGGGAGAGGTGGCGCTCCCGCGCCCGCTCCCCTCCCCCTCGGGAGGCTCGCGCCAGGCGCTCCTTGAGCTCGGCGACGAGTTCCTGGTGGCTTTCCGGGGCGTGTTCCACGGTGGTGGGTTCAGCGACTGTCGTCATCGTGTGTTCCTCCGCTTGGTGTCGGATGGCCCCGCCCTGCTACCCCGGGTCTCCCCCTGGAGCAGAAGAGTTAATGGCCATTAACTGACATTAAGCACAGACTAGCTGAAGTGACGTAGGCCACACATTACTTTTGTGAAAGAACTTTTGAACCTAGCGCCCACCTAGGTGCGTTTTCGCAGCTCAGCGCCCGAAAACTATCGGGAAAATATTCCCAACAACCCCCTTGAAACGCCGGTTTAGCGCATTCCCACGGCAGACTCCGCAAGGTGCACAGCGGTCTGGCGCGCCAGGGCCGGCGAGGCCCACCCCCGGGTCAGCTCCAGGGAGTTGATCTGCCCGACCAGCAGCTGGGCCGCCACCCTCCCCGCGGTCCCCTCGTAGCGCGGATCGTAGCTGGCCAGCGCCTCGGCCACCATCTTCAGGATCGCCCCCTGGGTGCGCCGCACGCGCTCGCGCCCCTCCTCCGCCATGCGGAACAGCTCGCGAGCATGGAGCCTGATCAGCTCGGGTTCCGTCATCGCGAAGTCGATCTGCAGGTGAATGAGCGCCTGAAGGCGTTCCCGCGGATCGGTAAGCCCGCGGGTGATGGCCCTGGCCTCCTCGAGTAGCTTTTCGGAGATGCCAGTCATGAGGTCGGTGAGGATCTCCTCCTTGCTGGAGAAGTATCGATAGACGGCCGGACCGGATATCCCGGCTGCTTCCCCCAGATCCTCCAGCCGCATAGCATGGAAGCCCTTGTCCGCCATGATCTTCGCCGCCGCGCGCAGCAGCTCCATCCGGCGCTTCGCCTTCGCCGCTTGGCGCTGGTTGAGGCCGGTGACATCTGGTTCTGCGAGGTAGTAGCCGCTCATATTGTTCAACCATATCGGTTAGTAACGATTCACTGAAGTGTTTTTTAGGGAAAATCGACCCACCCGCGGCGAACAGCAGAAAACCCGCGCTGCGCAAAGCAACGCGGGGTTCCCAACAGTTCACTTGTCGAATCCACGCAGTGAAACCGCGAAAAACCACTAAGATCCGGGCTTCGCTGCGTAGATCCGGCTGCGTGAAGCGCCGGATCTAGCAATTAGTGCGAGAAGTGGCGCTCCCCGGTGAGATACATCGTCACGCCCGCCTTCGTGGCGGCCTCGATGACCTCAGCGTCGCGGACGGAACCACCCGGCTGGACGACGGCGCGCACGCCAGCGTTGGCGAGCACCTCGAAGCCATCAGCGAATGGGAAGAAGGCGTCGGACGCGGCGACCGCGCCCTTGGCGCGCTCGGCGCCGTCGGACAGGGTGTTAGCGCGCTCCACGGCGAGCTTCGCAGCGTCCACGCGGTTGACCTGCCCCATGCCCACGCCCACGGTCGCACCGTCGGCAGCGAGCAGGATGGCGTTGGACTTCACGGCGCGCACGGAGCGCCACGCGAACTCCAGCTCGGCGAGGGTGGCCTCGTCGGCCGGCTCGCCGGCAGCCAGGGTCCAGTTGGCCGGGGCGTCGCCCTTGGCGTCGATGACGTCGCGCTCCTGCAGCAGCAGCCCGCCGGAGATCGGGCGGGACTCGATGGTCGCGCGGGTCGGGGCGGCGGCCTTGAGGATGCGGATGTTCTTCTTCTGGCTCAGGATCTCGATCGCGCCGTCCTCGTAGTCCGGGGCGACGATGACCTCGGTGAAGATCTCCGCGACCTGCTTGGCCATCTCCACGCTGACCGGGCGGTTGACGGCGATGACCCCACCGAAGGCGGACATCGGGTCACAGGCGTGCGCAGCACGGTGGGCGGCGGCGATGGACTCCTCGGACACGGCGATGCCACACGGGTTAGCGTGCTTGATGATCGCGACGGCCGGTCGCTCGTGGTCCCAAGCGGCGCGCCACGCGGCGTCGGCGTCCGTGTAGTTGTTGTAGGACATCTCCTTGCCGTGGAACTGCTCAGCCTGTGCCAGGCCCGGCTCCTCACCCGGCGCGGTGTAGACCGCGGCCTTCTGGTGCGGGTTCTCGCCGTAGCGCAGGTCGTGGGCCTTCTCGTAGGAGGCACCGGACCACGCCGGGAACTGCTCGTCGTCCTCGCCGACCTGGGCGGTCAGCCAGCTGGCCACCGCGACGTCGTAGGAGGCGGTGTGCTGGAAGGCCTTCATGGCCAGCTCGGTGCGCTGCGCGAGGGTGAAGCCACCCTCCTTCGCAGCGGCGACGACGTCGTCGTAGCTGGTCGGGTCCACGACCACACCGACGGAGGCGTGGTTCTTCGCGGCGGCGCGCACCATCGACGGGCCACCGATGTCGATCTGCTCGATGACCTCGTCGTAGGAGGCCCCGGAGGCGACGGTCTGGGTGAACGGGTAGAGGTTCACGACCACCAGCTCGAAGGGCTCGATCTCCAGCTCCTTGAGCTGATCGAGGTGATCCTGCTTGCGGGTGTCGGCGAGGATGCCGGAGTGCACGCGCGGGTGCAGGGTCTTCACGCGGCCCTCGAGGACCTCCGGGAAGCCGGTGAGCTGTTCCACCTCGATGACGGGCACGCCCGCATCAGCGATCTTCTTCGCGGTCGAGCCGGTGGAGACGATCTCCACCCCGGCGGCGTGCAAGCCCTGCGCGAGCTCCTCCAGGCCAGTCTTGTCGTACACGCTGACCAGGGCGCGGCGGATGGGCTTGCGCTCGCCGGTTGCCTGCGCTGGGTTCTTAGAATTCGAAAGTTCAGTCATTGCTGCTGATCTGGGCCTTTCGTCCCTCGATGGTGAGTCCGTTTCCTGCGATCTCGTGCAGGACCTGCACGATCAAACGCCGCTC
>JBHWRM010000053.1:0-16075 GCA_043426695.1 Corynebacterium sp. | reverse complement strand
TGGTCTCGGCGTTTCCGTCGGACGCACCGTGACCGGGAGCAGCGCCGTTGGGATGGGGATGGGAAGACGAAGGGGTGGTGGCCATGGCGTTAATCCTCTCCGAATCCGGCCAGGGCGAGCAGGTGTTCGCGGTCTGGCGAGGTGATGCGGGTCATCGCTTCCTCCGGGTCCGGCGTGCCGGCCAGCCCGAAGCTGGGGCATTGCCAGGCCAGGAAGCAGGCGCCACAGGCTGGCTTGCGGGAGTGGCAGACGCGGCGGCCGTGGAAGATGACCCGGTGGCTGAACATGGTCCACTCCTTGGGCTCGATGAGTTCCATGAGTTCGCGTTCCGCCTTGACGGGGTCCTCCTGGTCAGTGAGCTTCCAACGGCGCACAAGGCGGCCCAGGTGGGTGTCCACGGTGATGCCGGGCACGCCGAAGGCATTGCCGAGCACAACGTTGGCGGTCTTTCGGCCCACCCCCGGCAGGGCGACGAGTTCCTCGAGGGTGCGGGGGACCTCGCCACCGTGCTTCTCGGCGATGGCCGTGCCGAGCCCGATGAGGGAACGGGTCTTGGCCTGGTAAAAACCCGTTGGCCGGATGACCTCGGCGAGTTCCTCGGGGTCCGCAGCGGCGTAGTCGGCTGCGGTGGGATATAACGAAAATAGGACCGGCGTCACACTATTTACCCGCACATCGGTACACTGTGCAGATAGGACTGTTGCTACGAGAAGCTCCAGTGGCGTCGAAAAGTCGAGCTCCGCATGAGCATCGGGATAGCCAACCGCGAGAGTGCGGTTGAGTTTCCTCGCTCGGCGCTTGAGTGCCAGCGGGGTTTCCACATGCGAAGGATCTGCGGCGCGATGGCTGCCAGGTTTCGGCAAGCGAGGCGCTGAGGTTTTCGGCATGGCTACTACTGTAGTGTGAGTCCGGTTAAACGTCGTCAAGTGGGAGTGTAAGGAACAGATGGCAGAGAACACCGAGATTCTGTCCCGCGCTGGAATCTTTCAAGGGGTAGACCCCGAGGCCGTGCAGGCTCTGGTTGAGCAGCTGGAGACCGTCGACTTCCCGCGCGGAACCACGATCTTCGAGGAGGGTGAGCAGGGCGACACCCTGTACATCATCACCTCCGGCAAGGTGAAGCTGGCGCGTCACTCCGCGGACGGCCGCGAGAACCTGCTGACCGTCATGGGCCCTTCGGACATGTTCGGTGAACTCTCGATCTTCGATCCGGGCCCACGTACCTCCTCGGCAGTGTGCGTCACGAAGGTCTCCGCTGGCGTCATGACCTCCCAGATGCTGCACGACTGGATCGCCGATCACCCGGGCATCACTGAACAGCTGCTGCGCGTGCTGGCCCGCCGCCTGCGCCGGACGAATAACAGCCTGGCCGACATGATCTTCACGGATGTTCCGGGCCGCGTGGCCAAGGCGCTGCTGCAGCTGGCCAACCGCTTCGGCATCCAGGAAAACGGCATGCTGCGCGTGCACCACGACCTCACCCAGGAAGAGATCGCCCAGCTGGTGGGCGCCTCCCGCGAGACGGTAAACAAGGCACTGGCGGAGTTCGCCCAGCGTGGCTGGATCCGCTTGGAAGGCAAGTCGGTTCTCATCGCGGACACCGAGCGCCTCGCACGCCGCGCACGCTAACCCTCCGGCGCCGAGCCACAATCGCACCGGTGTCGCCTGGCGCACCACCACGGCACCAGCTCCCCGCGCCGAACCCGCACGGCCGGCGCATAAAAAAGACCAGCCCATGGCTGGTCACCCCGCATTAATGCCTAGCGAGTTTTCCACTCGCTAGGCATTGTCGCTTTTACTGCTGCTTCTTCAGGTAGTCGATCGTCACGCGGGTGGACTGTGCAGCGGCGTCGCGCAGCACCGGGTCCACGTCCGTGTAGATCTCGTCGACAACATCCATGACATCGGCATCCTCGCCGAGCTTGGCCAGCGCCTCGCGGACCTGCTCGAGGCGGTGTTCACGGCGCTCGATGTAGCGCTCGGCAAGCTCGCTGGTATCCTCACGGTCCGGCCCGTGGCCCGGCAGCAGCGGCACGCCAACACCGCGACGCTTCAGCTCCTTGAGGGACTCGATGTAGAGCCCAAGGTCGCCGTCGGTCTCGGAGATCATGGTGGTGTGGCGGCCGGCGATGGTGTCGCCAGTGATGATGGCCTCCACGTCCGAGTCATCGGAGCCACCCTTGGAGTGGATGAGGAAGCACACGGAGTCGGAGGTGTGCCCCGGGGTGTGCATGACCTCGATCGTCGGCGTGAGCCCCTCGACGCGGATGATCTCGCCATCCTTCAGCGGCTCGGCGGCGATGCAGTTGTGATCGTCGAAGGCGCGAACAGGCGAGCCAGAGAGCTGACGGAAGCGCTGAGCACCGTTGGAGTGATCGTTGTGACGGTGCGTGAGGAGCACGAGGCCGATGGTGGCCTGCGGGCCTTCCTCGCCGCTGGTTCCAGCACCGATGCTTTCCCCCACCGCCTTGCTGTGAAGAACGTTGAGGTGCCCCTCATCCTGCGGACCCGGATCGATGACGACCGAGACTGGATCCCCCTGGCCGCGAACTACCCAAGAGTTCGTGCCTTCGAGCGCTGCATAGCTGGGGTTTGGCGCCAACACCACACCGACGTTCTCGGTGACCGGGCGAAGCTGACTGTACGCGGGATGTTGCATAACTCTAATTCTACGAAAACTCGCGGCTAAAGGCCTATTGACGTACCTGAACGATGATCTCGATCTCCACCGGGGAACCTAGTGGCAGCTCCGCAACACCGACGGCGGCGCGGGCATGCTGGCCAGCCTCACCGAAAATCTCACTGAGGATGTCGCTCGCTCCGTTGACGACGCCAGGCTGGCCGCCGAAACCGGTGGCCGAGGCAACGTAGCCCGTGACCTTCACGATGCGTTCGATGTTCTCCAGGCCGACCTCTGCAGCGGCGGCCGCCACAGCGTTGAGCACGGCGATGCGAGCCAGTTCGTAGGCCTCTTCCGGGCTGACCTGGGCTCCCGTGTGGGTGCCGATCTCCCCGACGAGGCCGAGCTTCGGCAACTCACCGTTGACAAATGGCAGCTGACCGGAGGTGTAGACGACGTCGCCGCAGCGGACGGCGGGGACGTAAGACGCGACGGCGGCCGCAACGGGCGGCAGCTCGATACCGAGCTCGTCGAGCCGGGCTGGAACCTGAGACTTGGCCATGATTAGTCCAGCTCTCGCTTCATGTAGGCGACATGCTGCTCTCCAGTCGGACCTGGCAGGACGGAGACGAGCTCCCACCCATCCTGGCCCCAGTTATCGAGGATCTGCTTGGTCGCGTGGGTGAGCAGTGGCACGGTGACATATTCCCATTTCTTCATGCCCTCGAGCATAGCGATCGCGCGCGAGTTATGGAGAGGACGAGTTGGAGGATATAGACAGAAAAATCCCCGTCCGGGGAGGTTTTAGAACCTCTCCCGCCGGGGGAGCTGCAGGCACATCGGTTAGCTTCCAGCTACTGCGAAACTATGACGGGCCGGGGTGTGGCCCTGCTGAGAGGGGCTTAGGCCTGCCCCTCGGCCTCGCGCTGCGCGGCCGCAGCTTCGAGCTGGCCAGCGAAGAAGTCGGCCCAGTCGGTGACATCCGGACGGCGACGCAGCAGGGCGCGGCGCTGGCGCTCCGTCATGCCACCCCAGACACCGAACTCCACCTTGTTATCGAGGGCATCGGCGCGGCACTGCAGAACGACGGGGCAGTGACGGCAGATAGCGACAGCCTTGCGCTGTGCTGCACCCTTCACAAAGAGCTCTTCTGGGTCCACGCTGCGGCAGTGTGCGTGGGTAATCCATTCACCGCGGTTCTTGAAAGACTCGCGGGTCGTCAGCTGCTTCACGGTCTGACGCACAGGCTTTGCTGCTGGTCGGGACTGGGAGCGGGATTCAGCCATTCTTCGCCTCCAAGCTGGATCTAACGTTCTTCGTTTCGATGTTTATTGGGGAACTGATGTGCTTGCTCTTTCCTCAGCGATCAACAGGATGTGTTGCATAGCCTGTCGAAGCATTGCCCAGAATGTTACGGGGGTCACATTTTGGATGTCTAATGCACAACAGAGCCGGGGGTACTTCAGCGAAGTAAAACTTTTCATAGGTCACGCACGACTAGCACAACTCGCGCAAACAGCCTCGACAGACCGCAGGAACACACCGTGCATATGGCGCGAAAATAGGTCATGGCCGGTTTATGCACGTCAGGACAGAGTTTTCTTGAAATACCTTTAAAATGTGATGCGCCCCACATTTCCTGCCGGACTTCCCCGCACGTGATAATTCACCCCGAAAAGCCAGGCAAATATCGCGGAATATTTCTTTCTCCGAAACTACCTCGGGCGGGGGTAGTAAGCCCTACCCCGTAGCACCGTCCCCAGCCGCGCCGCGCCATCCCACAGTGCAGCCGCGGGCGGTTTAGCCGCGATGAGGGCGTCCGGTGCGTCGACTAATGTGTGTCGCGTGGAGAAGAACAATGAGCGAGATAAGGCAGCACCCGACCGCGCCCGGCCCAGGCCGGTACTTCAGCTGATCGGCGCGACGCTCGGTATCGCCGTGCTTCTTGCCCTGGGAATGCTCCCCTTCGCCAGCCTCGGCGGCGCGGTGGTGAACTCCTCCGCGAACACGATGAACGCCAACTTCGCGGATATCGAGACCAATAAGTCCCTCCCGCAAGCCAGCACCGTCCTGGACCGCGAGGGCAACACCATCGCCTGGATCTACGATCAACGGCGCTTCGACGTCCCAGCGGACAAGATCTCCGACGCGATGAAGGAGTCCATCGTCGCCATCGAGGACCGGCGCTTTTATGAACACAACGGGGTGGACCTGCGCGGTTCGGCCCGCGCGCTCGCAGCCAACCTCTCCAGCGGCGGGGTCTCAGAGGGCGCCTCGACCCTCAACCAGCAGTACATCAAGAACTACCTGTGGCTGATCAGCGCCAAGAACGACGACGAGCGCGCCGCCGCCACCGAGACCAGCCTGGCCCGCAAGCTGCGGGAGATGAAGCTCGCGGGCGATCTCGACGAACGCTTCTCCAAGGACGAGATCCTCACCCGTTACCTCAACCTCATCTCCTTCGGCCGCGGCGCCTACGGGATCGAGGCCGCCGCTCACACCTACTTCGACCACTCCGCCGAGAAGTTGACGGACGCCGAGGCAGCGCTGCTGGCTGGGGTCGTCCAGTCCACCTCGGCGCTGGATCCGTGGGATAACCCGGACGCCGCGCTGACCCGCCGCAACCAGGTGCTCCAGGCGCGCGCCAATAACGGTTCCCTCACCCAAGAGCAGGCCGATAGCGCGGCCGCCGAGCCGCTGGGAATCGCGGAGAAGCCCGCCGGTGAACCCAATGGCTGCGTCGCCGCCGGGGATGATGGCTTCTTCTGCGACTACGCCCTGAGCTGGCTCGAGGAGAAGGGCTTCGACCACGACAAGATTGCCCGCGGCGGGTACACCATCACCACCACCCTGGACCCGGCCGCACAGCAGCACGCTGTGCAATCCGCCCGGAGCAATGTGGCCCCCGGACAGCCCGGGGTGTCTGAATCCCTGAGCTTCATTGCGCCGACTGAGGACTCCCACGAGGTCATCGCCATGGCGTCCTCCCGAAAATACGGGCTGGACCAGGAGAATCATGAAACTGTTCTGCCGCTGCCGCACTCCCTCCAGGGGCACGGCGCGGGCTCAGTATTCAAGATCTTCGCCGCCGCTGCCGCCATCGAGAAGGGCATGGGGCTGGAGACCAAGCTCAACGTCCCGCCCCGGGTAGAGGTCGATGGTCTCGGCAACGGCGGTGCCGCCGGCTGCCCGCCGGGCAAGTACTGCGTCGAAAACGTCGGCCCCTATAAGTCCTCAATGACGCTCAAGGAGGCGCTGGCGACCTCCCCGAACACGCCCTTTATCTCGATGCTGCAGGATGTGGGCCTGGAGCGCACTGTCGACTTGGCCGTGAAACTGGGGCTGCGCAGCTACGCGGAGGAGGGCACCTCCGGGGATAAGTCCATCGCGCAGCGCATTAAAGAGGAGCAGACCGGTTCCTTCGTGCTCGGCCCCACCCCGGTGGACCCACTGGAGCTGACGAACGTCGGCGCCACGCTCGCGGATCAAGGCCGCTGGTGCGAGCCCTCCCCCGTGTCTTCGGTGACGGATACCTCGGGGAAGAAGGTGGACATCCCCCGCAAGGACTGCGAGAAGGTGCTCAACCCGGCCGTCGCCAATGCGCTGGCCAATGGCATGGCGGGTGACGTATCTAATGGCACCGCAGCGGATGCCGCCCGCGCCACCGGCTGGAGTGGTCCGATCTCCGCGAAGACCGGCACCACCGAGACCAGCAACTCTGCAGCCTTCCTGGGGTTCACCCAGAACGTCGCCGGCAGCAGCTATATCTTCAACGACTCCGGCACCGCGTCGAGCCTGTGCACCTCCCCAGTTCGCCAGTGCGGCTCCGGCAACCTCTACGGCGGCAACGAACCTGCCCGGAGCTTCTTCACCGCCGCCGGCCCGATTGCGAACTCTTATGGCGGCAAGAAACTGCCGCCCGTGCGGCAGAAACAAAAGAAAGGCTCTGGCGAACTTGCCGACGGCGGGGCGGCCGGCTCCCAGCGCTAGTCCGGGGGGGCTGGGGTTCGCCCGGAGGCCTAGTGGCGGCTGGAGATGGTCGGCTATAACGGGCGGCACACCTGTTCCCGGCGCGCGGCGGATAGACTTGAGCCCGTGTTGAAGCGCAAGACCTCGAAGTTCCGTACCCGCCTGCCCCAACTGCCGTGGGCGGTGGGGAAGCCGAGCGCCCCGCTGGGGATTGACGTCCTCAAGAAAAAGACGGGGAACGGCAACCGCACCGCAGCGCGCGTGGTCCGGACAATCGGCGCTGGGGTGGCTGGGCTCGCCGCAGCAGGGGCCGGCGTGCTGCTCGCGGCGAACCGCGAGATTCGGCAGTTCGAGCTGAAGGAAGTCACCGTCCCCCTGCTGGAGCCGGGCACGCTGCCCTCGCACTGGGAGTCGCTGCGCATCCTTCACGTGTCTGACCTGCACATGCTCGCGGATCAACGGCTGAAACAGTCATGGGTCGCGGGCCTCATCGAGCTCGACCCGGACCTGGTGGTGAACACGGGCGATAACCTCGGCGAGGACGAGGCCGTGCCGGGCGTGCTGAGCGCGCTGGGTCCACTTTTCGAGCGCCCGGGCGTGTTCGTGTTCGGCAGCAATGACTACTTCGCACCGAAGCCGGTCAACCCGTTCATCTACCTGTTGGGCAAGAAGCGCAAGCCTTCGCGCGTTCAGTTGCCATGGCGCGGGATGCGCGCGGCGTTCCTCGAGCACGGTTGGCAGGACGCCACCCACGCCCGCCTGGAGTTCCCGCTGGGGACCGATGCGCCGGTAGGAAGTGGGGAGCCGAAGATGATCCGGCTCGCGGTCACGGGCGTGGACGACCCGCATCACGACCTGGCGGACTACTCGCAGGTGGCGGGCGCGCCGAATGCGGATGCGGACCTGAGCATCGGGCTGTCGCACTCCCCTGAGCCTGCGGTACTGGATAAGTTCGCGGCCGATGGTTATCAGCTGGTGCTCTCCGGACATACTCACGGCGGGCAGTTGTGCCTGCCGGGCAGCCGGGCAATCGTGACGAATTGCGGCATCGACCGGTCCCGCGCGCAAGGTTTGTCCCGCTGGACGGAGCGGACGTGGCTGCACGTGACGAACGGCCTGGGGAACTCGAAGTACGTGCCCTTCCGGATTTTCTGCCGCCCGTCCGCGACGCTGATCCACGTGGTAGAGCGGGCGGACTAGCGGGTACGACCTGCAGTCTTGGCCCATAACCCCACCCCGGTTTTCCCTTCCGGGGATCACGCGTTATAGTAAGGAACCGTTGCGGAGATCTTCCGACAGGATCATCTGGCAGAAGAACCCTCGCAGCCTATGACCGGGATATGGCGCAGTTTGGTAGCGCACCTCGTTCGGGACGAGGGGGTCGCAGGTTCAAATCCTGTTATCCCGACAATTTGATTTAAGCCCTGGCCTTTCGGCCAGGGCTTTTCTCGTATTTATTCCTCAAGCACCTGTTTCCGCAGCTTGCTCAGCGGACCGTGGCGGATAAGCGATACCCCACATCTGGCACGAATCTGGCATAGCCTTGGCCCTCCCACGGAGAAGACCGCAGCTCAGACCACGGCCAGACCGACTGAATCCAAGCGCCCAACACAACCCTGTTACCCGTGTGGCAAATGTGGCAAAAGGGGTCTCGTGTTGGTTCTCACACCCTGACTGATAGACTGAAAAAGTCGCATAACTGCTATCCGCATCACATTGTGACGTTCGAGCCTCCGGGTTTCTCCGTATAGCGCCGTCACCGCGAGCCGCGCCGTAGGAAAGCATCCGGCGCCCGTGCGCCACAACCGCCACCGGACAACGCAGGTCTGTGCGTTAGACCTTTGCACGCCGCGCCTCCAGGGTCCGCGACAAGCAGCCGCTGGCTGCGAGTCCCCCGGGGCCGCACACCGAATCCTTAGTTGGGGTGTTTTTAGCACGTGGCTCTGCTCGCGATCCCAGCCACCGTTGCGGTGGCTCTCGTTCTAGTTCCACTGCTGGTCAAAGTTCTCGACCGAAACGCGGGCTGGCCACTAGCAATCACCTTCGTCGCGCTGGCGGGGTACGTCCTCAAGCACGCGCGCGTCCCGATGGAGGGCGGTGCGCACCGCTGGTCAGCCACCTGGATCGAAGGCGCGTTACCCACCACCGCCGCACACCCCGAGGGCGGGGACATTACCTTCGGGCTGACGATGGACGCGCTCAGCCTCTTCTTCACGCTGCTCGCCCTGCTCATCGGCGCGGTCGTATTCATCTATTCCACGCGCTACCTGCACCCAGGTGAGAAGATCCTCAGCTTCTACCTGCTGATGACCGCCTTTATGCTCGCGGTGCTGCTGCTGGTGTTGGCTAGCGACGTCGCTCTGCTGTTCATCGGCTGGGAACTCGTCTCGCTGGCGTCGTTCTTCCTCATCGCCCGCTCCGGCAGCTCTGGCCAGGCTGGTGCCACCCGAACCCTGATCCTGACCTTCGTCGGTGGGCTGTTCCTCATCGCCGCGCTGGGCATCATGGTCGGCGTGACTGGTTCCACCCAGTTGGCCGACATCCTCGCGAACCCGAGCTGGGGCAATAACGCGGTGCTCACTGGCGTGACCGCCGTGCTGATCGCGATGGCGGGCTTCTCCAAGGCCGCGCAGATCCCCTTCCACTTCTGGCTGCCGGAGGCCATGGCCGCGGACACCCCGGTTTCCGCGTTCCTGCACGCCGCGGCGGTCGTGAAGGCGGGTGTCTACCTGCTGCTGCGATTCTCGGGCATCTTTACCGGGACGATGATCTGGCACTACATGCTGATCATCATCGGTATGGTCACCGCCCTCATGGCTGCACTGTATGCCATGCAGAAGACGGACCTGAAGAAGCTCACCGCCTACTCCACGGTGTCCCAGCTGGGCTGGATCGTGGCCACCATCGGCGTGGGCACCCCCTTCGCCATCACCGCGGCGATCGTGCACACTGCGGCGCACGCGCTCTTCAAGTCCTCCCTGTTCATGCTGGTCGGCGTAGTCGACCACCAGGCAGGTTCCCGCGATACTCGACGTCTGGGCTCGCTGTGGCGCCGCATGCCCTTCACCTTCTGGTCTGCGGTCGTCGCCGCCGGCTCCATGGCTGCGATCCCGCCGACCCTGGGATTCGTCTCCAAGGAGGGCATGCTCACCGCCTTCCAGGAAGCACCGTTCTCCCAGGCCGGCGTCTGGGTGCTGCTGGCGGTCGCCGGCATCGGCGCCCTGGCGACGTTCATGTACTCCGCCCGCTATGTCTTCGGCGCCTTCGTGGACGGCAAGACGGACGAATCCGAGACCCGCGAGGCCCCGGTCAGCCTGTGGCTTCCGGCTGCTCTGCCGGGTCTGCTCTCCCTGCCCGCCGTGTTCTTCCTGGCTTGGCCAGAAAGCTGGCTGGATAACATCGCCCTGGCCACCGGCGTCGGCGAGGCCCACACCCACCTGACGATGTGGCACGGCATCAACGCGCCACTCGTGATCTCCGTAATAGTGATGGTGCTGGGCGTGATCGGTATCTTCCAGCGCAAGGCCATCTTCCGCTGGTTCCAGCACCAGCCGCTCGGCCCCTACACCGGCGCGGAAATTATCCACCTGGTTACGGAGTGGATGATCCGCTTCGGCCGCGTGGTCGCCGCCCCGGCCAACTCCATGGCCTCTAACCGTCATGTGTTCTGGATCCTGGCGATGTTCATCACCCTGGGCCTGTTCAGCCTGATCGGGCCGGGTCGCCTGCACGGTCTCGGTGAGCTTCCGGCCCGCATGGAGGGCGCTGACCGCGTCACCGACCTGATCGGCCTGCTCATCATCGGCGCAGCGCTTATCGCCCTGCTCGTTACCCGCTCGCGCCTGGCCTCCGTCGTGCTCGTCGGCATGGTCGGCGTGGGTGTCTCCTTCATGATGCTCACCCTCGGTGCTCCGGATGTCGCCCAGACGAACCTGCTGGTTGAGCTGTGCGTCACCGTCATCATGATGCTGGTGGTCCGCCACCAGCCGCGCCTGTACCTGCGCGAGGGCGAGAATCGCGCCCGCTTTGCCACCATGATTGCCACGGTCGTGGGTCTGGTGACCTTCTTCGGCGTCTGGCTGCTGCAGAGCCGCCACCCACGCCCGGAACTCGCGGAGTGGTACCTGGAGAACACCCCGGACGCCACCGGCGCGGACAACGTCGTCGCCGCGATCCTCGTGGAATTCCGTGGCTACGATACCTTGGGCGAGCTGATCGTCCTCGGCATGGCAGGCATCGTCATCGCCGCGATCATCTCCTCCATGCCGCGCTCCCCGAAGCCTGGCTACGGCCCGGGCTCGACCTCCGAGGCGTTCCGCGCACCGGGCCAGACCCGCTTCCCGGATGTACACAAGGTCCCGGAGCTCGCACCGTTCTACTCCAAGAACCTGCGCTCCACCCACCTGAACTCGATCCTCCCGCGCATGGCGCTCTACCCGCTGATCCCGATCGTGGTCATCCTCTCGCTGATCACCTTCTGGCGCGGCCACAACGCCCCGGGCGGCGGCTTCCTCGCGGCCCTCGTCGCGGCCTGTGGCCTGTTCTTCTGGTACTTGGCGCAGTCCCGCGCCCGGAAGCTGGGCTCCGACAACCTGGGCTACACGCTCATCGGTATCGGCATGCTGCTGGCCCTATGCACCGGCCTGCTGGGCTTCCTGCAAGGCTCCTACCTGGCGCCACTGCACGGCACCTTCCTGGGACAGCATCTGACGACCTCGCTGCTCTTCGACGGCGGCATCTACTTCGCCGTCTTCGGGCTCATCGTCGTGGTCATCAACCAGCTTGGTGGCCGCGACCGCCCCGGTAACCAGTACGCGCGCGCCAACCAGGACCGCTACATCCCAGCCAAGACGCACCCAGCCTCCGCCCAGCAAGCCAGCGAATCGGCGAAGCAGACGGTGGCCGAGGCCTTCAGCCAGTCCCCCGTGGCGGTACGCATCGGAGGGTCCAATATCGTGCTCAACCCCTCCGAGGTCAGCCGCGCCGCCCGCGAAGCGGAAGCCCGGCACCGCTCGGAGCGTGAGTCCGCAAAGCGGCCCGCCGGCTCTGTGAGCCCGATCCCGGAGGCCAGGCCGGCAGACGCCGCGGAACACGCTACCGAGGCAGAACGCGGCGGCGTCGTTAAGGCAAAGGACGCAGCCCCCGCCCACCGGGAGGAAACCGACGCCGAGTTCAAGGCACGCAAACGCCGAGAACGGCGGCTCACCGGGCACGACGCATTCGACCGAGAACTCGACGAACTGCGCAGCAAACGAGGCCAAGTAAACCCAGCACCCCAGGAAAAGAAGCGGAGAGGAGACGACCAGTGATTCTTGCAGCAATCATCGCAATCCTCGTCGGTGGTGGTGTCTACCTCATCCTCCAGCGAGGCATGCTCCGCCAGATTCTGGGGCTGTCCCTGATCAGCCACGGCGTGAACCTCACGATCCTCGGCGCGGGCGTACCCGTGTGGCGCGGCGAGCCGCTGATGAACCGCACCGACGCCGCCGAGGCGGGCGACCCACTCCCCCAGGCCTTCGTCCTGACAGCCATCGTGATCTCGATGGCGGCGACGGCCGTCATGCTCGCGCTGGCTGCCGTCGGCCGGGACGACGACACCGCCTCCGCCGAGGACGCCGAGCGCGCCGCCCGCACCTTCCGCGAGCTGTCCACCCTTTCTCGCCACACGGACACCGAGCAGTTGGCCAAGGAGGCCGAGAACGCGGCGGCTGCAAAGCACACGCCACAGGCAGATACGCTGGGCGCACCTTACGGTAAGAGCGACCCCCACCGTGCCAACGGCGGCAACAGCAAAAATAATGGCAAGGAGGAGCGCTAATGAATTCCCTACTCCTTGCGGCTAATAACCCCCAGTCCCCGGACGCATTCGCCGACGGGGCGGTACTCGCCCTGTTCATCGTGGTGCCGCTGATCGCCGCAGGCCTGTGCACCCTCCTGCCCTGGGCGAAGGCCCGGAACCTGCTGGCTCTGCTGGTGCCGGCATTCGGAATCGCCACCTCCGGCTGGCTGCTCGTTCGCTTCGGCGGCGACGAGTCGGTGATCGCCGATAACGTCGGTAATTTCGTGGGCGGCGTGGCCATCCCGCTGGTCGCGGACACGCTGAGCGCGCTGATGCTATTCACCACCGCCCTGGTGGCGCTGGTGGCCAACTGGTTCGCCCTCGTCGTGGGCGAGATGCGTGCCCGCTTCTACCCCGCCCTCGTGCTGATGCTCCTGGGTGGTGCGTGGGGCGCGATCCTCACCGCGGACCTGTTCAACCTCTTCGTGTTCATCGAGGTCATGCTGATGCCGTCCTTCGGACTGGTGGCGATGACCGGAACCTGGGGCCGCCTGGCCGCGGCCCGCACGTTCATCGTGGTGAACCTGGTGACCTCCCTGCTGCTGGTCTCCGGCGTGGTGATGACCTACGCCGTGGTCGGCACGACGAACCTGGCCGCCCTGGCTGGCGCTGCCGGCCCGCGCGGCGAGGCGGGCTTCGCCGATGGCATCCACGGCACGCAGTGGCAGCTGGTGGTCGCACTCGGCATGGTCCTGCTGGCCCTGTCGGTCAAGGCCGGTGTCACCCCAACGCACACCTGGTTGCCGCGGGCCTACCCATTCACTTCCCCGGCCGTGATGGCGCTGTTCTCCGGCCTCCACACGAAGGTCGCGGTCTACGGCCTGCTGCGCATCTACATGACCGTCTTCGAGGGAGATGCCCGCTACGCGTGGGCGATCCTCGTCATCATGGTGCTGGGCATGTTCATCGGCGGGTTCGCGGGCCTGTCGGAGAACACGATCCGTGGGGTGTTGGCATACCAGATGGTCAACGGCATCCCGTACATGCTGATCCCGCTGGCATTCCTCTCTGCCCGCCCGACGCTGGTGCTATCCGCTGGGCTGTTCTACATGCTGCACCACATGGTGATCGCGGCAAGCCTCATCATGGCTGGTGGCGCGATCGAGGAGACCTACGGCCACGGCAGGCTGCGCCCGCTGCACGGCCTCATGCGCCGCGACCCCTTCGTGGCGGCGGTGTTCGCCGCCGGTGCGCTGGCGATCGTTGGTTTCCCACCGTTCTCCGGTTTGTGGGGCAAGCTGGCGCTGGTCTTCGGCATTGCCGAGGACGGCAGCTGGAAGGCCTGGCTGGCGATCGGCACGATCATCCTCACCTCGATCGGCGCGCTGCTGAGCATGATTTACGTGTGGCGCGAGATCTTCTGGGGCCGCCCGATGAACCGCAATGAGGCTGACCCGGACCTGCGCATCAAGCCCAAATACGTGTTCCCCTCGGCCGCGATGGCCGTGGTCTCCGTGGCGATCTTCTTCGCTGCGGGCCCGATCTTCTCCGTCACTAACCGGGCGGCGGAGGATCTCATCGATACCACCGAGTACGTCAGCACAGTCTTCGGCGCCAACCAGTCCGACGAGCTGGTGGGTGGCCCTGGCCCGATCGGCCAGGTACTGGATCCGGGCCCATCCGGCCTGGCACACGTGCCTGGGGTCGATGAGCCGCAGGGCGTGTCCGAGGTTGCCGACGGCGACCCGGGCGAGGCCGATAACGCCAGCACCGAGAATGCCGGCGACCAGGAAGGAGCGCGCTAATGAAGCCCTGGAAAGTTCCCTTCCACTGCCTGTTTTATGCGGGCTGGCTGGTTGGCCAGGTGATCAAGGAGTCGATCGTGATGATGATCGATACTTTCGGCACCGGCCGCCGCATCGCCCCGGTGGTGATCTACTACCCGCTGCGGGTTCGTAAGGAACGCAATATCGCCGCCCTCGCGGCCTCCATCACCATCACCCCGGGCACGCTAGCCCTGGGTATCACGGGCCCAAAGGAGGTCGACTACGACGCGGAGCGCGGCGAGCGTTCCCTCAACGACGCTTTCGAGGTCAAGTCCAGCGAGTACGAGGTGCAGCACCGCGATACCGCGCAGCGCTACCTCGCGATCCACGCCATGTACGGCCAGGATCCGCTGGAGCTGATGGAGGGCTTCGCCGAGATGGAGGAGACGCTGGTGCCTTCGGTGAAGGGCATCAAGCAGAACTTCGACGTCGACTCCCTCGTGGAGCGCGGTCGTCCGGGACCTCGCGGTTTCCGTGGTTCCCGCGGTGGCCGTGCCTCCGACGAGACGGTCTTCGACGTGGAGAAGGTGGATTCCACCCCGCATGCCGCGGCCTACGTCGCCGCCGTCCTGAGCGAGGACTCCGAGGACGGTGTGCAGGAGGAGTCCCCGAAGCACGAGGACTACGGCTTCCGTGACCCCCTGTACCCGAACAAGTATCGCGACCAGAAAAAGAAGAAGGGGAAGTAGATGGAACCCACAACGCTGCTCTACCTCCTGGTCGGCATCGCCGCGGCGATCATCGTCCTTGGTTTGCTGACGGTGCTGTACCGTGCGGTGACCACCAAGAACGACGGGCGCCGAGCGGTGCTTTCCGACATGCTTTTCGCCTGCATGATCGCGCTGTTCCTGTGTTTGAGCATCTTTAACCACACGGCGATTACCTACGAGGTCGCGATGTTCGCGGGGTTGTTTTCCGCCCTGTCGACTGGTGCCGCGGCCCGCATTATCACCCGAGGGAGGCGCTAAACCATGGCTGTTTCTACCGCTGCTACCGCTGCGTCGGCCAGTGAGCTGCTGCTGGCTGCATCCGAGCAGGTTGAGTACCAGGAGCCGGGCTGGTTCGCAGTCGTGCTGATCGGCATCCTGGCGATCACCGGCTCCGTGTTCGTGCTGGTCTCGGCCCGCGCGATGTTCCTGGCCCCGGATGCCCTGAGCCAGCTGAACATGACCGGCCCCGCGCTGGGCGTGGGTATTCCGCTGCTGATCTGCGCGAACCTGGTCTTCCACTTCGCCACCGAGGGCTTCGTGCTGGGGTATCTGATCCGCGCCTGCGTCGCGATCACGGCCTTCCTGGTGATCAGCTCGGTGGGTTCTTTCTTCATGGGGCGCGCACTGCACGCCACCCACTGGGATCACACGGTGCCGCTCTCCGGTGGTACTCGCCCACCGGATGCGAAGTAGCGCCGCTGCTCCCCTCCCCCAGATAGCGCGAAGGCCGCCCAGAGGATTTCCTCCGGGCGGCCTTTTACTGTGCGCTAGTTAGTCAGCGGTTTAGGCGACCTTGGCGACGACCTCCACGTCGGTGTCGCCGCGCATTGCCTTGGAGTACGGGCAGAAGGCGTGAGCTGCCTGCACGAGCTCGTCGGCCTGTGCCTGCTCCACGCCAAAGAGGGTGGCCTCGATGCGCGAGGTGATGCGGAATCCCTCGTCAACGGAGTTGAGGGTGCACTCCACCAGAACCTCAGGGGACTTGGAGAGGTCCACGCCATTGTCCTTCATCTGCTTCTGCAGTGCGCCATTGAAGCAGGCAGCCCAGCCGGCAGCGACGAGCTGCTCCGGGTTGGTGCCCTCGCCGGAGCCGCCGAGCTCCTTCGGCGGGCGGACGTCCAGGTCGATCTGGCGGTCCGCGGTGGCGACGTGGCCGTCGCGGCCGCCGCCG
>JBHWRM010000052.1:0-3220 GCA_043426695.1 Corynebacterium sp. | reverse complement strand
TGACCTACGACCACCAGGTCATCGACGGCGCCGACGCAGGCCGCTTCATGTCCACCCTGCGCGACCGCCTGGAGAAGGGCGACTTCGAGGAGGACCTGGAGCTCTAAGCTCCGTCCTCCCCTCCCTGGGGCTGTAAGCCCCCGCCCCCTACACGGTGGCGCTGGTTGATGGCAGCGCCACGCGCGGAAGATAACGCCCGCGGGTAGTACCCAGCCAGTAACGGGCCCCGCAGCACTTCGACCCCTGAGCCTCAACGCTCGGGGGTCTTTTGCTGCGCGCTACACTTGGCAAACATGGGCTTTCAAACCGGCAGTATCCGCATGGACTCCACCCCGATCGAGATCAACGAGCTCGGGGCCGTAGACTACGAAGACACCTGGCATCGCCAGGCTGAACTCGCCGCCGAGCGCGCCGAGGGAAAGATCAATGACCAGCTGCTGATGCTGGAGCACCCGTCGACGTACACGGCGGGTAAGCGCACGGAGGACAGTGACAGGCCGGATAACGGGCTGCCGGTGGTGGATGTCGACCGTGGTGGCCGCATCACCTGGCACGGTCCCGGCCAGCTGGTCGCCTACCCGATCATCAAGCTGGCCGACCCGGTGGACGTGGTGGACTACGTCCGCCGCCTGGAGGAGGCACTCATCCAGACCTGTAAGGACGTGGGCCTGGAGGGCACCGGCCGCGTCGAGGGCCGTTCCGGGGTGTGGTTGCCCGCCGGCGTGGTCGGTGGTGAGCTCAAGCCCGCCCGGAAGATCGCGGCGATCGGTATTCGTGTCACCCGCGGGGTGACGATGCACGGGGTCTCCCTGAATTGCGACAACACCATGGAGTACTACGGGCACATCGTGCCCTGCGGCATCGCCGATGCCGGGGTGACGACCCTGTCCGCGGAACTCGGCAGGGACGTCACCGTCGAGGAGTGCCGTGAGTCCCTGGAGAAGAACATCGTCGCCGCCCTCAACGGTGAGCTGGCGGTGCACAAGGACTAGCCGTGACGCTTGCTGAACCCGCAGTGTGATCAGTGGTGTTTCGGCAGGTCAACCGGCACTCCAGAGCTGTTAGCAATCATCGGGGGACCAGCGTAGGGTGGACTCCATGACTGTCAGCGCTAACGGACGCCGGATGCTCCGCATCGAAGCTAAGAACTCGCAGACCCCCATCGAGGCTAAGCCCCGCTGGATCCGCACCACCGCGAAGATGGGCCCCGAGTATCGGGACATGAAAAACCGTGTGACGGGCATGAGCCTGCACACGGTATGCCAGGAGGCTGGCTGCCCGAATATCCACGAGTGCTGGGAGGACCGCGAGGCCTCCTTCCTCATCGGTGGCGATACCTGCTCCCGCCGTTGCGACTTCTGCCAGATTAAGTCCGGTAAGCCCACTCCCCTGGACCGCGACGAGCCGCGTCGTGTGGCGGAGTCCGTTCGCGAGATGGGCCTTAAGTACGCCACCGTCACGGGCGTGACTCGCGACGACCTCGACGACGAGGGCGCCTGGCTGTACGCCGAGGTCGTCCGCAAGATCCACGAGCTGAACCCGAACACGGGCGTGGAGAACCTGACCCCGGACTTCTCCAATAAGCCGGAGCTGCTGCAGATCGTGTTCGAGTCCCAGCCGGAGGTCTTCGCCCACAACCTGGAGACCGTGCCGCGCATCTTCAAGCGCATCCGCCCGGCCTTCAAGTACGAGCGTTCCCTGGAGGTCATCCGTGCGGCCCACGACTACGGGCTGATTACGAAGTCCAACCTGATCCTGGGTATGGGCGAGACCGAGGAGGAGGTCGTGGAGGCCATGCGTGACCTGCGCGAGGCCGGCACCGATATCCTCACGATTACCCAGTACCTGCGCCCGACCTCCATGCACCACCCGATCGAGCGTTGGGTGCGCCCGGAGGAGTTCGTGGCACACTCCGAGGCTGCTTATGACATGGGCTTCCCGGCTGTCATGTCCGGCCCGCTGGTTCGTTCCAGCTACCGTTCCGGTCGCCTCTACGCGCAGGCGATGCGCGCCCGTGGCCGTGAGATCCCGGAGAACCTCTCCCACCTCAACGAGAAGCTGGACGGCTCCACCCAGCAGGAGGCCACCAACCTGCTGGAGAAGTACGGCGCTTCCGAGGAAACCCCGGTCGCGTATCGCTAGGACAAAACCAGCGGGGTACCGCTGAAAAACTGAGCGGCGTACCGCTAGGTTAAAGCGTTGAGACGCGCGTAGGGCTGCGGCCTTGCGCGCGTTTCCTTGTTTTTCGCTGCATGTTCTATCCTGGAGCACATGGCTAAGGACATCCGCGAGAAGGAAAACAAGAAGGCAGAAAAGGCCGCCAAGCGTGCCGCCCGCAAGGAGCAGCGCGGCCAGCTGTGGCAGGCTTTCAAGCTGCAGCGGCAGCGCGATAAGGCGCTGATCCCGCTGATGCTGGTGGGCTTTTTGGTGCCCGTCGTGCTACTTCTCCTGCTGTCCACCGTCTTCGGCTGGTGGTGGCTGAACCTCATCGTGGGTATCCTGCTGGGCATCGCCGTGGCGGTGTGGGTGTTCACCCGCCGCCTGCAGAAGGGTGTTTACGAGCAGATCGAGGGTGAGGCTGGCGCTGCCGCCTGGACCTTGAGCAACCTGCGCGACGGCGTGGGTATGAAGTGGATCGTCGAGCCAGGCATCGCTCAGAACACGAACCTGGATGCCGTCCACCGCGTCGTCGGCACCCCGGGCATCGTCCTCGTCGGTGAGGGCGATACGAACCGCGTGAAGCAGATGATCGCCCGCGAGCGGAAGAAGATCGCCCGGATCGCTGGTAATGCCCCGATCTACGACGTCATGGTCGGTGACGGTGAGGGCGAGGTTCCGGTCCGCAAGCTGCAGAACCACCTGATGCGCTTGCCGCGAAATGTGAAGAAGAACGAGGTCGATGCTCTGAACTCCCGCATCGATTCGATTTCCCGCCTGCAGTCCCCGATGGCGAATATGCCGAAGGGCCCGCTGCCGAAGGGTGGCCAGATGGCCGGCATGAACCGCCGCGCCCGCCGTGCTGCACAACGTGGCAAGAAGTAAAACTTAAGATATTTTGCGCTCAACCGGCCGCACTCTGTGGCCGGTTTTTGCTTGGAGATTTGGGATTAGTTTGTGGACGTAGCGAACATCGGGATCGTCATGCTGATGAACATGCTCGGCGTGATCACTCCCGGCCCGGACCTGTTTCTGGTGCTGCGAATGGCTTCCCGCTCGCGGA
>JBHWRM010000051.1:0-3312 GCA_043426695.1 Corynebacterium sp. | reverse complement strand
CCTCGGGCGAAAGCCCGCGGGCGTACTGCAGGTCGATGCGGATGCCTTCGTTCTTCTGGAAGCGCATAGCCTGGTAGTCCCAGTAGGTGTACTGGTCGGCGATGAGCGCCGTGGCCTGGGTCAGGCCAGCATCCTCCAGCGCGGTCAGCCGCTTGCGCTCGTTCGGGGTGACGTGGGTTTTGCCCTCGAACCAGCTGCGGTCCCAGACGTCCTCGTCACGGGGCGCGATATTGAAGTCGCCGGTCAGCACCAACTTCTCCGCGGTGCCGTCCTCCCCGGTGGTTTTCGCGTAGGACGCCAACGCGTCCAGCCAAGCCAGCTTGTAGCTATAGTGCGGGTCGCGGATTTCCCGGCCGTTGGGCACATACAGGCTCCACACCCTCACACCGTTGCAGTCCGCTCCGATGGCCCGGGCCTCCTGTTCCTGCGGTGCATTGAGGTCCTTATCGAAGCCGGGCTGCCCGAACTCGGTCTGCACGTCCTCCAGGCCCACCCGGGAGAGGATGGCGACCCCGTTGAAGGAGTGCAGGCCGTGGTGGGCCTGCTCGTAACCGGTGTCGCTGAAGTCCGGGAATTGCTTGTCCGTGCACTTGGTTTCTTGCAGGCACAGCACGTCCACGTCGGAGCGCTCGAGGAAGGCTCGGACCCGGTCTTCGCGGGTGCGGACGGAGTTGATGTTCCACGTGGCGATACGCATAGATGACAGCCTACTGAAGCCAGCGGACACGCCCTGCACGGCGGGGCAGCTCTTTGCCCTCTCTTCGCTCTGTGGCGGCTGCCCGCCCAGCGCGTCCGGTGTTAGTCCAGCTGCAGGCTGCGGTGCCGGTGGTGCTCGGAGAAACCCAGCTCGTGGTACAGCCCGCGGCCGGCGGTGTTGCTCTCGATGACCTCCAGGTAGGCCTCCGTGGCACCGTGCTCCGCACCCCAGTGCAGCAGCACTCGCCCCAGATAGGTGGCCAGCCCGTGGCGTCGGAACTCCGGCAGAACCTCCACCGCGGAGTAGCCCAGGAAGGAGCGCCCGGCTTCGGTGGTGGTGATCGTCGCGCGGGTGATCGCGGCCAGGGTCCCGCCGATGCGGACCTGCGCGAAGCCCAGTGCGCCGTCGATGCGCTTGCGCAGCAGCTCCAGGGCGTGTTCGGGTAGTGGTTGGCCGCGGAAGTGGTAGCGGGAGAGCCACTCCTCGGTGGGCTGGTCCAGCACTTCGATTTCCAGGGTCTGGCCCGCGAAATTGGGGTGAACCAGGCCCGCGTCGCCGCTGAGTGCCGGGGCCTGATCAAGCTCCTCCAATTCCCGGGTCATGACGATAATCTCCGGCCCGCGCGTGCCCTCCAGGTTCTCCGCGGTCCGCCCGATCCGGTCCGGCACCATGAGTGCTTGGGGTAGCTTGTGCTGAGCGTAGAAGGCCTTGATCCCCTCCAGCGGGACCGGTTGCAGCGCCGCATTGGGGCCAAGTGGCACGGCGGTGTTGGAGCGCTCGGTGATCCCGTCGCCCGCGCGACACAGCCAGCCTTCCACCCAGGTGTTCTCGATGCCGGGGAAGGCCTGGGCGATAGCTTCCTCCACCGCGCGGATGTCGCTGTTGCGCACCGGCTTGGTGCTCAAGGTTTTTAGGACGACGACGCTGCCCGCCGCGATCTCCACCGGTTCCTGCGCTGCAGTGTTGGGCTCTCGCTTCCGGGGTGCGGGGCGGACGACCAGCGGATCCACGCTGAGCAGCGTGCCGATGACGTCGCTGACCTCCGGCCGGCCAGACTCGGCGAGCCGGCCCGTCACCCGGCGCACCACGACCCGCACGCCCGGGCGTACCGATACCGGGTCGGTGCGGCGGGAGAGCGGGAAGTCCAGGCCGGGGACGCGCCGGGCGCCGGCGGCCGCGGCGACGAGGTCGGTATCCACCTCGTGGGGCGTGGTCGCGTTGTCAGCTGCGGCGGCAGTCCCTGGCTGTTGTGCGGAGTGATCCTTCATGGGGCGGCTAGCTAATCCTTAAGCTTCGGCCGAACCGGCGTCGTCGTGACCGAAGGGATCCTTATCGACCCCCGGCAGCCAGGTCCGGTTGCCTTCGACGTTCCAACCCTCGGCCTTGAAGGCCTTCTTCGCGGCGCGCTTGTTCCGGCCGATGAGGGTGTCGGTGTAGAGGAATCCGTCCAGGTGGCCGACCTCGTGCTGCAGGCAGCGGGCGAAGAAGCCGTAGCCTTCGACGGTCACCGGCTCGCCGTTTTCGTCGATGCCGGTCACGCGCGCCCAATCGGCGCGGCCGGTGGGGAAGGAGTAGCCGGGGACGGAGAGGCAGCCTTCCTCGTCCTCGTACTCATCGGGCATGGTTTCCGGGATCTCGCTGGTTTCCAGCACCGGGTTGATGACGGTGCCGCGGCGCATCGGGCCACCCTGGGCAGCGATTTCTTCCTCGGTGCGCTGCTCGCCGTTGGGGCCGTCGATGTCCGGGCAGTGGTAGACGAAGAGCCGCTTGGCGACCCCCACCTGGTTGCCTGCCAGGCCAACGCCGTGGGCGCGGTCCATGGTTTCGTGCATGTCCGCGATGAATTTCTTGAATTCCTCGGTGGGGACGCCGTTGGCGTCGAGGTCTGGTTCCCCGACCTTGTTGGTGGGGTTGTGCAGGACGGGATCGCCAGCGATGACGATGGGCAGAACAGTCATGGCGACCATTTTAGGGTGCGTGGCGTTCAAGGGCCGAAGTGCACTAGCTTTATGGGCATGCCAGCCTCCGTGAATCCCGAAAACTCTGCTCTGAGTGAGCGGGAGCGCGCCATGCTGGAATTCGAGCGGCAGTGGTGGCGGCACCCGGGGGCGAAGGGGGAGGCGATCCAGGATCGCTTCGGGGTGAAGCCGGTGCGCTATTTCCAACAGCTGAATCGGCTGATCGAGAAGCCGGAGGCCTTGGACTTCGATCCGGTGTTGGTGCGCACCCTGCTGCGCCGCCGGGAGGAGTGAGTACCCCGGAATAGCGCGGGCTTCTCGGCGCGCCGCTTCCGTGGCGGGTGTGACTGTAGTTAATATTTGTGTCGTGACTGATTCGAATCGACCACGCCATTCTCTCGACGACAACTTCGACGACGACCGCCCCCTCAACCTGGAGCCGCAGCACGGCGCCCATGAGGACCCGGTCGACGCCGAGTTTGAGGACGCGGAATACTCCGACTACGACGCGGACGGCTACGACGGCTACGAAAGCTACGACGATGGCTATGCCGAGTACGAGGATTACGACGGCGATGACGGCGAGCACGGGGCCTACGCCGAGTACGACGACGAGTACGGCGATGAATACGGCGAGTACGAGGACTACGACGACGA
>JBHWRM010000050.1:0-18726 GCA_043426695.1 Corynebacterium sp. | reverse complement strand
CAGACCCGCATCGGGCAGCGCCCGGATGCCGTCGCCGTGACCATCGGCCCGGGGCTCGCCGGCGCGCTCATGGTCGGTGCCGCCGCGGCCAAGGCCTACGCCGCGGCCTGGGAGGTGCCGTTCTACGCGGTGAACCACCTGGGCGGGCACGTCGCCGTCGAGGCACTGACGGAGGAAGGCCGCGAGCCGCTGAAGAACGCCATCGCGCTGCTCGTCAGCGGCGGGCACACCCAGATCCTGCAGGTCGACGGGGTGGGCAAGCCCATGACGGAGCTCGGCAGCACCCTCGACGATGCCGCCGGTGAGGCCTATGACAAGGTCTCCCGCCTCCTCGGGCTCGGCTACCCGGGAGGGCCGGTGATCGACCGCCTCGCCCGCCAGGGCAACCGCAAGGCCATCGCCTTCCCGCGCGGCATGATGCGCCCGCAGGACTCCCGCTACGACTTCTCCTTCTCCGGCCTGAAGACCGCCGTCGCGCGCTTCGTCGAGCGCGCCGAAGCGGCCGGGCAAGTGGGGGAGAACGCCATCCCAGTCGAGGACGTCTGCGCCTCCTTCCAGGAAGCCGTGGCCGACGTGCTCACCGCCAAGGCCCTGCGCGCCTGCGAGGACACCGGCGCGAAGGTGTTGCTGCTCGGAGGGGGAGTCTCCGCGAACTCCCGGCTGCGCGGGCTGGCCGCCGACCGTTGCCGCGACGCCGGGGTGGAGCTGCGGATTCCGCCGCTGCCGCTGTGCACCGATAACGGCGTGATGATCGCAGCCCTGGCCGCACAGCTCATTAGTGAAGGCGCCCGGCCAACCGCGATGTCCGTCGGTACCGATCCGGCCCTCGAGGTGGAGGTCCCGATCCTCACCGACTAGGCCGAAGATACGGATCAGCGGTGGCGGGGGCGACGTCCGGGCGGGGGCGCCGAACCCCACCGCCGAAACAGACGGACCAGCGGTGGCGGGGCGTCGTCGTCAAAGAAAAAGAGGGGGGCAAAGAACGGGAACTGGACGGTCCGCGCCGTCGGTCGAAGCACGATGAGGGACCACGACGGCAAGTCAAAGCGGGGCTGAACAAGGCTGAGTAAGCCCGACTCAACCGGCGCTGTTGAGGCTTAGCACTTGGGTGGGTAGAGTGCTAGTCAGGTTGTTTGACACACAGTTGTTCACCCGCGACGACGGCTGTGCACGGAAAACAAACCGGCACAAAAGAACCAAGCCCCAATCAAAGGGGGCACAAAGAAAACCTTGAGGAATACACGGAGGTATTCAACGTGGCTAACGTCAACATCAAGCCGCTCGAGGACCGCGTTCTGGTCCAGATCGTCGAAGCAGAGACCACCACTGCATCCGGCCTGGTGATCCCAGATTCCGCACAGGAGAAGCCGCAGGAAGCAACCGTCGTCGCAGTCGGCCCGGGCCGTTGGGCAGACGATGACGACCGCATCCCGATGGACGTCAAGGAAGGCGACACCGTCATCTTCTCCAAGTTCGGCGGCACCGAGCTGAAGTACGAGGGTCAGGAGTACCTGCTGCTCAACCAGCGCGACATCCTCGCCGTCATCGAAAAGTAAGCGGGTAACGCATGTCCAAACTCATCGCATTTGATCAAGAAGCCCGCCAGGGCCTCCAAAAGGGTGTCGACACGCTCGCTGACGCGGTGAAGGTGACGCTCGGCCCGCGCGGCCGCAACGTCGTGCTGGACCGTGCCTTCGGTGGCCCACTGGTCACCAACGACGGCGTGACCATCGCCCGCGACATCGACCTCGAAGACCCCTTCGAGGACCTCGGTGCGCAGCTGGTGAAGTCCGTTGCCATCAAGACCAACGACATCGCCGGCGACGGCACCACCACCGCCACCCTGCTGGCCCAGGCACTCATCAACGAGGGCCTGCGTAACGTCGCCGCCGGCGCCAACCCGATCGCGCTGAACCGCGGCATCGCCACCGCCTCCGAGAAGGTCGTGGAGCTGCTGAAGGAACGCGCGCAGGAAGTTTCCGACGCCGCTGCGATCGCCAACGTCGCCACCGTCTCCTCCCGCGACGAGTCCATCGGCAAGATGGTCTCCGACGCCTTCGAGAAGGTCGGACGCGACGGCGTGGTCACCGTCGAGGAGTCCCAGTCCCTCGAGGACGAAGCCACTGTCACCGAAGGCCTGTCCTTCGACAAGGGCTTCCTGTCCCCGTACTTCGTCACCGACACTGACTCCGGTCAGGCCGTCCTGGAGAACCCGCTGGTCCTGCTGGTCCGCGAGAAGATCTCCAGCCTGCCGGACTTCCTGCCAGTCCTGGAGCAGATCGCCCAGTCCGGCAAGGAAGTACTGATCATCGCCGAGGACATCGAGGGCGAGCCCCTGCAGATGCTGGTGGTCAACTCCATCCGCAAGTCCCTGAAGGTCGTGGGCGTGAAATCCCCGTACTTCGGTGACCGCCGCAAGGCGTTCATGGATGACCTGGCCATCGTCACCGGCGCCACCGTCGTCGACAAGGAACTCGGCGGGAAGCTTTCCGCCGTCACCCTGGACGACATGGGCTCCGCGCGCCGCATCACCGTCACGAAGGACGAGACCGTCATCGTCGACGGCGGCGGCTCCCAGGACGCCGTGGCCGAGCGCCGCACCCAGCTGCGTCGGGACATCGAGAACACCGACTCGAACTGGGACCGCGAGAAGCTCGAGGAGCGCCTCGCGAAGCTCTCCGGCGGCGTGGCTGTGCTGCGCGTCGGCGGCGCGACCGAGACCGAGGTCAACGAGCGCAAGCTGCGCGTCGAGGATGCGATCAACGCGGCACGTGCCGCGGCGCAGGAGGGCGTGATCGCCGGTGGCGGTTCCGTGCTCGTGCAGATCGCTGAGGAGATCGACAAGCTGGCTGCTGCCGAGACCGGCGACGAGGCCGTGGGTATGAAGACCCTGGCTAAGGCGCTGCGTCGCCCGGCGTTCTGGATCGCTGAGAACGCTGGCCTCGATGGGGCAGTGGTGGTCTCCAAGACCGCGGAGCAGGAGAATGGCTCCGGCTTTAACGCTGCGACCCTCGAGTACGGCAACCTGCTGGAGCAGGGCATCATCGACCCGGTGAAGGTCACGCACAGCGCTGTCGTGAACGCCACCTCTGTGGCGCGCATGGTGCTGACCACCGAGACCGCTGTGGTTGATAAGCCAGAGAAGGCTGAGCCTGCAGCTGGCGGTCACCACCACTAGTTGGTAGGGCGCTCTGGGAGAGCTTCCGGAAGGAGTTCTCTCGGAACGCGCAACCCCCGGAGCGGTTTTCCCGGCCGGGGGTTTCGCTTTGCGTACTGGTTCCGCCCGGGCGTGTGGGGCGCCGTGGGGTCCCCTTCCCGGTTTTGCAGAGTTTGATGCCGGAAAATGGTGAAAAACCGGCATTAAACTCTGCAAAACATAAAGCAGAAGGGGCAGGGACCGAGCGCGGGGCTGGGTGGTCGGGGCTGGGGGACGCGCGGGGCTGGGGCATTCGGGCTGGAGTGCTCCGGCGAGGGACCGGGGCCGCGGGGCGCGAGGTCCGGGGCGCGGTGCGGGTTTTAAGCGCTACAGGCGCCCGGTCCAGGGGAAGCGAGCGCGCAGCTGCTCGTTGGCGAAATCCATGGCATCCGCATAACCCAGGCAGTAATCCCAGGTCACGTAATCCTGCGGGGAGGGTGCAGCCGAAGGCTCATGCACCGGCAGGTGCTGGTGGTTCAGCATGGAGAGGATATTCGACTCGATGATTCCCCAGTCGTAGTAGTGCTGCTCATCGCAGTCCTCGCAGAGCATCGCCACGCCCCGCACACCGTGCGGCTCCAGCAGCTCCCGGAAAACCCGCACGTTCGCGAGGTCTTCACGTAGCGCGGCCTCCTCAGCCGCGTCGATCGGCTCCATGACATCATCGCCCTCGACGGGCCCCAAAAGGGACGCCGGATCGTTCGGATCGTCTGCGAAGGGATCCGGCGGCATCTGATAGTTACTAAAGCTCACGAAACCCACCGTACCCGCAAGCCAACCCGGAAAACACATTCCAGACGTTTAGCGCTAAAGTAAGGGCTAATAAAAGCTCGTAAGCGAAGATGCGCTAGCGAATCCGGCACAACCCGCAGGCAGGTGCGTGTCTCGCGGAGAAAGCGGAAGACCTTCGCCAGTGCGGATCGTGCGTCGACAACGCGATGGAAGGATCAGGCCTTATGGCAAACCCACAGTCCACTAACAACTCTCAGGCATCCCAGCGCGTGGAGACCGGGGGCGACGATCCGAACAAGGTCGCTCTCACCGGGCTCACTTTCGACGACGTCCTTCTGATCCCGGATGCGTCCGAGGTCATCCCTTCCGCCGTGGACACCGCGACCCAGTTCTCGCGCAACATCAAGCTGAACGTTCCGATTGCCTCCGCAGCGATGGACACCGTCACCGAGGGCCGCATGGCCATCGCCATGGCTCGCCAGGGCGGCATTGGTGTGCTGCACCGCAACCTCTCCGTCGAGGCGCAGGCCGAGCAGGTCGAGATCGTGAAGCGTTCCGAGGCCGGCATGGTCACCAACCCGGTCACCGCGAGCCCGGACATGACGATCGAGGAGGTCGACGAGATCTGCGGTCGTTTCCGCATCTCCGGCCTGCCGGTCGTCGACGAGGATCAGACCCTCCTGGGCATCATCACCAACCGCGACATGCGCTTCGAGCGCGACATCAACCGCCCGGTCCGCGAGGTTATGACGCCGATGCCGCTCGTCGTTGCCGAGCAGGGTGTCTCCTCCGACGCCGCGCTGCGCCTGCTGTCGGAGAACAAGGTTGAGAAGCTGCCGATCGTCGATGGTGCGGGCAAGCTGACCGGCCTGATCACGGTCAAGGACTTCGCGAAGCGCGAGCAGTACCCGAACGCTGCGAAGGATTCCTCCGGCCGTCTCCTCGTCGCCGCTGGTATCGGTACCGGTGAGGACGCCTGGAAGCGCGCCGCCGCCCTCGTCGATGCTGGGGTGGACGCCCTCGTCGTCGACACCGCCCACGCCCACAACCGTGGCGTGCTGGACATGGTCTCCCGCGTGAAGAAGGAGTTCGGCGACCGCGTGGACGTCATCGGCGGCAACCTCGCGACCCGCGAGGCCGCGCAGGCGATGATCGACGCCGGCGCTGACGGCATCAAGGTCGGTATCGGCCCGGGCTCCATCTGCACCACCCGCGTCGTCGCTGGTGTGGGCGCCCCACAGATCACCGCGATCATGGAGGCAGCCGTCCCGGCCCGCGCCGCTGGCGTCCCGATCATCGCGGACGGCGGCATGCAGTACTCCGGCGACATCGCCAAGGCCCTGGCAGCCGGCGCATCCACCGTGATGCTGGGCTCCATGCTGGCGGGTTGCGCCGAAACCCCGGGTGAGGTCGTCACCGTTGGCGGCAAGCAGTACAAGCGCTACCGCGGCATGGGTTCCCTGGGTGCGATGCAGGGCCGTGGCCTGACCGGCGAGAAGCGTTCCTACTCCAAGGACCGCTACTTCCAGGCCGACGTGAAGTCCGAGGAGAAGCTGGTGCCGGAGGGCATCGAGGGTCGTGTGCCGTTCCGCGGGCACCTGGACCAGATCCTCCACCAGCAGGTCGGTGGCCTGCGCGCCGCCATGGGCTACACGGGTGCCGCCACGATCGAGGAGCTGAACAACGCTCGCTTCGTGCGCATCACCTCCGCTGGCCTGCGCGAGTCCCACCCGCACGACGTGCAGGGCATCGCCACCGCACCGAACTACGACCCGAACCGCTAAACCCCATTCGGCTGGCTTCGTGCACACCGCCGGAGCCCACCACCACGGGTTAGCCTCGTTCCAGAGATAAGCCTCCCACCCCTGACCAGCGGGGTGCGCCGCCCACACCACCGCAGCGCACCCCGCTGGCCCACGAAATAAGGACCAACATGCAGGAATACAAGGACATCGGCCGCGGTCGCTCCGCACGCCAGGTCTTCGGACTCAACCAGATCGACATCGTGCCCTCGCGGCGCACGCGTTCCTCCCGGGACGTGGACACCTCCTGGCGCATCGATGCCTATGAGTTCGACTTCCCGATCATGACGCACCCGACCGACGCCGTGGTCAGCCCGGAGTTCGCCATCGAGTTCGGCAAGGCCGGCGGGCTGCCCGTCATCAACGCGGAGGGCCTGTGGGGTCGTGCGAAGGACCTCGACGCCGCCTTCGGCGAGATTGTTTCCGCTGCCGAGCGCGGTTACTTCGGCTCCTTCAATGAGGGTGCGGATGAGGACGTTGCGGCCGAGGCGCTGGAAACCCCGGAGTTCGCCGCGAACCAGGTGCTGCAGCGCCTGCACCAGCAGCCGCTGGACCTGGACCTGCTTCAGGAGCGACTGCAGCAGGTGCGTGACTCGGGCGTGCGCTTCGGCGTGCGCGTCTCCCCGCAGCGTGCCCGTGAGCTCGCCCCGACGCTGATCGCCGGCGGTATCGACCTGCTCGTCATTCAGGGCACCCTGATCTCCGCAGAGCACGTGGACACCGACGGTGAGCCGCTGAACCTCAAGGAGTTCATCGGCTCTCTGGACGTTCCGGTCATCGCCGGGGGAGTGGTGGACTACACCACCGCCATGCACCTGATGCGCACCGGCGCGGCCGGCGTGATCGTGGGCGCGGGCCCGGTGACCAACAGCCAGTCTTTGGGTATCGACGTCCCGATGGCCACCGCCATCGCCGACGCCGCCGCCGCCCGCCGCGACTACCTGGACGAGACCGGTGGCCGCTACGTGCACGTCATCGCGGACTCCGAGCTCTCCTGCTCCGGCGATATCGCCAAGGCGATTGCCTGTGGCGCGGATGCCGTCGCTCTTGGCGCACCCCTGGCCGCCGCGGAGGAGGCTGGCGCCCCGAACTGGTTTTGGCCTTCCAGCGCAGCACACCCGAAGCTGCCACGTGGCACCGTGGATGCTCTGCTGCCGCCGACCTCCGTGCCGCTGAACCAGCTGCTCTTCGGTCCGACTCCGGACCCGCTGGGCCACGAGAACCTGGTGGGTGGTCTGCGCCGCTCCATGGCGAAGTGCGGTTATACCGAGGTCAAGGCGTTCCAGAAGGTAGATATCGCGGTTCGCTAGAGCCGCGAAAATAGCGCACAGAAATGATTGGCTCAGCGCGAATTAACGCCTGATTAAGGGTGCAGCGAAGCGCCGGAAAAGTCAGAAGAAGAAAGCGGTCGAACTCCTGCCTGTGAGTTCGACCGCTTTCTTCATTTCCCAAATGACAATCAAATATTCACTCGGTAGGTTGAAACTTAACTGCCTTATTGCATTGGCGATTGACTCAACTTCTTTTGGAGGATTATATGAAGCGCGCACACAAGCTCCGCACAGCTGGTCTCATGAGCATTCTGGCTTCCGGAGCTCTCGTCCTCGGGGCGTGCTCGGATGCCGGCGAAAACGGGGCACAGGATGCCCAGACCAACGCTTCGGGTCAGGGCTTCGAGTTCAGCAACTGCGGCTTCACGATGCACCTGGATAAGCCAGCCGAGCGCATCATGTCTGTCGAGCAGGGCACCACGGATAACGTCCTCGCCTTCGGTCTTGGCGATAAGCTCGCCGGCTACTCCCACCAGAAGGACGCCCCGCTGGAGGGCTACGAGGAGGAGATGAAGAAGGCCACGGAGGTCTCCCCGGAGATCGCCACCGCCGAGCAGATCCGCACGGTGGACCCGGACGCCATCGTCTCGCCGTTCGAGTCCATCTACACTGACGATCAGTCCGGCACTCGCGAGGAGTGGAAGAAACTCGGTGTTGCGACCTGGCACTCCAACGTTGAGTGCCGCGACAAGGACGGCAACGAGGGCAAGAACGCCTACGACCTCCTGCTGAAGGACTACCAGCAGCTCGGCCAGCTCTTCGGTGCCGAGGACACCGCCAAGGAGCTCGAGAAGAAGCACAAGGAGCACGTCGACGCGGCCAAGGAGAGCGTCAAGGACGCGCCGAAGGATCTCTCCGGCGCCCTGCTGTACTCCATCTTCGACGGCGCACCGTACGTCGGCGGCAAGCTCTCCATCGCGCAGGACATCTTCGAGCTGACCGGTGTGAAGAATGTCTTCGACGACGCCAACGAGGCATGGCCGGAGCTTAGCTGGGAGGCTCTGGCTGACAAGGACCCGGATTTCATCGTCCTCGCTGACCTGCCGGGTCGCGGCGCACCGGGAGATAAAGCGGAGGAGAAGATCGAGATGCTGGAGAAGGACCCGGCAACCCGTAACCTCAAGGCCGTGAAGGAGAAGCGCTACGTCATCGTGAAGGGCATCGGCCTGTCCGGCTCCGTCCAGTCCTACGAGCCGCTCGAGGACGTTGCTGAGTACGTGAAGAACTGGAAGAACTAAGTATGGCATCGAGCACGGACACTCGCCGCGAGCCCGATAAGGGCACGAAGGCATCCCCCCTGGAAGGCACGAAGCTCGCACCCGCGCGCCGCGTGCCCACCTGGGTGGCGTGGGTCGTCGGGCTGATCCTGCTGGCACTGGTCTGCTACATGGCCCTGTTCATGGGTGCTGCCACGCTGACTCGCGACGAGGTCTGGGGCTCGATCACCCACAAGCTCGGCATCTTCGCCAGCGATAGCCGCCCCGCGCCCAGCCTGATCCGCCAGTCCATCCTCTTTGACCTGCGCATTCCGCGCATTGTCATGGGAATCTTCGTCGGTGCGGGTCTGGCGGTCGCGGGTGCCTCGCTGCAGGCGATCACTCGTAACGACCTCGCGGAGCCGTACCTGCTGGGTGTCTCCTACGGTGCCTCCACCGGTGCGGTCGTGGCCCTGCTGCTCATGCCCGTCAGCTTCGCACTGGGCCTGACCGGTGGCGCGGCCATCGGTGCCCTCCTGAGCTTCGGCCTGCTGATGCTCCTGCTGCGCGGCACGGGATTCGTCTCCACCCGCGTGGTGCTCACCGGTGTGCTGGTCGGCCAGTTCTTCTCGGCCATCACCAGCCTCATCCTGGTTGCCCGCGGCGACGCGGAGTCCGTCCGCGGCATCACCTTCTGGCTGCTGGGCGCGATGGGCGCCTCCCGCGCCAACACGATGTGGATCGTGCTGGTCAGCGTGGTCATCACCAGCCTGCTGATCTGGATGATGTCCCGCTACCTGGACGCCATGAGCTTCGGTGACGAGACCGCGAAGTCGATGGGCGTGCCCGTCGTCGGTGTGCGCGCCTCGGTGCTGATCCTGGTCGCCCTCATGACGGCGGCGACCGTCTCCGCCGTCGGTGCGATTGGCTTCATCGGCCTGCTCGTGCCCCACGCGGTACGCATGATCGTGGGGTCAGCCCACGCGCGCCTCATCCCGCTGTCTGCCCTGGTCGGTGCGATCCTGCTGGTGTTCACCGACGCGCTGGCCCGTAGCGTGTTCCAACCGCAGGAGGTCCCGGTCGGTGTGTTCACCGCACTGCTCGGCGTGCCACTGTTCTTCTTCATCCTGAACCGGGGGCAGCGAGTATGAGCATCGTAGAAATCCAGAACGTCTCCATTACCTACCACCGCAAGTCCACCCCGACGGTGGCCAACGTGGACGCCTCCTTCGAGGCGGGCACGATCACCGCGCTGGTGGGGCCCAACGGTGCCGGTAAGTCCACCTTGCTGAAGTCCGTCGCCGACGTCGTCGACTTCGACGGTGACGTCATGATCGACGGCGCCCCGCTGCGCAGCTACAGCCGACGCGAGAAGGTCAAGCAGGTCGCGTTCGTCGCGCAGCACGGTAACGCGAACTCCGAGCTGCTGGTCCGGCAGGTCGTCGAGCTGTCCCGGATGGTTTCTAAGGGGCCGTTCGCCCGGCAGACGGACGAGGACCACAACGCCATTTCGCACGCGGTGGAGCACGCGGACGTCGCCCACCTGATGGATCGCGCGTGGAATACCCTGTCCGGCGGTGAGCAGCAGCGCGTCCAGTTGGCCCGCGCTATCTCGCAGAGCGCGAAGGTGCTGGTGCTGGATGAGCCGACGAACCACCTGGACATCCACCACCAGTTCCGCCTCATGGAGCAGCTGCGGCACCTCGCGGCCGATCACAATGTGTGCGTGATCGTCGCGATGCATGACCTGGGGCTGGCTTCCCGTTACTGCGACCAGATCGTGCTGCTGGAGGACGGCGCGCTCGTGAAGTCCGGCACCCCGCACGAGGTCTTCACCCCGGAGCGGCTGATGAGCGTATTCGGGATCGACGCCGAGATCACCACGGTGGGCGGCCACCTGGACCTCGCGGTCAACAGCGCGGTGCCGAATTGGAAGCACCACCACGAGCCGAAGGAAGACCTCGCGCACTAAGCGGGCAACGAGGATTCCAGCTGGGGTTGCCAGCTGAGCCTGCCAACCGCGCGGTCAATCGGGGCCGGCCATGAGGCAGTCCACCAAATGAGTCGGGACGTCCCCCACGGGTGTTACCCACCCCGTGGGGGACTAGCCATATATGCGATAGGATGAGCAGCGTGAATCACCAAAATCATCAGCCAGTCCTCGTGGTGGATTTCGGCGCGCAGTACGCACAGTTGATCGCGCGTCGCGTGCGTGAGGCCCGGATTTATTCCGAGGTTGTTCCGCACACCGCCACCATTGAAGAAATCAAGGCCAAGAACCCTGCGGCCATCGTGCTGTCGGGTGGTCCGAGCTCGGTCTACGCCGATGGTGCACCGGCCCTGCGGCCGGAGCTGCTGGAGCTGGGCGTGCCGGTGTTTGGCATTTGCTATGGCTTCCAGGCCATGACGCACGCGCTCGGCGGCACCGTTTCCGAGACGGGGCAGCGCGAGTACGGTCGCACCGAGGTCGAGATCCTCGATGACGGCGGCGTGCTGCACGCGGGCCTGGGCTCGCACAAGGCCTGGATGAGCCACGGCGATGCGGTCTCGCAGGCCCCGGAGGGCTTCACCGTTACCGCGAAGTCCGCCGGTGCGCCGGTCGCCGCCTTCGAGTGCCTGGATCGCCGCATGGCCGGCGTGCAGTACCACCCGGAGGTCATGCACAGCCCGCACGGCCAGGAGGTGCTGGAGCGCTTCCTCACGGAGGTCGCGGGCCTGGAGCAGAACTGGACCGCCTCCAACATCGCTGAGGAGCTCATCGAGCAGGTTCGTGAGCAGATCGGCGAGGATGGCCGCGCCATCTGTGGCCTGTCCGGTGGCGTGGACTCCGCCGTGGCCGCCGCGATCGTGCAGCGTGCCATCGGTGACCGCTTGACCTGTGTGTTCGTGGATCACGGCCTGCTGCGCGCGGGGGAGCGCGAGCAGGTGGAGAACGACTTCGTCGCCGCGACCGGTGCGAAGCTGGTCACCGTGGACGAGCGCGAGGCCTTCCTGAAGCGCCTGGACGGCGTGACTGACCCGGAGGCCAAGCGCAAGGCTATCGGCGCGGAATTCATCCGCTCCTTCGAGCGCGCCGTCGCAGGTGTGCTTGCTGACGCTCCGGAGGGCTCCACCGTGGACTTCCTGGTCCAGGGCACCCTGTACCCGGACGTCGTCGAATCCGGCGGTGGCTCCGGTACCGCGAACATCAAGAGCCACCACAACGTCGGTGGCCTGCCGGATGATGTCGAGTTCCACCTGGTCGAGCCGCTGCGCCAGCTGTTCAAGGACGAGGTCCGCGCCGTGGGCCGCGAGCTCGGCCTGCCGGAGGTTATCGTCGCTCGCCAGCCGTTCCCGGGCCCGGGCCTGGGCATTCGCATCATCGGTGCGGTCAATGAGGAGCGCCTGGAGACGTTGCGCGCAGCCGACAAGATTGCCCGCGAGGAGCTCAGCGCCGCTGGCCTGGACGGCGAGATCTGGCAGTGCCCGGTCGTCCTGCTCGCGGACGTGCGCTCTGTGGGTGTGCAGGGTGATGGCCGTACCTACGGTCACCCGATCGTCCTGCGCCCGGTCTCCAGCGAGGATGCCATGACCGCCGACTGGTCCCGCATCCCTTATGACGTGTTGGAGAAGGTTTCCACCCGCATCACTAACGAGGTGGCGGATGTTAACCGCGTGGTTCTGGATATCACCAGCAAGCCACCGGGAACCATCGAGTGGGAGTAATTCCAGCCGCTTGAGGCGCCCTTCGCGGGGTGCTCCTCAAGCAGAAAAGCGCGTCGCACGATGAGATGCGGCGCGCTTTTCTTATGCGTGGGGGAGCTAAGCGCCGTCTCGAATCTGCCCGGTTCCGGGCTCGGCGAGGTAGCGGGTGCCGTCGATGCTGGGGAAGGAGACCCACGCATAGGCTCCGGCCAGAGCGAGCACGATCAGCGCTGCCACCCAGGAGTGGATCTGGAAGGCGGGCAGGATCATCAGGGCGAGCCAGAGGGGGAATAGCGGCATGATCTGCGCGACGGAGGTCTTGTACTTCCGGCCCGTCGACTCCACGGCCGCGCGCACCTTCTTGCGGTAGGGGTGGCTGAAAGTCACGAGGAAGCCCGCCCCGATGGCGATGACCAGCACCATGACCTGCCAGGTCGTCGCCAGCGGCATGACCATCGCCGCCACGCCGAGCCCGAGCAGGAGGGATGCGATGGCGCGCACGCCCTCGGGAGCGCGGACGAGGATGGTCGCCTCGCCGGGGGCGCTGCCCTGCTTGTCCTGCGCTGAGCTGGCCTGCTGAGTGCGCGGCGAGCGCTGCGGGGTGGGGCGCTGGGCGTTCTTGCGGGGCTGGTTCTTTTTGCTCATATGTGACGAGTCTAGTTCCTTGCGGCGGTGCGGTCTTTTTCGGCGGTGAACAGGGCGTTGGCGAACCGCGTCAGGTGGGTCTAGAATCCCTAAATTAGAACACCTGTTCGACATGTCTGGTGTGTTTTCTATTTTTTAGGACGTCAACCCGGTCGGCCTGGCCGGAGCTGTGAACTCAACCTTAAAGCCCGGCGGGAGCGGGGCTGACCTGTATGTTTCCTGAGCTGATGGTGTCGATATAGAGAAGGGAGAGCTGTGCCCATGCTGATCGATGAGAGCAATATTGTTCATGCGATCGAGAAGATTAAAAGCAGCCGTGCTGCGGCGCGGACTGCGGCCACGGCTCAGCATGCGGCGGAACCTCGAGGCGTAGCGGAACTTCAGAGCGCGGCTGAGCCCCAGAACGCGGCTGGGCTTCAGGGGGTGGTGCAGCCTCAGCGCACAGAGCGGGAGGCGGGATCTACCCGGGTGGTGTCGCCGCTGCGCGCGGTTGCGCCCGAGCCTGCGACGGTGGGGCGGGCGCGGGCACTCGGCATGCCCGAGTGGCTCGCGGGCCAGCTTGCTGGCGGTGGGCTGGCGCGTGGGGCGGTGACCGCGATGGCGGATTGCCCTGCCGCGGTCGTCGATATTCTTGCGCATGTCACCGCGAACGGTGGGTGTGCGGCGGTGGTGGGCTACCCGAACCTCGCGCTGGCAGCCGTCGCTGCGGCGGGAGGGGAGCTCTCCCGGCTGATTATCGTGCCGGACCCCGCACCGCACGTCGGGGCGGTGCTCTCGACGCTGGCGGAGGGGGTGGACCTGGTCGTCTACGTGCCCGTCCAGCGGGTCACGCCCACCTTCGCGCGCCCCGTGGAGGCGAGGCTGCGTAAGAGTAGTTGCGCATTACTGAGTTGCGGCGCGCCCTGGCCGGGTGCGCGGCTGAACCTTGACGTGCGGGTGTCTGGTGTTCACGGGCTGGGCCGGGGGAGCGGGCGCATCCGCTCGGTCGGTGTGACCGGGCGCGTTTGGGGCAAGGGGCAGCCGCCGCAGCGCATCACGGCGGAGTTGACGGGCCGCCGCGATGGTGCAGGCAGTCAGGTCGATCAGGGACGGATCGAGGTGGCGCTGTGACTGGCCGGGGGAAGGTCAGTGCCGAAGCTGGCGCTGCTGCGGCTGAACGCGTGACCGTCCTGTGGTTCCCGGATTTCCCGGTCTATGCCGTGGGGCTTGCCCGCGGCTGGGACATGCTGCGGCCCGCTGCCACGATCGCGGAGTATCGCGTCCAGGCCTGTAACGCCGCTGCGCGGGCGCAGGGAGTGCGCCAGGGGATGAAGCAGCGTCACGCGCTCGCAACCTGCCCGGAGCTTCGGCACGCGCACGCCGACCCGGTGCAGGAGGCCACGATCCACGAGGACATCGTGGCCGCCCTCATGGAGGTGGCAGCCGGGGTGGAAACGCTGCGCCCGGGTCTCGTTGCATTGCCCACCAGGCCGCTGGCGAATTACTACGGCGGGGAGGCTGCCGCCGTCGAACTCCTGCTGGACTCCGCGGCCCGGCTAGGAGTGGAGTGTCTGGCCGGCACCGCCGACGACCTGATGCCCGCCGTGTGGGCAGCCCGCCGCGGGATGCACGTCCCGGCCGGCGGAAACTCTAGTTTTGTGCCCACCCTGCCCATCGGGCTTTTGGCGGTGGAAGCTGTGCTGAGCGCCCCCGCCGAGTTGGTGAGCACCCTGCAGGAGCTGGGGGTGCGCACCCTACGAGACTTCGCGGCACTGGGGCGAAAGCACGTGGCGGGGCGCTTCGGCGCCGAGGCTGTGTACTGGCACCGTGTGGCATGCGGCGAGCCCGGCCGGGAGGTCTCCCCGCAGCGCCCTATTCAGCCCGTCGAGGTGCTGCACCAGGTAGAAGAACCTATTCAGAACACCGAAACCGCGGCCTTCGTTGCCCGTCAGGCCGCCGCCCGGCTGCATGGGGAACTCTTCCGGCGCGGGGAGGCCTGCCTCCGGCTGACCGTGCGGGTACACCTCAACCCGCCCGCGGAGTACACCGGCCCCACCGTGGTGGAACGCGCCTGGCGCTGCCGCGAGCCCCTGACGGAAGAGGACACCGCCCAGCGTGTCCGCTGGCAACTCGATGGCTGGATCACCCGGCTACGCGCCAAAGTTGGTGAGCCGGAGCAGGATGGTTTCGAGGACTCCGCCACCGGCGTGGTCGCCATCGAGCTGCTCCCGGTTGAAACGGTGCCCGCGGGCACCATCGCCGAGCCACTCTGGGGTGGGGCGGACGAGGGGCTACGTGCAGCCCGCGCCGCCGCTGGGCGCGCGCAGGCCCTCATCGGCATGGCCGCCGTTCAACAGGTCGTCCATCGGGGTGGACGCGCCATTGGCGGACGCGTGCTCACACTGCCCTATGGCGAGGAAGTGCCCGAGGAAGTCGCCGCGCTGCCCACGACCCAGTGGCGGGGTGAGCTGCCCGCGCCGCTGCCCGCGACCGTGGGTGAAGCTGCTAACCCCAACGCGGGACACCCAGCCGCATCGATCACGGTGCTCGGCGATCGCGAGCAACCCGTGCACGTGACCGGCCGGGGTCTGATGAGTGAGTCACCCCAACGGCTGCGGTGGGGTAACCGGATACTACCCATCCGGGGGTGGGCTGGCCCCTGGCCCGTGGATGAGCAGTGGTGGGCCGAAGGGAAGCGCTACGCGCGTCTGCAGGTCGCCACCGATGAGGGTGCCTACCTGTTGGTATGCAAGGGTCAGAAGTGGCGAATCGAGGCGACTTACTGAGGGCTGCTGAGCTGCGTGAGCACCAAAGACCAGGGCAAATGGGAGCGGGGCGTGAGAATAAAACAGAAATAGTTTTCCAAAGGAATGTACTGGTGCTAAGGAGATAGTAAGCTTCCAGGCACTGGGGTGAGCCGGGGCTATTTCAGAGCACTAGACCTTCGGCAAGCGACAGGCGGGACCGCTCAGTGCGCCCAGATCCCAGTTCTCAAAGACAAAAGACCAGCGCATCCGCGCGGGTCAGTATGAAAGGGGCCAAAGAAATGGCGACCAAGAAGATCAATGCAATCGGCAAGGCCACCATTGCCCTCACCGCAGCGACGGCCGTCGCCATGGGCGGCGTGACCGCCGCAAGCGCAAACCCGCTGGGTAGCCTGGGTAGCCTCGGCTCCTCCTCTCCGGGAGACCTGGAGCAGGCCCAGGGCAAGGAGGTCAAGCTCGGTAACGTCGGCGGTCCGGCCTGGAACGTGGATGTCTACAAGCAGTTCGTCACCGGTTCCGATACCGTGCGTCCGGGCGCGACCGTCAAGACCCGCATCAAGATTCAGGGCGTGAAGGGCAAGACCAAGGTCAGCGACCTCATCGAGCGCATGCCAGAGAGCTTCCAGCTGGTTAAGGTCGAGACCTTCGAAAACGACTTCCTCGGTGGCAAAATCAAGCAGATCGACCAGAGCCAGTACGGTGTGACCACCAACGACGGCGTCAAGCAGGTCAACGTCGGCCTGAAGGAAGGCCTGATCTTCAAGGGCGACAGCAAGGTCAGCACCCACGAGTCCCTGGTTGTCGACTTCACCTGGGAGGCCGGCTCGGAGGAAGGCACCTTCACCACCGGTGGTGGCGCAAAGGTTGGCGCAGCCATCAACAACTACAAGGTCTTCGACAATGGTCCGAAGATCACCGTGAAGAAGGGCGCGTCCAAGCCATCTGGCAGCGTTTCCCTCAGCTCCTAAAAGCACCCGTGGGTCTGTCACTCACACCACGGGCGTGAGTCCGTGAATCCTTAAGCGGCCGCGATCAACCGATCCGGCCGCTTAGGTCTGCCTAAGGCCTTCCGTTTGGTACCTTGTCAGTTATGGCTACCAGCAGAAATCCACTCGCGGGAGTCTCGCCACACGAGTTCACCACTGAACAGCTTGATGACGCCCCCACCATTTGTTCTACCTTCACCGGAGAACAACTCGCTGGCACCGCAAAACCCGGAAAAATCGTCCTCTGCCTGGAGTTCTACACCGGCTGGGGGCACGACATCCTCGACGGCACCGCCTTCGGCGCCGAACTGAACGCGAAGATCAAAACCTTCCTCAAGGACAACGGGGCAGAGCTCCAGTTCATTCGCCGCCCCGGCCGGGAAGGCCAGGACCGTCGCTGCAACAACACCCGGGTGCTCTACATCGCCTGGGCCACCGGCACCGAACCCATCCTCGAAAGAATGGACCTGCCAGACGTCGAGGCCCTCCTGGACGTCGACCTGAGCACCCCGGGCAACACCCCGGGCGCCCGCCGCGTCGACCACCCCATCCTGCTGGTCTGCACCCACGGCCGCCGCGACCGCTGCTGCGCCGTCCGCGGCCGCCCGCTCGCCGCTGCGCTGAGCAAGCATTTCGACGACGCCGCCGTCGGGGGAGAATCCAGCCCGAACAGCGCGTGCGCCGAGGAACTGGACCACGCCGATGCCGCCGGGGTGGGGGCAGGACCCGTGAACCCGGAGCACGCCGAATTCGACGATCATTCCGTGACAGATCCCATCGACCCGATCATTTGGGAGTCCTCCCACACCAAGGGGCACCGCTTCGCACCCTCCATGCTCCTGTTACCCGCCAACTACTCCTTCGGTCGCATGGCCGAAGGCGGGGCGCGCAACATGGTGGAGCACGCCCAGCGTGGCGAGCTCTGGCTGCAGGGCAACCGCGGCCGTGGCTGCCTCGACCCCGCCAGCCAGGCCGCCGAACTCCGCGTGGCCCACGAGCTCGACGACCGTGGTCTGCCCGTCGGCCTCGCCGCGCTGACGTCCTGGGAGGAAACCCCGGAGAACAGCGACGAGGAGACCACGCAGTCCGCCGACGTCGCCGTCCGTGTGGTGGAAGATACCGCCTCCGACCTGCGCTTCCGGGTCCGCATGGAGCGCCGGGACAGCGTCATGGTGGTGTCCTCCTGCGGGGATAAACCCAAGCGTGCGAAGTCCTGGATTGCGGTTGGCTGCGAGGAGATCCTTGGCTAGCCCGCGGCGTACCGAAGAGAGGAACCTCGACCAGGGCGGCATCCGCCACGCCATCGGGCTGGCCATGCCGGTGGGTCTCGGCATGGTCCCACTCGGCCTGGCCTTTGGCATCCTGCTGACCCAGATGGGCTTCGCGTGGTTCTGGGCGCCGATCTTCTCCCTGGTGATCTACGCCGGCTCGATGGAGTTCCTGGCGCTCAGCCTCGTCACCGGGGGAGTGGGACCGCTCTCAGCCGCGCTCTACGGGCTGTTGGTGAACTTCCGCCACGTCTTCTATGCCCTGAACTACCCGCTGCAGGTCATCCGCAGCAGAGCCGCCCGTGCCTATGGCATCTACGCGCTGACAGACGAGACCTATGCGATCGTCAGCGCCAACCCCAATCAGCGTTTCACCGGCCGCCAGGTCATCGCCATCCAGATCACCCTGCAGTGCGCGTGGGTCGGTGGGGGAGTCCTCGGCGCCCTTTTCGGCGACGCCATCCCCTGGCAACTCGAGGGCATGGAGTTCGCGCTCACCGCGCTGTTCGTTGTGCTGCTGATCGAGTCCTTCCTCGCCACCAGGGATATCTCCCTGGTCCTCACGGCTGTGGTGACCGCCGTGGTGGCGCTGCTGGTCTCCCCGGGCAACATGCTGATGATCGCGATGCTGCTCTACTTCGCCGTGCTGCTCGCCCGTTTCTACCTCCCGGGTCTGGACCGCGCCCTGCAGCTGCGCTGGCGCACCGGGGACGAAAGGCAGGAAGTATGAGCACCCAGTCCACAGTTCTGGCAGCCGACGCTGTCCACGTGGCCGAGGCCACCGGCAGCTACGGCCTGCCCGCCGGCGTGAGCCTCGGCACCACCATCGGCGTGCTGCTCCCGCTGTGTATCGTCACCGTCGCCCTGCGCGGCCTGCCCTTTGCGGCCCTGCGTTCCTTCCGGGAATCCAAGCTCGTTGCCTGGCTCGGCATGGGCATGCCCGTGGGCGTGATGAGCATCCTCGTGATCTACACTGCCGCCGACCGGATGGGCGCCCCCGGCGGCCTGGCCTCCCTGCTCATCGCGGTGGCCTTCACGACCGTCTGGCATCTGTGGCGCCGCTCCGCCACCCAGTCCATTCTGTTGGGGACGGTGTTCTACGTGCTGCTCGTCAACCTCGTCTTCTAGACGACGACGCCGCG